>CAYNRI010000028.1:0-28280 GCA_964399575.1 uncultured Rikenellaceae bacterium
CCCGGTTATATCACAATTAAGGATGGATTTGACAGGTTTTTGGACAGATTTAATGGGTTCCTTCTAGCATATAAATATTTATTAAAGTAAGATGTGTATAAAGGGTAGCTTGGGGTAGGGGTAAATAAATTGATTTTCAAGCGATTTTAGAGATTACATTAACAATTCCTGAAAATCATTTAAAAAGTCATTCCACTTCATTTAGAATATCATAAAGCAGGCTGCTTTCAAATCCTTTTGAAAGGCCATATCTGAGAAGTTTCCCCTTAAGGTCGTAAAGATTCTTTGCCTTTATTGATTTTCTGTGCTCAAGCACAATTTCTCTCACCCGCTTTTTATACAGGTCTTCATCAATAGAATCCAATGCCTGACGTATAAGTTCATCAGGAATTGATTTAACACGTAAATGAGACGCGATCTTAACTTTTCCCCATTTATTGTGATTGAATTTGTCTTTCACAAAAGCTTCAGAATAGCGCTTTTCATTGATGAAATTTTCACTTGTAAGGGCCCTGATTATCCTTTCAGCATCATTCTCAGAAATACTCCAGGATATAAGCTTCCCGGTGATATCAGAAACACAATATTCCCTTTTTGAGCAGAGCTCCATTGCCTTTTTTGTGGCGATTTTAATAAGGTCAGTATCAGCCATGTTTTATTCCTTTGATTATTCTGTCTTTTCCGTTTATATCCTTTATGACTTCAGTGTCACTGTATCCGTTTGAACAAAGAAGTTTTAAGAGATGAGATCCCATACTCTCGTTTATTTCAAAATATAATCTTCCGCCGGGATTAAGTATCATTTTCGCAAGCATTATCAGAGCCCTGTAAAAGACAAGAGGATCGTTATCAGGTACAAATAAAGCAGAGTGCGGCTCAAAATCAAGTACATTACGATCCATATATTTCTTTTCTGATTCGGTCACATAAGGCGGATTGCTTACAAGGATATCTGCCTTGCTGAACAGGCGGGGATCAGGATCCAGGATGTCGGCTACGAAAAAACCGACATGGGCCTTATTTAATACCGCGTTCTCTTCAGCTGTTTTAACAGCTTCTTCTGATATGTCAAAAGCTGAAACATCATCTCCGGGAAGGTTTACTGCAAGTGCAACAGCAATGCAGCCTGTCCCTGTGCCGGCATCGACAACAGTGCCGCTGAATCCTTTATTCTCCTTTATTATATGATCGACAAGCTCTTCAGTTTCAGGGCGGGGGATAAGCGTATTACTGTTTACCTTAATTGTCAGATTATAAAAAATGGTTTCTCCCAGAATATACTGCAGGGGTTTACCTGTTCTGAGCTGCCTGCATATGCTCATTATTTCACGGGATTGACTGTTTGTCAGGCGGGTTTCCGGGAAAGCAAGAGCATTCAGTTTCGACGATCCCAGAACACTCCTGACTATGATGTTAATGAATGCATTTATTTCAGGTTCCGGGTAAAAGTCCTTAAGTTCACTGGCAAACCAGGTTTTAATGTCTCGTATTGTTTGTATATTGAAGCCCATAAATCAAAATTAATACTTTCGTCAGAATGGGGGAAGACGAAGACCTTAAATTTATGAAACGCTGTCTTGAGCTTGCAGATAAGGCTCAGGGCTTTACTTACCCCAATCCTGTTGTTGGATGTGTAATAGTTAATGATGGTATTATAATAGGTGAAGGTTATCACCTTAAGGCCGGAGGACCACATGCGGAAGTCAATGCAATAAATTCGGTCACTGACAGGGAGCTGTTAAAGAGCTCTGTTTTGTATGTTAACCTGGAGCCCTGTTCCCATTTTGGAAAGACCCCTCCCTGTGCGGATCTGATTATAGGATCCGGAATAAAGAAGGTTATTATTGGTGCAAAAGACACCAGTGCAAATGTTGCAGGGAAGGGTATTCAGAAACTCATAGATGCCGGATGCGAGGTTATTACAGGTGTCCTTGAAAATGAAAGCCGCTGGGTCAACAGGCGATTCTTTACATTTCATGAGAAGAAAAGACCTTATATAATACTTAAATGGGCGCAGAGCGCAGACGGATTTATTGACTTCAGAAGGGATGAACAGTCAGGTCAGAAACCGGCATGGATCACCGGTGAAGCTGAAAGAGTACTTGTACACAAGTGGAGATCTTCCGAGCAGCTTATTATGGCCGGAGCCCTTACAATTAAAAAGGATGATCCAAGGCTGAATGTAAGGGAATGGGCAGGTGCTGATCCTGTCAGGGCAATTCTGTCAGGTTCAGGTGATCTTGGGCCGGATCGTAACGTATTCAGGATGCCGGGCAGGAACCTGGTTTTCACTTACAAGGGTGAATTAAAACTCAAAGGAGCAACTGCAGTTACTTTAAACAGGGAAATGATATCTGCAAAACAGATAGCAGATCATCTGTTTAAAGAAGGGATCCAGTCAATGTTTATCGAGGGAGGATATAAGGTTCTTGATCATTTCATCTCAACGGGATTCTGGGATGAAGCCAGGATTTTCTATGGTAAGGATCTGTATGTTGATGGCGTGCCGGCTCCTTCTATAAAAGGGGAAGTGATCTCAATTGAAGAGTTCAGCAGAAGTACGCTTAAAGTGGTTGTAAATGAAGTTGATTAACATCTTTCGGTGATTGATATTTGCCGGAAATAACTTATTTTTGATATAAGATAATTCTTATTTCATTCAGATAATCATGAAAAGCAGGGTTGTTCTTATCACAATATTGCTGATCACAACTGGGATTTGCTCATTCGGTCAGAACGGGAAAAGGTTTTACAAGGCAGGGCTGGAGTTCCATGATAAAATGAGGTATGATGATGCTGTTGCTCAGTTCTCTGAAGCTATAGCAGCTGAACCGTCAAATGCAGAATATTACTGTGCACGGGGAAGATCATATGTTTCACTTAAGAAAAACGATGAGGCAAAAGCTGATTTTGAAAAAGCTTTGGTCTTCAATCCCAGGTATGTTGATGCATTGATAGATCTAGGAACAATATGCAACAGGCTTGGCAATTATTCTGAAGCATTATCACACCTTAACAGAGCTTCTGCAATTGAGAAAAGGAACAGTGCAATATATCCCGAGAAAGTAATCACTCTTATAGGCCTTGAAAAATATGATCAGGCATTAAGAACTTCTGATACTGCAATACTTACAAAGGACAGCCCGATGAATTACTACTACCGGGGACTTATTTATACAAGGCTTAACAATGACATATTTGCAAAAAAAGAGTTCGAAAAGGCGGTATCCAAAAGTAAGAAAATACCCGAACCGAGGCTTGCTCTTGCCGAACTGCTTCTCAGAAACAATGATACGGAAGGAGCGCTGAAGCAATGCAACGAAATAATAAAAAATGATGAAAGGAACACTGACGCTTATCTGATGAGAAGCAAAGTTTACAGAAGGAACTTTGATCATGTGAGCGCTATCAATGATATTTCAAGAAGCATACTTATTGATCCTGATAATCCGGATTTTTATCTCTTCAGGGGAAATTGTTACCAGGAGTTCAATCAGCCAACAAATGCAATAAATGATTTTACGAAATACATTTCAATGAATCCGGCTAATCCTGATGCATTTTTTGCCAGGGCAAGATCGTATGAGGATATTATGAATTATGACAAGGCAATGGATGATTACAGAAAGATCACCGAACTTTCTGAATTCAATCAGCAGGCACGCAAACTGCTTAAGGAATCACAGAACCGCCTTTATGAACTTAACAGGGAAAATGTTCCGCCTGAAATCACAGTAATCAACCCTGAGCCCCGTAACGGCCGTATTGAATTACGGGGAGATAATAATACACTGCTTATCACAGGGAAAATAAAGGACAAAAGCAAAATAAAATCATTGGCAATCAATAAGGAAAACATCACACTTATAGAGAAGAACGGTGAATATGAATTCTTCTCCAATGTCAATGTCAGCGGGATTGATTCAATAAAACTGTCAGCATATGACGACTATGATAATCTCCGGAGAATTGCATATGAGATCTTCCGTACAGAGACCAATCCACCTCAGATAAGTATTATGGCTCCCTATGCATCTGATGACCGCAGGATCTATCTCGATAATAACTCCCCTTCCTTGTTCATTCAGGGGAAGATAAATGATGAGAGCAAAATTAAATCAATATTCATAGAAGGAGTTACAGCAAGTTATCCTCTTAACGAGTTGAATCCAGTATTCACTGCTACAGTTGATGTTCTGAATAAGAATAAGATAGTCGTCGAAGTTGAGGATATTTACGGGAACAGACAAACGGATGAATTCAACCTTAACAGGGAAGGCGCTAATCTTGCACAGACGAATCCAATGGGCAAAACATGGGTCGTTTTCATTGAGAATTCTCAGTATACTACATTTGCAAGTCTGGATGGTCCCCTTAAGGATTATAATTTAATGATGCAGGCATTTTCGGGCTATCAGATCCATAATTACATCCGTAAGCAGAACATGACAAAGGCCGAAATGGAGAAATTCTTTGCTATTGAGCTCAGGGATCTTATAAGAACGAACCAGGTCAAATCGATTCTGGTATGGTATGCAGGTCATGGTAAATTTATAAATGATGTTGGTTACTGGATCCCGGTTGATGCAAAAAGGGATGATGAATTTACATATTTCAACCTCAATACTTTGAGAGCTTCAATGGAGACCTATCTAGTGTATCTTACCCATACCCTTGTTGTAACAGATGCATGCGAATCAGGTCCCAGTTTCTATCAGGCTATGAGGTCCGACCTTAAAAAGAGAAGCTGCGACGACTGGCAGGCAACTCAGTTTAAATCATCCCAGGTTTTATCTTCAGCAGGATATGAACTTGCTGTTGATGATTCACAATTTACAAGAACATTTGCTTCGGCATTGACTAATAACCCAAATGCCTGTATTCCCATTGAAGAGATAGTGATGAAAGTGGCTACAGCGGTTGGCAATAATAATCAGCAAAAACCAAAATTCGGTAAAATTACCGGACTTAAGGATGAGGATGGAACATTCTTCTTTATAGCTAAATAACACGAATGAATCCTGTATTTCTGCTTTTTCTGAAAAAGGTCATAAGATCTTCCTGTTTATTGACCTTCCTGATCTTATTGTCCGGCTGTCTGCTTGAAGCACAGACCTTCTTTTTCGAACAATATGGTGTTGAGCAGGGTCTTGGCTCATCAAAAGTATATACAATGATCCAGGACAGGAATGACTGGATATGGATCGGAACTGAAAGCGGGGTGTCAAGATTTGACGGGTCAGGATTTGAGAACTTTACTGCAGCACGGCGTATGGCAGGAGGTGGTGTTTTCAGCATGACCGAAGACACTCTCGGAAGGATATGGTTTGGCCACCTTAATGGAGGGATCTCATTATTTGACGAAGGCAGATTCTTTAAACTGAAGTATGATTCAATATCTATCGACGGAGATATAACAAGTATAAGGCAGCTTAAGGGAAATATCTGGGTCACAACGATGAATAATGGTGCTATTTTGACTTCTTTCCCTCAAAGAGGCGATACAGTTCTCAGAGGCAAACAATTTATGGGGAAGGATGGCCTCAGCGATCAGATATCGGGGACCTGTATTGATAATGATGATAATTTATATTGTATAACATCATATGCAGGAATAAAGAAATTCAACCCTTCTCAGAATAATTTCGAGACTTTCAATCCCCAGGGCCTTACAAAGTTTTTCAATATAATAGTTATGTTTCAGGACAGCAGGGGTAATTACTGGTACGGAACACATAACGGAGGCTTATATAAATATGATGTTGATTCCGGGAAGATGAGGGTCTTTGATGTGAGAGACGGATTATCAAGGAATATGATATCATACATAACAGAAGATTACAGGGGAAATATTTGGGTTGGTACCTTCGGAGGCGGTATTACTGTTTTTGAGGGAGAAAAGATAAAGGTATATGATCAGTCAAACGGCCTTGAAGCAACTTCAATACACTGTATTGTTGAGGATAAGGAAAAAAATATGATAATTGCAGATCATTATAGCGGGATCAGCATTTATAAGGGAGATCATTTTCTGACCTGGTCTGATGAAAAATTTCTTCCGGACAAGAATGTTTTTGCTGTTGAGCAGGATGAAATTGGAAGATACTGGATAGGAACAAATTCAGGAATATCCTTGTATTCACCCGCTGCCGGGAACGGGAATAAGGTCCAGTCTTTAAAGGCAGCAGGATCAAAAATAAGATTTATTGAATCAGACAGGGCAGGTACAATATGGATAGGTACCGACGGATCAGGGCTATCCAGGTATGAAATTAACAACCAGAGGTTTACTTATGATACCAGGATCAACAGTTATCTGCATGTCAATGCAATAATTACTGCGCTTATTCTTGACAATGACAACAGGTTATGGATAGGAAATATGGACAGGCTTGTAATGTATGACAGTAATAAGGATGAAATATCATATTTTTCACAGGAAAACGGACTGGTCGGGACATCGGTCACAGCGCTTTTCTGTGATAAGGATAACAATATCTGGATAGGATCGGAAAATAAATCTGGCCTTACGAAATATGATCCCATAAAAGGCGAATTCAGGAAGATAAGCATTGGAGAAGAATACATTCCCAAGGCAATTACACAGACAGCAGACGGTAATATCTGGATCGGAACAACAAGCGGCCTTATATCTCTTAAGGACGATAGTGTTGTATTGAGCCTGACAGAAGAGACCGGCCTGCTTTCAAACAATATAAAATTGCTTCAGCCCGAAGGAAACGACTTTCTCTATATCGGGACAAATAACGGTCTGAACAGGTATAACCTTAAGGACAGCACCATTACTTTTTTCACCAGGAGGAACGGTTTCTCAGGTATTGAAACGAACCTTAACGCTTCACTCTCAGACAGCCAGGGGAACCTGTGGTTTGGAACAGCTAATGGTATTACAATGCTGGATCCGGAACGGATGCCTCCCGTTATTAAAGAACCGGTTGTCCACATCAGCAGGATGGAAGTGAATTACAGTCCCAGGAGAATGGAAGATGGCCTGAAACTAAGTTTTAAAGAAAACGCAGTTCTATTTAATTACTACTGTGTAAGCCTTATGGAGCCGGATGCAGTGAAATTTAAGGTTATGCTCAGGGGCTTTGATCCGGGATGGAAACCCGCCAGCGGAGAAACAATGCAGGATTATTCCCTTCCTCCCGGTCATTACACATTCAGGGTAATGGCTTCAAACGGTTATGGTTACTGGAACGAAGATCCTGTTGAATATTCATTTGTAATAAAACAACCATTCTACAAAAGCCCCTGGTTCATTATTAGCGCCATCCTGATGGCAGCTGCAGGTATCATCATCTATATAAAGATACGTGAGAAGAACCTGATAAGAGAAAAGAAAATCCTGGAAGCGAAAGTTGTGGAACGAACAGCTGAAGTAGTTCAGAAAAGCAAAGAAATTGAAGAGAAAAACAGGGATATTACCGCAAGCATCAGATACGCAGAGAGGATACAGAGAGCAATGCTGCCGATGGATAACACTTTCCCTGATACTTTCGTGTTCTACCTGCCAAAGGATATTGTGAGCGGTGATTTCTACTGGATGTATTCCGCCGGCGATCTACGGTTCATAGCAGCCTGCGACTGTACAGGGCATGGTGTGCCAGGTGCATTCATGTCGATAATAGGACATAATTCGCTCGACAAAGTTGTAAAGGAATATGGAATAGTTCATCCGGGCGAGATACTTGATAAGCTTAATGAAGAAGTTGTCAAGGCCCTTAAGCAAAGGAATGAGGAAACAATAAACGATGGAATGGACCTGGCGCTTGTCACCTTCGACAGGAAGAAATATATCCTTGAGTTTGCAGGAGCCTTCAATCCGCTTTATATTGTAAGTGACGGGCAGCTGTCTGTTTACAAAGGCGACAGGTTTTCTATAGGGATGTCAACGCAGCAGGATGAGAAAACATTTATTAACCAGGTAATTGAAATCAAAGCGGGCGACATGATCTATATGTGCTCTGATGGTTATGCCGATCAGTTCGGCTCAAAGGAAGTCAAGAAATTCAAATCTGGTAACATAAAGCGATTATTGCTGTCAATATATCAGCTTCCTGTTGACGAACAAAGGGAGATTATTAAGAAGACAATTCTGGAGTGGAAAGGAGATCTTCCACAGGTTGATGACATGCTGTTTTTTGGCATGCGTATCCCGGCGCGCTAGATCCTGGCAATTTTACGCCAGTTCTCCTTATCAGATCTTTTCCCCAGGGTATCTATAACCTCCTGCGGCGTTCTTACTATCTCCCATATCCCTTGATGCTCAAATCTCATAAAGTGGTTCTTAACCATATGGTCGATGAATTGAAAGAACTTGTCATAAAAACCAAGCGTATTCAGAATTATTATTGGTCCGTGAAAAAGACTTAACTGTTTCAGTGTGATTGCTTCCGTCAGTTCTTCTAGGGTTCCCACACCTCCAGGCAGGGCAACAACAGCATCAGACATCTCAAACATCCTCCTTTTTCTTTCACTCATGTCGTCTGTAATTATCATTTCATCCAATCCATGATGACCCCATCCTTCATCTTTCATAAATGAAGGGAGGACACCTGTTATCCTGCCTCCTTCAGACAATATTGTGTCGGCGATTTTCCCCATCAGTCCTATACCTCCTCCGCCGAATACAACGTCAATCCCTGCCCGGGCAAATAAGTAACCAAGCTCAGAGGCGGCCTCAGCATACTTGTTATCTATCCTGCTGCTTGATGCAGCAAAAATACAAACAGTCATTTTCCTGGATGGCTTTTAATAACCTCTAGATCTTTCAGAGAAGGCTTTGCAGTTTGTTCACAAGGACGTTTTTTGGGACAGCACCAACCTGTTTATCGGCAATTTTACCGTCTTTGAAAAATAGCACGGTAGGGATATTCCTGATACTGTATTTAATAGCTACCTGGGGACTGTTGTCAACATCACATTTAGCCACAACAGCTTTTTCTGAGAACTCGGTAGACATATCTTCGATAGATGGTGCAATCATCCTGCAGGGGCCGCACCATTCCGCCCAGAAATCAACTACAACCGGTTTGTCGGATTTGATCACGACTTCTTCAAAATTGCTGTCATTTACCTCTATTGCCATAAAGAATAATTTTAATTATTTCAGTAAAAATGCCGGTGATAAATATAGCTAATTAACTTTATATTCAATACCCGGATGATCGTCGAGGTAAGAAATAAACTCATTGTTCAGTCTTACTCTGAGAGTCCTTGAAAACATTGGAAGAGAGACCTTATCCTCATTATCTATGAACATGAATTTAAGCTCTGTTGCACCTTTATTATCACTGACCAGGTCTTTTAGTTCCTCTATCAGCTCAGGACTAATTATCTCAGCATTAATTTTAAGTGTAACGCTCCTGATGAGTTCATCTTTCACGCTTGATAATAAGTTTATCTTTTTGATACTGAATTCCAGCTCATCATCCCTGAACTTTCTCTTCTGCACTTTGCCTTTTACAAGCAGATAATAGCCTGTGATAAAGAATTTACTGTTATCGATATAATCCTTATCGAACATTATGAACCTGAATGAATCCGTATAATCCTGCAAGGTAAACGAACCATAAGGCTTGCCGTTCTTACCTATTCCGTTCTTAGTATCTGTAACCATCCCGGCAACCACAACCTCTCTGTCGAGATAATCCCTCATATTCTGGAGATCAGCCAGTGTTGCAGTTGTGAAGATGCTCAATTCGAGTCTGAAATCATCGAGAGGGTGGGAGGAGAGATATATACCTATTACTTCTTTCTCCCTGTTCAGCTTTTCAAGTTTGGGCCAGTCAGGACATGTAGTCGGCTCGGGTTTTATTAGACCAAAGCCGCCGCCTGCATCTCCAAAAAGGGTCTGACCTGATGAATTCTTTATAATCTTTGCATTATTCCCAAACCTGATAAGGCTTTCTATAAAGCTGGAGCCTTTTGTGTCGAGTGCAAAATACTGTGATCTGCTTATATCCTGAAAGCAGTCAAATGCTCCGGCTACAGCCATTGCTTCAAGATTCTTTTTATTAAGCGAATTAAGGTTGACTCTTTCTACAAGATCATATATGCTTTTATAAAATCCGTTTTTTTCTCTTTCTTCAATAAGCTGAAGAACGGCACTTTCCCCGACTCCTTTTATTGCTCCCAGCCCGAAACGGATATTCCCGTCCTTGTTAACTGTGAATTTTACATTACTTTCATTGACATCTGGTCCCAGGACTTCCATTCCCATTCTCCGGGTCTCATCCATGAAGACTGTAATTTTTTTTATATCGCTTATATTACGGCTTAGTACCGCCGCCATGAATTCAGCAGGGTAATGTGCTTTAAGATAGCCTGTCTGGTAAGCTACAAGGGCATAACATGTTGAATGTGATTTATTGAAGGCATACTGGGCGAAAGCTTCCCAGTCGGCCCAGATCTTACTTACTATTGTTTCGTCATAGCCATTTTTTGCGCAACCTTCGATGAATTTGAGCTTCAGCTCATCCATTATTGATTTTTTCTTCTTCCCCATTGATTTTCGCAGGGAATCTGCTTCCCCTTTTGTAAATCCTGCCAGTTCCTGGGAAAGAAGCATTACCTGTTCCTGGTATACAGTTATACCGTAAGAATCGTTCAGGTATTTCTCCATCACGGGGAGAGTGTAATCTATCTTTTCGGTTCCATTTTTTCTTTTTATGAATTTCGGGATATATTCCATTGGTCCCGGCCTGTAAAGGGCGTTCATTGCGACAAGATCCTCAAACCTGTTGGGCAATAATTCTCTCAGGTATCTTTTCATCCCGGAAGATTCAAACTGGAATATACCTGTAGTTTCTCCATTGCTGAACAATTCAAAGGTCTTTTTGTCATCAAGAGGGATCTTGTCAATATCGATCCCGACGCCTTTATATTTCTTGATGTTTTCAATGGCATCCCTTATTATTGAAAGAGTCTTCAATCCGAGGAAGTCCATTTTTAGCAGGCCGACTGACTCCACATGGCTTCCCTCAAACTGAGTTACATACAGTTCAGCATCCTTGGCAGTACAGATAGGTATATAGTTATCAAGTGAATCCTTGCCGATTATTATGCCGCATGCATGTACTCCTGTCTGGCGTATCGAACCTTCGAGGACCTCTGCGTATTTAAGTGTTTGTGATATTAGCTTATTTGAAGATTCTCTTTCTCTTGCCAGCTCGGGAACTTCTGCGTAAGCCTGGGTAAGAGTGATACCGGGTCTTTCAGGAACAAGTTTGGCCAGGCGGTCGGCATCAGGGAGAGGGAGCTTCTGTACCCTTGCAACATCCCTGATAGCCATTTTAGCTGCCATTGATCCGAATGTTATTATATGAGCAACTTTGTCATGGCCGTATTTATCCACAACATATTTCAGCACCGATTCTCTTCCGTCTTCATCAAAATCGATATCAATATCAGGCATTGAGATCCTGTCGACATTAAGGAATCTCTCAAAGAGAAGACCGTATTTGATCGGATCTATGTCGGTTATCCTGAGACAATATGCCACGGCAGAGCCTGCGGCAGATCCCCTGCCGGGCCCCACAGATACTCCCATTCTTCTTGCTGCATCGAGGAAGTCCTGTACAATAAGGAAATAACCGGGGAATCCCATCTTGGCAATTGTATCAAGCTCAAAATCAATTCTGTCTGTATGTTCTTTTGTAAGTGCCCCCCATCTTTGCTCTGCACCCTGATATGTAAGATGTCTTAAATACATATCTTTGTCAGAATATCCTTCAGGCAACTCAAATTCAGGCATGACAGGGTCATGATCCAGCCTGTATTTTTCGATCTTGGCAACAACTTCTGCGACATTTTCAATTGCTTCCGGGATATCGCTGAAGATCTTTTTCATCTCCTCAGTGGTTTTAAGATATTCCTGTTTTGAATACCTCAGGCGGTTGGGATCATCGATATCCTTTGCTGTATTTATGCAGATCAGCCTGTCGTGTGCTTCGGCATCTTCTGCGTTTATGAAGTGGACGTCGTTTGTAGCGATGAGCTTCACATTGTACTTCAAAGCAAGTTTTTTCATTACTTCGATAGCCTTCTGCTGGAGAGGGAATACACTCATATCAGCATCAGGGTCATAAGTCTCATGACGCTGCAGCTCAAGATAAAAGTCTTCACCGAAGATATCGAGGTAGCTCTTAAGGGCAGATTCGGCACCTGCCAGGGTGCCGTTTAATATCTCATCGGGAATCTCCCCTGCAAGACATGCAGATGAAGCTATAAGTCCTTCCCGGTATTTGAGCAGTAGTTCTTTATCAACCCTTGGCTTATAATAAAAGCCTTTTGTCCAGGCTGTTGAAACGAGCTTTATGAGGTTCTTATAGCCGTTAAGGTTTTTTGCAAGAAGGATAAGATGATCACCAGACCTGTCCTCTTTTACATTTACCTCGCCTATTGATCGCTTTGCAACATAAATCTCACACCCTATTATAGGCTTTATACCCTTCTTTGTTGAAACATTGTGGAACTCCTTTACTCCGAACATGTTTCCGTGATCGGTTATAGCAAGAGCCTCCATCCCCAGTGATTTGGCCTTTTCAACAAGCGACTGGATATTCGCAGCACCATCCAGGATTGAGTACTGTGTATGAACATGTAAGTGAGCAAAATCGGTCATGAATTGGAATTTTTCAGAATAATTGGCCAGCAAACAAAAATACTTAAAATAGGATTAAGTAAAAGTAGTTTGTTAATAAGCGGTGAAATAATCCGTATACTGTTATTTACCAATTATAAACCCATTCCGGCCAACTATTAATTGAGAGTCCTCTATATTAAAATCCTTATTTAATTTTCATTCCGGACAGTAAAGGGATCTTGGTATTCCTCAGTTTTTATTATTAACCTAAACTACAAGTCATGAGAAAACTTCTCTTGCTATTTATGGTTTGTTGGGCTTTCGTTTTATCAGCAAATGCCCAGCAAAGGACCATTACAGGTACTGTAACCTCTTCTCTTGAGGGGGAGGGTGCTCTGCCGGGGGTATCGGTGTTTGTTAAGGGGACCACTATTGGTATAACAACAGACATCAATGGTAAATACACCCTGCTTGTTCCCGATAATGCCACAACTCTTGTTTTTACATACATTGGTATGAAGAAACTTGAGGTTGAAATCGGGAACCGTTCTGTTATTGATGTGATCCTGGAACAGGATGTTCTGGGACTTGATGAGGTCGTTGTTACAGCGATCGGCATTTCAAGGGAAAGGAAAGCCCTTGGATATTCTGTTCAGGATGTTACAGGAGAGGCAATAAATAAAGCCAAGACCGGCAATATGCTCTCCGCCATAAGCTCAAGAGTTGCCGGAGTAAATATTACAAGCTCAGCAGGTGTTCTCGGAGCTGCATCCTTTATAACTATTCGCGGCCAGAATTCAATTTCAGGGAATAACCAGCCATTATTTGTTATTGACGGGGTACCTATTGATAATTCAATGGATTATTCCGGTAATCCTGATGATGGAAGGAATAATCTCACTCAGGGGGTCAATTACTCTAACAGGGCTATAGATGTTAATCCTGATGACATCGAGAGTATATCTGTTCTTAAAGGCGGTGCAGCTACTGCTCTTTATGGAATGAGAGCAGGTAACGGGGCTATTATAATTACGACAAAGAAGGGCGCAGACACCGGAGGCAGGATAGCCGTAAGCTTCTCCTCCTCAGTAGCACTTGATCAGGTTAACAAGTTACCCGAGATGCAGATGATGTATGCACAGGGATACAATGGGGTTTACAGCACAACAACTCCTTATTCATGGGGCCCGAAGATCTCAGACATGAGGTTTGACGGTGCTACGGATTATCCCCGTGACAGGAACGGGAAGCTTGTTCTTGCAACTGATCCATCAGCAAAAGCCGACCGGCCGGGCATAGCCTATGATAATGCAGGGGATTTCTTCAGGACAGGAAGGACTTTCAATAATAACCTTACCTTGTCAGGAGGGACCCTCGATGCAAATTTCCTTTTATCTGTAGGAAATAATTCATCAAACGGAATCATCCCCAGGAATAAATTTGGCAAGACAACCGTTAAATTATCCGGGGAGACAAGGATAGGAAACAAGATCAGGGTTTCTTCAAGTGCAAATTATATCCATTCCGGCGGTGTCAGGCAGCAGCAGGGTTCCAATACTTCCGGAGTTATGCTGACCTTGCTGCGTTGTACACCTACCTTTGACAATGCCAACGGCCATGGTCCTGACGGATATAAATATCCTGATTCCTATATGTATGAAGACGGTTCTCCGCGGAGATATACTGCTTCCTATGATAACCCTTACTGGACAGTGAACAAGAATCAGTTCACAGATAAGGTTGACAGGGTAATTGGTTATGCAATGCTGGTATATAATCCGCTAAAGGATATGACAGTTACATACAGACTGGGTGAAGATATCTATTTTGACAGAAGAAGCGGGCATATGGCTTTATTATCGGCAAATGCTCCCGATGGACAGCAGGAGGAAGATCATCATTACAATAACAACCTGAACTCCGATCTTACAATTAATTATAGCAGGGAGCTTTTCCCGCTTTTCAATGCAAACATAACTGTTGGACAGAACATATTTCAGAGCTTCAATCAACAGCTTTATAATCAGGGAAATACCTTTGTTATCCCTGATTTTTACCATATGTCAAACACATCTTCACAGCTTGTGCGGGAAGTAACAACAAAATATCGCACTGCTGCATTATATGGTGACTTGCAGTTATCATACAGAAGTATGATCTATCTGGGTTTCACAGGAAGGAATGAGTGGTCAACAACTCTGCCGAAAGAAAACAACAGTTTTTTCTTCCCGTCAGCAAGCATTGGTTTAATTTTCAGTGAACTGCCATTCCTGAAGAACAATAACTTCCTGTCCTATGGTAAGATAAGGGCTTCATATGCGCAGATAGCCAATCATGCAGATCCCTACTTCACAATAAACACATTTTTGTCTGCAACAGTTGTTGATGGTTGGGCAACAGGTGATTCTTTCCCTTTTTTGGGAATTGCAGGTTTTTCACCTAATAATGTCCTTGCCAATCCTACTATAAAGCCGGAAAGCATGTTGTCACGTGAAATAGGACTGGAATTAAAGCTTCTTAAAAACAGGATCAATTTTGATTTTACATATTACAATAATCAGAACCGCGATCTTCTGATACAGGTTCCGCTGACAGGCAGCTCGGGTTTCAATGCCCAGTATATGAATGCTGCAACAATGGAAAACAAGGGTGTGGAGATTATGGCTAATGTAGTGCCTGTAGCCAGACCTGATTTTAACTGGGGCCTTACTGTAAACTTTACGAAAAACGTAAATAAAGTACTTTCTCTTGCGCCAGGAGTCACTGACATTGGTCTGGGAGGATTTACAGGAAGCACAATAAATGTTGTTGTCGGAGAAGCTTACGGAAGCATGTTCAGTACAGGTTTTTACAAGGATAGCGAAGGGAATGTGATAATCAATGATGATGAAGAAAGTTCAGGCTATGGTTATCCTATTAAAGACGAGACTATGAAATCACTCGGACAGATAGCTCCCCAATGGACAATGGGTATTAACAATGAGATCTCCTACAGGGGGGCTGCCTTTTCTTTTCTCTTCGATATTAAAAGAGGGGGAATCATGTGGAATGGTACATTATCGAGGTTGCTTGGTTTCGGAACATCAAAGATCACTGAGAACAGGGGCCAGACAGTTGTATTTGACGGAGTCAAGGGTCATCTTGATTCAGGCGGCGAAATAGTAACATCGGGAGCCGCTAACGATATCGATGCAACTTATTCCCAGTATTATTATACAGTTATCGGAGGAGGGGCAAGTCCGGCCCAGGAGCAATTTGTCGAAAAAACAGATTGGGTCCGCCTGCGTGAAGTATCGCTTTCATACAACCTTGACAAGCTCATAAAGAATCCTTTTGTCAAAGGATTGACATTATATGCAACCGGGCGTAACCTCTGGCTTTCAACTCCTTATCAGGGAATTGATCCGGAGACAAACCTTATGGGTGCTTTCAATGCCCAGGGCCTTGACTATTTCAATATGCCCAACACAAGGTCATACGTATTCGGACTGAAAGTTGATTTTTAATTTTTAAACTCTAAAGAGATGAAAAAAGTGATATTTTCTTTTATTGTAATCGCGTTTTTGTCAGGAGCTTGTGAGAGATGGATTGATCCTGATATTAATGTGGATCCCAATAATCCCTCCGATGTTTCAATGGCACAGCTTCTTGCTCCGGTTGAGGTTAATGCCGCTTATGTTGTCGGAGGCGAGATTGCCAGATGGGACTGTGCATGGATGCAGCAGATAACAGGACTGCAGAGTCAGGCAGCAGATGCCGATATTTACATACTGAATGAAGCAGATGTTACAAATGCATGGGGATGGACTCTCTACGCTCCTTCAATGATGAATGTAAAGCTGATGATAGAAAAGGCCGAAGCTAAAGAATCACCTCATTTTGCAGGTGTGGGGAAAGTGCTGATGGCATATCTTCTCGGTGTTACGACTGATCATTGGGGCGACATACCATTTTCAGATGCCTTTAAAGGGTATGAGAATGATTTCACTCCTGAATACGATACCCAGGAGGAGATCTATACCACTATGTTCACACTTCTGAGTGAAGCAATAACTGATCTGAATGCTACTGAAAGTCTTTTCAGTCCGGGTGCCGAGGATCTTATCTACGCCGGTGATCTTGACAAATGGGAAAAAGCTGCATATGCACTGAAAGCAAGATTCAGTTTGCACCTTGAGAAGCAAAAGGGTAATTCAGCCCTTACAGATGCTCTTGCTGCAGTCGCAAATTCATTTACAGGCAACAGTGATAATATGAGAGTCCCTTTCGGTTCGGCTTACAATAACTCAAATCCTGTTTACCAGTATGAGGCTGAAAGGACCGGATATTATTCAGCAAATTCGACACTTATAACATTGCTTGATGCTACAGATGATCCAAGGAAACCTGTCTATTTTAATGGCGATGAAGGATCACCCTCAGGGGAGCCGAACCTGAATGCAGCTTCAATAGGTCCCGGTTATGCTTCAACTGATTCTCCAATTGATCTGATCTCATATTCCGAAATAAAATTCATTGAAGCTGAGGCAAGGTTTAAGCTTAATGCAACGGATCCTCTTGCTGTCGATGCATGCAATGAAGGGATTAAAGCCTCATTGCAGAGGGAAAATGTTTACGGTGATGGCACATGGTATAATGCCAATAAAATTGAAGCGGCTTCTCTTACCCTTCAGAACATAATGATACAGAAATATTTAAGTTCATTCATGCAGCCTGAAATATGGACCGACTGGAGAAGGACAGGAATACCATCACTTACACTGGCAACAGGAGCTGTTATTAATCAGATCCCCAGAAGATATCCCTATCCTGATGAGGAGAGGTTGTACAACGGTGATAACATGCCGGCCGGGCTTACAATAACTGACAGGCTATGGTGGGATACAACCGGAAAATAAGGTTTTGCTTAAAAGATAATTTAACGTCATTCGTTTGTCCGGTAAATATTTACTATTATCTTTGCACCCACAATTTTTAAAAGAGGTTAAACAAAAGCGTTTAAAATTAATGGCAGTTAGAATCAGATTAGCTAGGAAGGGCCGTAAAAAACTGGCCTATTACCACGTTGTGGTAGCAGATAGCAGGTCGCCACGGGATGGCAGATATATTGAAAAGATCGGAAATTATAATCCGCTCACTAACCCCGCCACAATCGAACTCGATTTCGATAAGGCTCTCGGTTGGCTGCAAAATGGCGCATTACCCTCAGACACATGCAGGGCTATCCTGTCTTACAAGGGAGTTTTAATGAAGAAGCATCTTCTTGAAGGAGTTAAGAAAGGTGCATTTGACGATGCAGAAGCTACGAGGCGATTTGAAGAATGGATGAAGCAGAACGAGGCAAAAATTGAATCAAAAAGATCAGGCCTTGAGAAATCCAAAGATGATGAACTCGTGAAGAAGCTGGCCGCAGAGAAGAAGATCAACGAGACCAGAGCAGCAAAACTTGCCAAAAGACAGGCTGATCTTGCTGCAAAAGCCGAAGCTGCAGCTAAGACTGAAGCACAGGTAACCGAAGCTGCAACTCAGCCTGAAGCACAGGTAGCCGAAGCTGCAGTGCAGACTGAAGCCCAGGTTACAGAACCGGCAGTTGAAGAGACAGGCACTCCTGTTGAAGACAAACAGGATCAGCAGGCTGCAGAAGAAGCAAAGCCCCAGGAATAGTCCCTGATCAGTGCGATCAGCAAGACGATGGCTTACAAAGCTGGCATATTACTCGGGCATATTATCAAACTGCACGGTCACAATGGCGAAGTGATAATAAGACCCGGGGATGATTTCAGAAATAATTTACCGGTTTTGGAATGGGTTTTCCTTGAAATTGAAGGGAAACCCGTTCCTTTTTTAATATCAGGATCAGAAAACTCAGGTCCGGATACCCTGATCCTCAGATTTGAAGGTTATGATTCATCTGAAAAGGTCAAAGAATTCATGAACTGTAAGGTATTCCTTACTCAAAAAAATCCGGGTATAAAAAAATCCCGGGCCCCTGAAAACATAATTGGCTTTAAGATTCATTCAATCGATAACAACCTGACAGGAATAATTACAGGAATAGTTGAAAATCCGGGTCAGATACTTCTTACAGTTGATAAAGGCTCCGGAAATACTATCCTTATTCCCCTCCATGAAGATCTGATAAGCAGAATCGACAGGCGCAGGAAGATAATCTATATGGATCTTCCTGAAGGACTGACAGAGTTAAACTGACACTGACTCCTTGTATATTTATTTCCTTTAAACAACGGGTCTGAGGATCTCGTTTATTGGAAATAATTTAAAAAACCAAATGTTGCATCATTTTCACTTCTTATCCGTCTTTACATTAATTAATCTTAATCAAATATCTCATAAAGATGAAAAAAGCCCTATTATTTCTATTGAGTACACTCATTATTTCATCATCTCTTCTTGAGGCTGCATCTGTCAGGGAGAAAAGGAATGTCAGAGGATTTTCAAGGATAAGCTACGCTGTTGCAGGTAATCTGACTATCAGAATAGGCCCTGAATTCAGTGTTGTTCTGGAAGGCAACGATGATGATGTGGACAAAGTGCTGACCGAAGTATCTGGTGACAGGCTTATTATAAAGCATGAAACATTTCGTTTCAGGTTTTCTGATATGAACGACAGGGTAGATGTTTATATTACCTTGCCTGAGCTGGAAGGTCTTGGGGTTTCCGGATCGGGAAGGGCAGAAATAGTTGATGATCTGGCAGATGTTGATGATCTTTCCCTTAATGTAAGTGGAAGCGGCAGACTTAAAACTGCAGGCATTGAAACTGACAATCTGAAGTGTGGCATTTCAGGCTCAGGCGATATAGTGATTCAGGGGAGAGGAGATGCCGACAGCGGGGAGATTTCAATCAGCGGTTCAGGGAGCTATTCCGGGAGGGATTTTGAAATTGATCACCTGGAGGTAGGCGTTTCAGGCAGCGGCAGCTGTTTCTGTAAAGTCGGGGATACGCTTACAGCCAGAATATCCGGAAGCGGTAACGTAACTTACAGGGGTAATCCCCGGATTGACTCCAGGGCTTCAGGATCCGGACACATAAGATCGGCTGATTAGGGCTTTACTTTCTGATTATTTCAATTACTCCTTTTTTATCGATTTTAATGACCGGCGAAGGCGAATTTTTTCGCCGGTCTTCCTGCCGGTATTTTACAATATAATCTGCTTCCTTCAGCAGATCCTTATCAATTTCAGAGTAACATGAAGGGAAAGGTTCACCGCTTCTGTTTGCAGAAGTCGATACAAGTGGGCGCCGGAAACGGGTTATAAGTTCAGAACAGAAATCATCATGGCAGATCCTGATTCCGACAGAACCATCTTCACTGCATATACCTGCAGCAAGGCTCTTTCCTTCAGGATAAATAATTGTAAGAGGCGTATCTGATACTTCGATAAGATCATAAGCTACAGCAGGCACCTCTCTGACATATCTTTCAAGCATGGCCACGCCATTAACAAGGATTATAAGGCTTTTATTATCGCTTCGCGATTTGATCCTGTTTATCCTTTCAACTGCTGATTGATTTGCAGCATCACAACCAAAACCCCAGATAGTGTCGGTGGGATAAATTATTACCCCTCCGTTTTTCAGGGAGTTTAATGAGTTCCTTAAATCTTCATCAAAAAGCATAGTCTTATTTTAATTATTCTTAGCCGTCATGTTAAGACGTCTCAGTTTTGTATATTTAAGAAAGCTTGACAATGCTGTTAACTTGCAGAAGACATATCCCCTGTAACCGTTCAGGAATCCTCCTTCAATGACATAAGCCCTGAAAAACCTCCAGATCATATGCAGGCTGCCTGTAAATGGACCGGTTCTTTTACCATATTTAAAAAACTCAGCAGCTGTAATATCGGAATAGCGGTTCATTCTATCCCTGTGTTCATCGAATGAGGCATAGTTCCAGTGAAGGAGGGCACCTTTCAGCTTCTTACTCCTCGCTCCAGGATCAAGAAAGAACTTATCGTGAGGATTAATACCTTTCCATCTTCCTTTTGAGGGATCGAATAACCTCATGTGCCTGTCAGGGATAAAGGGTGATTGAATCATCCATTTGCCGCAATAATTATTCCGCCGGTCAACATAGTAACCATCATACCCCATGTTGTCTTTAATGTCAAGGATTGATCTCCTCAGTTCATCGCTTAATGCTTCATCTGCATCAAGTGACAGGACGTAGCTGTACTTTGCCTGCGAAACTGCAAAATTCTTCTGTTCCACATAACCCTCAAATTCGTGCCTGATAAACCTTGTTTTGTACTTTTTGCAAATCTTTTCAGTTGAGTCTGTGGAGAATGAATCAACAACAACAATTTCATCAGCGACATTCTTCAACGATTCAAGGCATTTTTCAATATATGATTCTTCATTAAATGTTATAATAACCGCTGATATTTCAGACATTTTTTGTATCTTTATAAATATGGGCCTAAGTGAAGACCTGAAACAGGGAGCCGGCAACTGTTAACCACAGACCGGCAGATATAGACCTGGAGTTAAAATATAAGTTTAAGTTCTTTTATTCTTCTCTTCATCTCTCCAATTACTTCCTTTTCTTTCTGTATATCATCTGCCTCAAAAGTAACTGAGAATCTGACATACTTTCCTGCATCATCCCATGGAACTGTTGAAATAAGAGACTCTCTGATAAGAAACTCGGAAAACTCTGATGCGGTATTGAATACTTTCCCGTCCTCTGTTCCGACCGGGGCTTTCACATAGCAGTAGAAGGATCCTTTTGGTTTCTTTGTTTTGAATCCTGTCTCGTTGAGGGCATCAACAAGAATGTCGAATCTTCTTGAGTACTTAGCAATTGTCTTTTCAGTGATGACTGTATTGCTGAAAGCTTTTATACCTGCTTTCTGAATAGCTCTGAACTGACCGGAATCAGTATTATCCTTTACTGTTGCATAAGCTTTGATAGCTTTACTGTTACCGCAGGCAAATCCAATTCTCCAGCCTGTCATGTTGAATGCTTTAGAAAGGGAATGGACCTCAACACCAACTTCAATTGCTCCTTCGACAGACATAAGACTGAGAGGCTTGTATCCGTCATATGTCAGAGCGCCATAGGCAGCATCGTGAATTACGATTATATTATTCTTCCTTGCAAAATCAACAGCATGTCTGAAAAATTCCGGAGTGGCAACTGCACCTGTCGGATTATTAGGGTAGTTCAAATATAAAAGTTTAGCTTTCTTAAGGATATCAGAAGGCACAGAACCCAGGTCAGGAAGGAAATCGTTTGATTCCAGAAGAGGCAGGTTATATACCTCTCCGCCAAGGTACCGGGTATAAGTTGCAGTTACAGGATATCCGGGAACTGTTGTCAGCAGCAGATCTCCGGGATTTATAAAGCATATCGGGAGCATAGCCAATACGGGCTTGGAACCTATCCCATGTATTATATTTTCAGAAGCGACAAGGCCTTTTACTCCGTATACTTTTTCAAGGTAAGCGGCTGCAGCTTCCTGGAACTCCGGAATACCATTGTCGGAATACCATCTGTTCTCAGGTTTCCCGGCCTCGCCGGCCAGGGTCCTGACAACAATTTCATCAGCCGGCCAGTCGGGTTCGCCTACACCCATATCAATGAGCGATAACTCCGGATGAGCTTTTCTGGCAGCTGCCTTAGCTCTTTTGATAAGTTCAAACTTATATATAACAGTTGATTTGCCGAAGCTTAAACCACCGAGCCTTTCAGAGATCTTGTCATCAAAAAAATTGGTCATATTAAAAGCTAACTTAGAATTTTTAATGGGGCAAATGTAATAAAAGTAGCAGGTATAAATAAATATATATTCGCTTTCATTCTTCAGAAAAGAAGATTAAATTTGATATAGGTTTTATTCCCGGTTCTTTGTTTTATTTCGCAGCAGGAATTATAATATTCACCTTAAAATATATTCCTATGAGCAAATACATCTATTTAACAAGTACTCCGGAAGCTCTTGTAGCTTCGATGCTCCCCCCTGAAGGATTTGGGTTGTATCTTTCGACAGGGACTAAAAAGAGAAACAAGGGTCAGACCATTTTCTTTGAAGTTGACCTTGACAAAATAGAGAACATAATCGATATTGACAGTCTGAACAGAAGATGTGTTGCCAAGGAGGATGGAAGTCCGAAGAGTTCTGTTTATCTGTCGGTTTACCGTGCTCTTGAGATGGTGCCTCTCTCAGCTCTGAAGAGTCTCTATCTGACTACTGACCATGGGTGTGTTCTCGAATTAAAAAAGGCTGTCTACAATAAGAACAGGGAATCAGCAAATGCGCTTCATCTTTACCAGGAACTGTCGCCTGTAAGTCCCCTTGTAGCCAGCGGACTGGCTCCTTCTCAGTTCCTGAAGCGGCTGACTGATGGGTCGACACCAATTGTCCTTCCTAAACTCTTTTTCGTTGAACTGAAACTTGGGGAACTTGCAACAAATCCTCTGGGCGGCTCTGCGGAACACCTGCCTTATCCGAATATAGGGCATTTGAGAGATTGCCTCGAAATACTGAAGGGAGAATATGAAAAGCACATGAAAACAGTACAGAGAATATTTTCCGGAACACTACTTTACAGGACTATTGAAAGCGGATTCTATGTGGGATCAGGGGATGAGATTCTTTTTTATCCCTATCCTGATATGAAGCAGCTGGAAGATATAAATTACGAGTTTTTCAGGGAGATCTGAGTAATTGTCAAAAATCCATTTGTCCGGAGATAAGAAATCCTGTTAATTCTATAAGGGTATTCTGTTATTGATTAACATCAATTATCTAATAATTATATCATTTTTTCATTTGCATAAATAAAAAACTGGATTAGTTTTGTACCGGAATTTTTTCCGGTTATAAACCCATATTTTTAATTAAAAATAAGTATCATGATAAGTAGTATTTTTTGGATTATTCCTATCTCGGCACTCTGTGCCCTGCTCTTTGCCTGGATTTTTTACAGGAATATGAAGTCGCAGGAAGAAGGTACGGACAGGATGAAAGAGATCGCTGCATATGTGAGGGAAGGTGCAATGGCTTACCTCAGGCGTCAGTATTCGGTGGTTATCAAGGTCTTTGGTATACTTGTGGTTCTCTTGACGGTACTCGCATATTTTGGTATTCAGAACCCTTTTGTGCCTGTTGCTTTCCTTACAGGAGGGTTTTTCTCAGGACTTTGCGGTTATCTTGGAATGAAGACTGCCACATTTGCTTCAAACAGGACTGCATGGGCTGCATCAAAATCACTTAACAAAGGATTGCAGGTAGCTCTCAGAAGCGGTGCTGTTATGGGTCTTGTTGTTGTTGGATTCGGCCTTCTCGACATTGCTCTCTGGTTCCTTATTCTGAACGGATGGGTATTTACTCCGGAGCATATGCAAAACGGAATGGATTTTCTGGGACTTACATTCGTTCATGCCGGTACTACTGACCATGAGAAACTTATTGAAATAACAGCAGTTATGCTGACATTTGGTATGGGTGCCTCTACACAGGCTCTCTTTGCACGTGTTGGCGGCGGTATATTTACAAAAGCTGCTGACGTAGGTGCCGACCTGGTTGGTAAAGTTGAGGCAGGGATACCTGAGGATGATCCACGTAATCCTGCAACAATTGCTGATAATGTTGGTGATAATGTTGGTGATGTCGCCGGAATGGGAGCTGACCTTTATGAATCATATGCCGGTTCAATTCTTGCCACCGCTGCACTTGGAGCAGCATTACCGGGAATTACGGGTGATCTTCAGTTAAAAGCTGTGATAGCTCCTATGCTTGTATCAGCTATAGGTATTCTTCTTTCAATAGCCGGTGTTTATATGGTCCGCACAAAAGAATCTGCTACACCAAAAGCACTGCTGCGAGCACTCCTGCTTGGTACTGGCGGCAGTTCTGCACTTATTCTTGTTGTACTTGCTGTTTTGGCTGGTCTTGACTGGATCACCTGGGGAGTTTTCGGAGCAGCCGTATCAGGATTGCTTGCAGGAGTCATTATAGGCCAGTCGACTGAGTATTATACTTCAGATGGCAATAAACCGACACAGGGTATAGCCAAACAGGCTCAGCAGGGCCCGGCGACAGTTATTATTGAGGGTATGGCAGTCGGTATGTCTTCAACATGGATCCCTGTTATAACAATAGTAGCCGGCATAATAGCAGCATACGGTTTTGCAGGAGGGTTCCAGAATTTTGGAATGGGTGTTTACGGTATTGGTTTTGCAGCTGTTGGGATGCTCTCAACACTGGGTATTACGCTTGCAACTGATGCTTTTGGACCTATAGCTGACAATGCAGGCGGAAATGCTGAGATGTCTGAACTTCCCAAAGAAGTAAGGGAAAGAACAGATGCTCTCGACGGACTTGGCAATACAACAGCCGCAACTGGTAAAGGTTTTGCAATAGGATCAGCTGCTCTGACAGCTCTTGCTCTTATGGCAGCTTATATGGAGGAAGTAAGATTATGGCTTGGAAGGCTTATTGATAAGGCTCCGGAAGGCTTTAAACAGATAGGCGATACTTTATTCTATAATTCTTCTGTACCATCAGTAGCTGACGGCCAGAACGCTGTTAACGTTACTTCTGCAACTATCAGGGATTTTACAGCGGCCTATGATATAACACTGTTCAATCCTATCCTTCTCGGAGGAGTGTTCATTGGTGCAATGATGGCCTTCCTTTTCAGTGCGATGAGCATGAAAGCCGTCGGTCGCGCTGCAGGCAAGATGGTTGAGGAAGTAAGACGTCAGTTCCGTGAGATACCCGGCATTATGGAAGGGAAAGCAAAACCTGAATATGCAAAATGCGTAGCTATCTCGACTGCCGGAGCTCAGAGCGAAATGCTTGTTCCATCGTTGATTGCGATAGTTGTTCCCCTTTTAGTAGGAGTACTGTTCGGCGTTCCCGGTGTGATCGGGCTTCTTGCAGGTGGTATGACAACAGGATTCGTTCTGGCAAGTATGCTTAATAATTCTGGAGGTGCCTGGGACAATGCAAAAAAATTCATTGAAAGAGGCAATTATGGCGGCAAAAAGTCCGAAGCCCATAAGGCATCTGTAGTAGGTGATACAGTTGGAGATCCTTTCAAAGACACTTCAGGCCCAGCTCTTAATATTCTTATAAAACTGATGTCAATGGTTTCTGTGGTCCTTGCCGGACTGACAGTTGCATTCAGCATATTCGGTTAACAGTTTATACTTTACATATTAAGAATCCCTTCTCTGCTGTTGCATTGAGGGGATTTTTTTGTCATCCTGCCTCGCTGCAGCCTTATGCGGGTCTTTTATGAAATCATTTTATGTATTTTTGTGATAAAACTAATCAGATGCACCTGCCTTCCCTGACAAATATCCGATCAGCGCATGAACGGATAAGGCCATTCATCCACAGGACACCGGTTCTTACATCCGGCCAGCTGAATTCAATATTCGGCTGTGAGCTCTTTTTCAAGTGCGAGAACTTCCAGAAGGTCGGGGCATTCAAATACCGCGGAGCCACAAATGCAATTCGTTGTCTTAATGATTTTGAGAAGCAAAGAGGCGTGGTTACACATTCTTCCGGCAATCATGCAGCAGCCCTTGCCCTGGCAGCAAAAATGAATGGCGTGAAAGCCCGGATAGTAATGCCTGAAAACGCACCGGAAGTTAAAAAAAATGCAGTTGCCGGGTATGGGGCTGAAATAACATACTGTAAGCCGACTCTTCAGTCACGTGAAGAAACAGCGAACAAGATAATTGAGAATACCGGGGCTGTAATGATTCATCCCTATAATAATTTCAATGTTATCTGCGGCCAGGGAACGGCTGCCCTTGAACTGATGGAAGATTATAGCGACCTTGATTTCGTTGTTGCACCTGTCGGGGGAGGAGGACTGCTGAGTGGCACTTCTGCAGCTGTCAAGGCGGTGAACAATCATATTGTCGTTATAGGTGCAGAGCCGCTTAATGCAAATGATGCATGGCAATCTTTCAGCACCGGTAAGATTGTACCTTCAGTAAATCCCCGGACAATAGCTGACGGGCTGCTGACCTCACTATGTGAACTGACATTCTCGGTTATCAGGAAGAATGTCGACAATATAATAACAGTCACGGAAGAATCGATTATTGAATGTATGCTCCTTGTATGGGAGAGGATGAAGATCATCATTGAACCCTCTTCAGCAACTGTTCTTGCTGTGATAAGGGAGAATCCGGAGATCTTCAGGGATAAGAAGGCAGGACTTATAATCAGCGGAGGAAATGTTGACCTACGGAAACTTCCGTTTAATAACTGAGGCTGAAATATGAAGCGACCGGATAATGATCTGAATACTTAACCTTAATGATATCAAAATATTTACAGTCAAGTAATTGATCATACAGGATGTAGTCTATCCTGTTGGCAGGATAGTTGCCTCTGTAAGTAAATCCTGCGCCATAACCCGAATCTACAAATGAATCCTTGAGGCCTTTACGGATTTTCCTGTATGAATATGATACGGGAGTATCGTTGAAATCACCGGCAACTATCACAGGATATTGCGAAAGGTTCATCTGGGTCTTGACAGAAGCAGCCTGTTGGGCTCTCCTTACAAATCCCTGCTTCAGCCTTACCGAGAGGTTCTTCATAGTATTGAATGTCTCCCTGTTATTGGTTGAAGTCATTTCCTCAAGAAAAGAATTATTCATGTTGCGGAGCCGGAATGACTGCAGATGGTTATTGAATACCCTGAAAGTATCTTTCTTAATCATGATATCTGTAAAAATTGACAGGCTTGAAGAATTCGGGTGAATTATCTCGCCCCTTTTTATTATAGGATAACGGGTATAGGTAACTATGCCATAAAAACTTTTTCTTCCATTGCTTATCAGTTTCATATGAGAATGATAAGACTCTCCAAGGGCTTTTTTTATATCATTATCTTTTCGGGCCGGATCACCGGAAAGATAAAACTCCTGGAGACACAGAATATCAGGTTCCTGTTCCCTTAGAAATTCAATTACTTTCTGCTCGGTACTGCCTCCGTCTTTTTCGTAATTATCGAAAAGCCGTACATTATAACTCATTACTTTGAAAGTGCCTTCCCTTTCTCCGTGCGTTCTTCCAAACCGGATGTAATTTGAAAAATGATTGAATCCCAGCGCTATTACAACAATTGAGATTATTGCTTCATATTTTAGAAGAACAGCCCATATTATTACAATCAGAACATTTACCAGCAGGAGGTAGGGGTAGGCAAGGCCAAAAAATGCAGGAAGAGCAAAGGATTGGGGATTAATATGAACAGCAAGATAAGATACAAGGAGACATAAGGCAAAAAATGCATTTACTGAAAGCAGGATCTTATAAAGGAATTTCTTCAAAAGATATATTCTTATAATTAATTTTTTTTCTGGCTTTCACTGAAGAGAAGCTCTTTTTCCTCTCTTGTCAGGCTGTCATAACCTCCTTTTGATATCTTGTCAAGTATCATGTTTATTTTTAACTGGCGATCAGATTTTATCTTATTATAATCGTAGTCTGTTACCGGCTTTTTATAGCTTACTTTCATTTTCTTCCTTGGTTTGAAGAGAGTGGCGAGGAAGTCCAGCAGCCTGTTGAATCCCTTACCTATATCACGGCCTTTTCTCAGATTGAGTATATAGAGGAATCCAAATAATGCCCCTCCTATGTGGGCAAGCTTACCTCCTGAATTGACTGAGAAA
>CAYNRI010000028.1:28290-28847 GCA_964399575.1 uncultured Rikenellaceae bacterium
TGTGAGTATAAATATTGCCAGGGCAACATATTTGATCTTTATCCTTCCCAGCAGGAACAGAGTGATTGAATAATCAGGAACATATACTGCTGTAGCGATCACCATTGCCATAACTGAAGCTGAGGCTCCTATCGCAACGGAGTCGTATACCATACCTGTAAAGGCGGGAAAGATATTGAAAGAAAGCACATATACAATTGCACCGCTAATACCTCCGAGAAGATAAACCGCCACAAGTTTTCTCTGGTCAAGGTAATCAAGGAATATTTTTCCAAACCAGTATAGCCACAACATATTGAATAAGATATGCCAGATATCCTTATGAGTGAACATATATGTTATCAGGGTCCATGGCCTTATAAGTAGTGTACTTAAGGATGCAGGGATGGCAATCAGATCGAGCAGAGTGGCCTCTATAGCCTGATTATCGAACAGGAAGCTGATGATTGCAAAAATCAGAAAAACAAAGAAAACAGTCACATTAATATAAATCAGCCTGGTAAGGGCATTGGCTGTACTGAAGGATTTCTTTATATCATGCCAGATATCCATCAATA
>CAYNRI010000029.1:0-15537 GCA_964399575.1 uncultured Rikenellaceae bacterium
CATCGGGACTGGTTTAAGCCACTCACCCATCTCTCCCTTTGTCTTTCCTAGCTTTAGCGAAGTAGGACTTATATAAATGAACTACGGCAGTTTATCCGCCAACCGGCGGATGGTTTATGCCACTCACCCATCTCTCCCTTTGTTCCTTGTACCTTCAGCGTAGAAGGACATTAAAATATATTCAGTTGCCTGAGCGCGACAAAAATAGGAAAACAGATACTAAGTGCAAAAAAAATGTCAACTTATTTCATACCTTTCAGAACATCTATCACAAGCCTGAAATTCTCCTGCGACTCCTCATCGAAATTAGATAACTTAAGATTACCCGATGTAACCTCAGTAAGAAATCTTGAGAAAAGAAAACCCCTGGCAATCTTCTTGTCCCTTACATATTCGGAATTAGCTACCGTGATCCCCTCCCTGGTTTTAAGTATATGATTCTTGAAATCGAGTGTCGACAGCAGATCCTCGGCATTATAAAATATTTCTGGCATCCTTATTATAAGATCCCTCCCGCTGTTATCAGTCCTGAATATCGTATCCTTCAGCAAGCCCGCAACCTGATTCTCCTTGTCATTTTCAAAAAGAAGCACTGCAAATTCGAGTCCCCATCCCATAAGAACATTACAGAGAAGCGGAATTGAAGAGACGTTTGTTGAAGGTATCACACTGATCTTTGTTGTTGATCCCATCAGATGAATAATGGCATTTAAGAGGTAATATGATCCCGTATCATTGACTATCAGGTTGAATTTTTTCGATGAGAATCCTTCTCCTGATACAGGATTACCAAGGATGCTCTGAAGTGGTGTGAGAGTATCGGGCGATGCAGCGGAAAGACGAAGGGGATCAAGGATACGTGTTGTACTTCTCAGGCTGTCAAGATCATCACGCTGTACAGCAAGTATACGATGAAGTTTGTTTATTTCAACAAGATGAGGTGAGTGTGTTGTATAGATGACCTGTATCTTGTCCTTTATATCCTCAAAAACCTTCAGCACGTCTTCCTGTGCCCTGGCATGCAGACTCACTCCGGGTTCGTCAATAAGAAGCACCATGTTCTTGTTACTCAGATTTGCGGCAGCTTTAAGTTCCATATAAAATGAGAGGAACCATCTTACTCCCCTGCTCCTCTGCTTAGGGTAAAGCCGCTCACCCTCATCTTTTATCCAGAATTCCAGATATGGCTTACCTGCCTTATCACCGCATGATGCATTGTAGTGATCCAGTTCGAACTGGATATGGATCTTATTGTTCCTCCCGATCGATTGCTGCCAGAAATCCTGAAAATTGGTAGTAAGTGTATAATTAAGGTTTTCTATCTTCTGTTTAAGGATACGGCTTGATGGTTGCTGGAAAAATGAATAATCGAGTGCCGCTATTGCCAGGAAGTTACGGGCTGCCTTGTAACCTTCAACATTATCATTCCCTGAAATTATATCATCCATGTCAATACGGTTCGGCAGGAGGCTGCCAAAATCTTCGAATACTTCAAAAACAGGGCAGTATTCAAAATATTTCTTCCCAAGTACCTCACTGTTATACTGCGATTTATATGACTGAATTATCTCACTGACCTTGGTATTGGCCTCTTTTTCATTATATCCGTCCATTATATACCCCGAGAGCGCGATATGCCTGTCAAGCTCGGCTTTTGTTATGTCCCTGTCGCGCCGGGTTATCCGGTAATCATTCAGGACATTCTTCCATGCCAGATCATCCTCGTCATCCTGCTTCATAAGGAATGTCATCTGCTGATGTCTCTCCTCGAGCTTCAGGGATAACTCTCCCAGGTGATTTTCAAGTGAGGTGCATTTTTCAAGAAGGGTTTTCCATGTCTCACCCGTTTTCTTCATAAGCTGTTTGGCAGAAAGTTCCTTACTGAGCTTTTCTTTCTGTTTCAGTATCTCATTCAGCTCAACTATAAGGGCCGGATCTTCTGCTATCAGAGGCACTTCCTCAGTCGGATTCTTTTTGAAGAGCGATTTAATGCCCTTTTTCTTTGGGTCATTATTCGGGAGTTTTGCCCTTAGCTGGGCTTCTTTTATATTCACATTCTCCAAAGCCTTTCCAAGGCTGGAAATATTTTCCAGCTCCTCTTCCATCTTAACAGTAACATCACCCAGGTAGATCCTCCATGCATCTTCAAGTGAATCAAGATACTGACTGATAGCACCACTAACCTTCAGAACAGATGACAGATCCGGAAGCCAGCTCCTTGTCAGTTCAATATGAGTAGTCCCGGATAAGAGTTCCTTTAGTTCAGTCCCGGGGTTATCAGTTATCTTGAGCAGCCATCCCTCGGGGACACTGAAACGACAACTCACATCCGGGAGGCTAAGATCGCTGCGCAACACATCCTCCGAAATAGTTTCAGTATAAAAAACCCTTAAAGCTTCCAGGATTGACGTCTTACCTGACTCATTCTGTCCTATAAGACATGTGATGTTATCAGGAGACAGGGATTGCCATCCGGTATCAATTATCGACCGGAAATTCCTTATCCTGAAAGCTGTGAGCTTCATCATACCTGCTTTCTTATATCTGAAAACCAAAGATCAGGACATCATCTATCTGCTGACAGTTACCCTTCCACTGGTAAAAAGTCTCTTTAAGGAAGGACTTTTGTCTAGGCATCGATAAACCTGACATCGATTCTATTAATTTTTTAAGTTGTTTCTGTTTGAATTTCTTATCTGATACTTCACCAAACTGATCTGAAAATCCGTCGGAATACAGATAATAAGTATCGCCCGGCATAATATCAAGAACCTGGTTGTTAAAAGGCTGTTCCCTGAGAGGAGCCACGCCAATAGTCATTTTATCGGGTTTGAATTCTGAAAGAAGACCCTGTCTCATTCGTATCAGTGGCCTGTTGGCTCCGGAAAACTGCAATATGTTGTTTGCAGTATCAATTATGCACAGCCCTATATCAATACTGTCTTTTGTTTCAGCTTTTTCACCGGTCTGGTGAAGAGCCTTCATAACTTTCTCCCTCATCAGATTAAGTATCCTGTTGGCTTTCGGATCGCTCTTCAGTTGAAGGATGTCATTCAGGAAACTGATACCAAGAATACTTAATAGAGCTCCCGGAACCCCATGTCCTGTACAATCTCCTGCTGCAACGCATATATACTGGTTACGGCTGAAGACATAATAAAAGTCACCACTTACGATATCCCTTGGAAGGAAAAGTACAAAATAATCCCTGAACAGTCCCTTCAACATCTCAGGTTCCGGAAGAAGTGCTTTCTGGATCATCCTTGCATACTGGAGGCTGGCCAAATGATCTTCAATTTTCTGATTCTGAACCAGATTGACCAGATCAAGGTTATTATGACTCCTATACACCATCAACTAAACAATGTGTGCAAAAGCTAAAGATATACTAATTTTGAAATAAAAAAACAACTTGTTATTAACCATCACTCCCCGGTTTTGTTCATTAGTACTACGTTTTCAACATGATGAGTATGTGGAAACATATCAACAGGCTGCACGCCGGCAATATTATACTTTGCTGAAAGGAGTTGCAGATCACGGGCCTGTGTAGCAGGATTGCAACTTATATAGACAATCCTTGAAGGAAGTATTGTAAGTATCTTTTCAACAACATTCTGATGCATCCCTGCCCGTGGAGGGTCTGTTATTATAACATCGGGGCGTCCGTTCATTGCAACAAATTCATCAGACAGAACATCTTTAATATCACCTGCAAAAAACTGTGTATTTGTTATGTTATTAATCCGCGAATTCTCTACAGCATCCCTTACTGCCTCCCCGATATACTCGATACCGATAACCTTCAGTGAGGAGGAGGCAACAAAATTTGCAATTGTTCCTGTACCAGTATAGAGGTCATAGACAATCTCAGCTCCTGTCAGTCCGGCAAAATCCCTTGCTTTCCTGTAAAGCTGAAGTGCTTGTTCACTGTTTGTCTGGCTGAAGGATTTCGGCCCTATTCTGAACTTAAGTCCATCAAAAGTCTCAGTCATATGATCGTCCCCTTTGTATAGCACCGGTGTCTGATCAGCAAGTGAATCATTTCTTTTACTGTTAATTACATAGAAAAGTGATGTGATCCGGGGGAACTCTGAGGCGAGAAAATCAAGCAAATCCTCTCTCCTTTCTTTCTCATCAAGAAAGAAGATCACTATAACCATCACCTGACCGTCAAGTGTATTACGGATAATAAGATTACGAAGGAATCCGCTCTGCTGCCTGAGATCAAAGAACTGGAGCCCCTTCCTGTGTGCATATCGTCTTACTGCATTCCTTATCGAACCGGAAGGTTCGGGTTGTAAATGGCATTCGATAATATCAATCACCTTGTCAAAATACCCTGGTATATGGAACCCGAGAGCATCATTGTTCCCGTTTTCGGTGCCTGAATTCATTTCTTCCCTTGTCAGCCATCTTTTATCTGAAAAAGTGAACTCAAGCTTATTCCTGTACCCGAATATCCGGGAAGATCCTATTATCGGACTTACTGAAGGAAGCTGCAGCCTGCCTATTCTTTCAAGATTGTCTTTCACCTGTTTTTCCTTGAACTGAAGCTGAAGATTATAGGGCAGATGCTGCCATTTACATCCCCCGCATTCCCCAAAATGATTGCATACAGGCTTTATTCTGTCTTTTGAATATTCGTGAAACCGTACAACGCTTCCCTCAAGGTAATTCTTCCTTTTCCTCCTTACCCTGATATCCACAACGTCACCTGGGATAAGCATTGGTACAAAAACGACCTTATTATCAACCCTGGCAAGGGCATTGCCTTCAGAGCCTATATCGGTTATCCTGACCTTCTCCAGTAACGGTAATTCTTTCTTCCTTCCCAACTCTGATTTTTTTAAAACCCTACTGATTATCCCTGATATCAATTATAAACAACAAACCATCTCTTATACAGGGCATTACTGCAGAACCATGGTCCAATCCCGGGTAAATGGCTTTTTTACATAAACCTGCTGAAGTGCCGGCATCTATCATCCTGTCATACATCAACTCTGTTGCAGTCACACTTACATCAGTATCCGCAGCGCCATGACCAAAAAATATGGGAACGGAAGTATTCCATGCATCTATGCTGTTAGCCTTCATAGCTTCTCGGACAGTCGAATAGGAAGGTGATGAGGCATATCCTGAAAGGAAATCAGATGTTAACAATTCTGATAATATCATTGTTAACTGACTGTTTATCTCACCAAGACTCAAGGTTCCGTTAAACAGGTTCGGAAGATTTTCGGCATATGATTCCTGTAAGATTTCCTGTAATGAGTTGGTGAACTGATCATAATGGAAATAAGCATTTATTATGTAAGCTATATATGACGGCATCGGATATTCGGTCAGACTAAGCATCTGAACAAACAGATCATAAATATTGTAGGGTCCCGCCCCGCAGAAACTTCCTGCCAGATTGAATTCAGCGGGATAATCCTTTTCCAGGGCTTTATGGGTAGCCAGTGTAGCCCATCCTCCCTGCGAATATCCGAAGAGATAATACTCATCCTTAATGCCTGTTATTCCAAATTCAGAATGAGATGATGTCTCCTTAACAGCCCTGAGCATGTCAACAACCGATTGAACAGTCGGTTCTTTGATGAGGTAAGGGTGAGGTATCTGAGCCGACTCCCCAAATCCGGGATAATCAGGTATCACAACAATAAAGCCCATGGATGCGATAAGTTCAACAAGCTGGTTGTTCAGCACATGCGGGTTTTCACTCGCAACGGCTGATTTATCAGTAATAGTCCCATGCTGAAAACTAAGAACAGGATAATCTCCTTCTGTGTCAGGAGTGCACACAAGTCCTGATGCTGTTATCTTCTCCCCTTCAACAGTTGTATTATAAACAACCTTATAGATAACTATCCCTGATTCAATGTATTGTTTTATCAAATTCAGATCCGGGTAATAATCATCAAGATTATTGATCATGTCATTAATAGCAGTTTTGGATATGGAGAAAACGTTATCCCTGGAAACAAAATACTCGTACTCAGCATCCGGTTCCTTTTTACAGGAAGTAACTGCCAGACTTACAATCAAAGCGGTAATAAACGCTCCTGATAAATATCTTTTAATTCTCATTGCCTCAATAAAAATGGTGTATACACTATTTTCCCTTTAAGATACAGGATGCAAAGATAATTCTTATTGAGCAATGAGCCTAAATACCGCTGAGATACTTTTTTTATCTTTGCACCAGTTTTATTCAGGATGGTATCAGTAAAAAATATATGTGTTTCCTTCGGCAGCTTCGATCTGCTTACAGATATTTCTTTTCTTATAAATGATCAGGACCGTATAGGCCTTGCCGGCAAGAACGGATCAGGTAAATCTACCTTGCTGAGGATCATCGCCGGTATGCAGGCTCCCTCATCAGGACAGGTTGACATGTCGAAAGAAATAACTATTGGCTATCTGCCGCAGCAGATGAAAGTTGACGATTCAACAACGATAATGAACGAGGTACTGACCTCTTTTTCAGACATAAAGAGTCTGTCTGAGGATATTGAAAGATGCAGTGCCGAAATTTCCGGCAGGATTGATTATGAATCTGAAGAGTACCTCAGACTGTGCGACCATCTGGCAGTAATTGAAGAGAGATACCGGATCCTCGGTGGCAACAACTATATTGCAGAAGCTGAGAAAACACTGCAAGGACTTGGATTTGAAAGGACTGATTTCAACAGGCTGACAAATGAGCTAAGCGGCGGATGGAGAATGAGAATTGAGCTGGCAAAGATACTTCTGAAAAGACCTTCCCTGTTTCTTCTTGATGAACCAACAAACCATCTTGATATTGAATCAATACAATGGCTCGAGAGTTTTCTTTCCGCATATAACGGAGCTGTGGTTCTTGTCTCACACGACAGGGCATTTCTTGATAATGTGACCACCCGCACAATCGAAATATCCCTTGGCAGGATCTATGATTACAAGGTATCATGGTCGAAATTCACAGAACTGAGAAAAGAGAGAAGGGAACAGCAGATGGCTGCCTACAGGAATCAACAGAAAATGATAAATGATACAGAGAAATTCATCGAGAGATTCAGATACAAACCTACCAAGTCCATACAGGTCCAGTCCAAGATCAAAATGCTCAATAAAATTGAAAAGATTGAAGTTGATGAAGAAGATAAGAGCTCAATGTATCTCCGGTTCCCTCCATCTCCCCGATCCGGTACAGTAGTTATCGAGACTGAGGGCCTGTCAAAAAGTTACGGGACCAAGAATGTTTTGAATTCGGTTGACTTCAAAATTCAACGGGGGGAGAAAGTAGCATTCGTAGGACGCAATGGAGAAGGAAAAACAACCCTTGCAAAGATTATTATCGGGGACCTTGATCACAGCGGTTCAATAAAGAAAGGACATAATGTGAATATAGGATATTTTGCTCAGAACCAGGATGAACTTCTTAATGAGGAGCACACTGTTTTTGACACAATTGATTACATAGCCAAAGGAGAAATAAGGACTAAAATGAGGGATATTCTTGGGGCCTTCCTTTTCCATGGCGAGGATATAGATAAAAAAGTAAAGGTACTGTCAGGCGGGGAACGATCCAGATTATCTCTTGTCAGACTCCTGCTGGAACCTCATAATCTTCTTGTCCTTGATGAGCCGACAAACCATCTCGACATGAGATCAAAGGATATTCTTAAGGAGGCACTAATAAAATATGATGGCACATTAATTGTGGTTTCCCACGACAGGGATTTCCTTGATGGCATTATTGAAAAGGTATATGAATTCAAAAATAAGACAATCAGGGAGCATATGGGCGGGATCTATGATTTCCTGAGAAAAAAGAGAATGGACAGCCTAAGGGAGATTGAGAGGAAGGATATGCCGGTTAAATCACAGGCAGCAGGGAATGAAAATTCGTCGAATAAGCAGAGATATCTTGAAAGAAAAGAATATGACCGTAACCTTAGGAAGCTCAGAAAAAGGCTCGAAGATTCAGAAAAGGAAATAGAGAAGATAGAAAAAGAGCTTTCTGTGCTTGATGCCTTAATGGGTTCTTCGGTTCAATCGGCTGATGAGACACATGAGATTTATGAAAGGTACCAGGAGCTTAAGTTAAAGCACAATGAAGAAATGATAAGGTGGGAACAATATACAAACGATGTGGAAGTTTTCATTCAGAATGGTGATTGAAGATGGCTTTGAAGGAATTACTGGTTACGTACCCGGTACATGTCTATGAGACAGGGCCTGACGGGAGGATAAGTCTGCATTCTCTTTTCGATTTTATGCAGGATGCTGCTGCTGACCATGCTGTAAGGCTGGGATACGGCAGGGATGACCTGCTGAAAAAGAATCACTTCTGGGTGCTGTCACGGATGTATGCCGAGATATACGAACGACCTCTGTGGAAAGATAGTGTGATTGTAAGGACCTGGCCCAGTGGAACGGATAAGATGTTTGCAATGAGGAATTATGATCTTTACACAAGTGAGGGAAAACACGTTGCTGTTGGATCTTCATCGTGGCTTATAATAGACAGGATAACAAAAAGGATACAGAGACCTGATGAGATCCTGATAAAATACAATAATGAAAACCAGGCTGCTGCCCCTTCACTGAGAGGAGCCGCAAAGCTGCCAGGATCGTCAACTAGCGGTTCTCTTTCTACTGCTTTCAGAGTATCTGTAAATGATCTTGATGTTAATCTGCATACCAATAATGTGAACTACCTGAAATGGATCAGCAACACATATGATCTGAATTTCGTTATGGACCACCATCCTTCTTCGGTGGAAATAAACTATCTTGCAGAATCTGTTTTCGGAGAGGAGATTAGTGTAAGGACTTCAGGGGATGAAGAAAACGACGGCTGTTTTAATCATTCAGTTATAAGGTTAAGCGACAGCAAAGAATTATGCAGGATCAGGATATGTTGGGCCGGGAGTGCAGCTCCAAAATATTAAACATACTAAACAATGAATACCGGGCATTTTTCAAGAAGGACTTCATCCCTGTTAACAGGGATTCTGATACTGGCATTTTTAGCCTCCTGTACTTCATCACGAATAGTTATCGATCCGAAGGACCTGTCATATTTATACAATCCTACAAAGAATGATTTCAGCCCCAGATACAATATAATCAACATATCAGATGAGAGGTCTGACCTTTCAGTGAAATTCTTTGCCAACCAGATGTTCTTTTCCGAAGCTAATCCGCAGGGTATTCCGCTGTCAGAGATGCTTATAACAGCAAAGCTCTATAATATATCGACAGGCAGGGTCCTTGCAGATACCGCTTTTTACAACATAGCAATACCTAAAGATGAAAACCGGCAGGAATATGTTTACAGTGTACCTTTAAGAGTAAATCCCGGACTGGAATATATGACCGAGGTCAAGATCGTAGACAGGATTCGCAATGAAGTGGTTCAGGCTTTTATCCCGTTCAATACTCTCTCATACAATAACAGGTACAATTTCAGGGTTCTTGGACATTTTAACAGGAATCCTCTTTTCAATCCTGTTGTTAAACAAAATGAATTCTTCAACCTCGTCTATATTAAGAGTCCGCCCGACTCTGTTTATATTTCCAGGTATAAACCTTTTACCGAGGTTCCTGACCCGCCTTCCATGATACTGCCGGAGAAGACTATAGATTACGGGCCCGACACAATTATCCCTCTTCCCTATTCAGATACTCTTCCGATGAATTTCCGTGAGAAAGGTATTTACCAGGTAACACTTGACAGAGATATAACTGAGGGGTATACAATTCTTAACTTGGGTGATACATACCCTGAGCTTACAAGTCCCGAAACAATGATAGAGCCCCTGGCTTATCTTGCCGGGCCTGCTGAACTTGATTCAATGCTTAATGCACTGAGGCCTAAAGCTGCTCTTGATAATTTCTGGATCGAATGCGGTGGTAATATCGAAAGGGCAAGGGAACTAATAAGGATCTATTACACCCGTGTATTATATGCAAATTACTATTTCACCTCATACAAGGAGGGTTGGAGAACTGAGCGGGGGATGATGTACATTATTTACGGTCCCCCTGATAAAGTTTATAAAACAAATGAAGGAGAAAGCTGGGGATACCGGAAACCGCTCATCAGATCGCGCTGGGGAACAAGATTCACTGTGCAGGACGATTATCTTTTCTTTCAGTTCAGAAAGAAGGAAAGCACGTTTTCTGATAACGATTTTTACCTCAGCCGCAGTGAATCCCTGATAACATTCTGGGCTCAGGCTGTCGCCAGCTGGAGAAGAGGCATTGTGTTTCGTCTTGATAATCCCGAAGAGATCTGATCATGCAGAAGGAATCTGATTGCATATTTGGTCTGAGACCAGTCATTGAAGCTATCAAGGCAGGGAAGCAGATAGACAGGCTGCTTATCAGACAAGGACTTCAGGGGGCATTATATCACGAGCTGATGATCCAGGTAAGAAACAATGGGATAGTTTACCAGATTGTTCCTTTAGAAAGGATTGAACTCGTAACAAGAAAGAACCACCAGGGTGTTCTTGCCTGGCTTTCTCTTATTGAATATCAGCATATTACCAATCTCCTTCCCGGTTTATTCGAAAGCGGGGAAGATCCTTTGATACTGGTTCTTGATGGCGTCTCAGATGTAAGGAATTTCGGAGCCATCACCAGGACAGCAGTCTGTTTCGGTGCTGATGCTGTGGTGATACCGGAAAAAGGATCGGCAAGAATAACAGCTGACGCTGTAAAAGCATCTGCCGGTGCTCTTCATACTTTGCCGGTTTGCAGGGAAAAATCAATTTTAAGATCAGTTGAGTATCTTAAAGAATCAGGTCTGAAAGTTGTGTGTGCATCTGAAAGATCAGGCAAGACAATTTCTGAAACTGATATGACAGGACCTCTGGCTCTTGTCTTAGGCTCTGAGGATAAAGGTATCAGCAGGGAGCTGACAAATACAGCTGATCATGTTGTAAGGATACCCACAAAAGGAAGTATAAGCTCTTTGAATGTCTCGGTTGCCGCAGGTGTTCTTATTTACGAGATTTCACGCCAACGCTCAAGCTCTAAAGTGAAATGATACCCAATATCCTTTCATCAAGCTGTTTCTGATCCGATTTAAATGAGGCCAGACCGGCAAGTGTCAGAAGTGTGTCAGGAGCTAATTTCCCTTCTTTTATCTTATTTGCCCAGCGTGAGAATACCGGGATCTTTCCGTCAGAGGCTATGAATGATTTTTCATCCTTTGAAAGAGAAGGGAACAGATCACCGCATTTCTCTTCATGAGCTATTTCTATCAGTTCAGCTCCTGATGCAGGTATTCCGCCTGAAAGTCTATCAGCAAGATTCAATACTTTGTCATCGACCCGCCAGAACTTATCAATATGAGCTTCGCTGGCATGAGGATAAGTGACGATCTCATAATTCTCATGCATTCGGGATGTAAAATCAGTTTTAAGGTTATTCCTTGCAGCTTCGGCAACCGCCGGAGGTATAGTGAAAACGTCGACACCGGCCAGGAGATCAAGCTGATTATAATGCCTCAGACTGGCGGCAATTAGTTTTGTCTGCCATTGATTCCTTGATGAAAAGGCTGTTACCCAGTTCTGAGATGCAATTACAGCCATTTCACCTATCCCGCTACCCTCACCCAGCTTATTATTCATCATGAAATCGCCTATCCTTCCGAGAAAAACATTCAGGTAATCCGGCCGTGTTACAAGTGTGACGAGGATATTCTGTCTTGCACTGAACTCAAGTGTAAAATTGATCTTAACTCCTGAATCCTTCAATCTCCTTGCTCCTATTAACCCCTCAGCCGTGAATGGCACTTTAATAACGAACTGCTCAGGGCATATTTCATGAAGCCTCCGCCCGTAATATTCTATGCCTTTTATATCATGAGCGGTATTAGTGTGAAGATCAACGCTTACAAGGCCGCCGAATTTTAAAGCGAGCCTGAGGGCATGACGGGCATTGACAATAAAAGCCATTTCCTTCACTCTGTCTTCATAAGGCAGTTCTCTTATGAGATGTTTTGCCTCTGAGATAAAAACGTCGTAAATGCCCTTCTGTATCTCATTGTTAAGCAATGTATTATTAGTCGTCAGGGCATTCATTTCAGCTGACCAGTTGGCTTCAGCCTCATTCATATCACCTGTATCAAGCCATATCTCAGTGCCTGTCTTTCTCAGTGACTCCCAGAAAGGGTTTTTCTTTCCCTGGAAATGCTTATCTTCCAGGTTCTTCCAGACAAAATCGCTGATCCTTGTATTTAGGTCTGCCATAATCAGATTATTTCCGGCAAAATTAACTAAATTATTAATCTGAGTTAATGTTATTTTTTAGCTTTACAATTAATTATTTATCAGATAGGAAATGAGAAGAACTTTTATAATAATATTTTTATGTCTTCCATTTGGACTTACAGCACAGATTGATTTTGACAGATATTTTACCGACAAAGTCCTCCGTTTCGATTTTATGTTTGCGGGTAACAGCAGCAGGATAACAGTGTACCCGGCCGGGATGAAGGAAGAACCATTTTATGCAGGCTCAAGAACCCAGTTGACTGATCCTTTCAATTATGGCAATTTCAGATATGAGGTATTTGATGCTGCTGAAAACAAACTGCTGTACTCACGGGGTTTTTCAACCCTTTTCCAGGAATGGCAGACAACAGACGAGGCAAAGGTCCTGGAAAGGTGTTTCTACGAAGTGGCAACAATGCCTTTCCCAAAGAATAAAATCAGGTTTGTGATAAGTGCCAGAGAACGCAAAGGTACATTTTACAAGCTCTATGAAAAAGAGATTGATCCTGTGGATCACTTCATCAGGAAAGAAAAGCCTGTCACTGCGAAAGTAAATCAGATACTGACTTCGGGAGATCCCCCCGGATGTGTCGACCTGGTGTTCATTGCAGAAGGATATATGGCAGATGAAATGGAGAAATTCCGCAGCGATGTAAAGCGCCTGACAGATGTCCTCCTTGCCGAACCACCATACAATGAATTCAGTAACAAATTCAATATCAAGGCAGTTGAAGCTGTTTCTTCTGAATCGGGGACAGATGTGCCCGGTGAACATATTTATGTTAATACTGCCCTTAATTCGAGTTTTTATACTTTCGGCACAGCTCGTTACCTTACTACCCGGGATATGAGATCAGTAAACGATTTCGCAGCTCTTACTCCCCATGACAATATAATAGTACTCATAAACAGTTCAAGATATGGTGGAGGTGGTGTTTACAATTATTACAGCGGTATAACTTCTGATAATTCCCTGGCAAAATATCTGTTGATCCATGAGTTCGGTCATGGATTTGCGGGGCTGGCTGATGAGTATTATTCAAAGGATGTCGCATATGATGAGTTCTACCCCCTTGATGTTGAACCCTGGGAACCAAACATCACAACTCTTGTCAGTTTTGATTCCAAGTGGAAGAAAATGATCCCGGCAGGGACACCAGTTCCGACTCCGGCTGAAGATAAATACATGAATGTAACCGGATTGTTTGAGGGTGGAGGTTATGTTGAGAAAGGCATCTATCGCCCCAGGATCGATTGTCTGATGAATACGAGCACTGCCCAGAGCTTATGTCCTGTCTGCAGACAGGCTATAAGAGATATGATCGGTTTCTATATTAAGTGATAACCCTGGAGGTCAATCCCCTTGTGTTAAGGGATCTGCTCATGGAAGTCAATATGTCAGAAGGACCCAGTTTTATTTCGTAGCTCCCCCGGTAATGTACTATCATCGCGCATTGTTCAGCCTGAACATAATCATGGCCGCATACCTCAACAAGTGATTTAATAACATGATCAAAAGTGTTATATTCATCATTATAGAGAACAAGTGAACTTGGATCATTACCCTTCTTCAGGTTCCTTCTTTTATGTAAGGTTCTCTCTTTCATTCAAGTCTTTCAAATAATTGTCTTGCAGTTTCCACAGGTATCTCTTTCCTGCCAAGCCAGGCCCCTACCTTTGCATCGCGGTAACCGTTTCTTGCAAGAAGGCTGGCATATTCCTCTGCGCTGTCAAAAGTAATGAATTTTCCGATCAGATATACAATTGTTCCGTCGCTTAGCTGCCAGATATCAAGCCCCCTAGATGCTGCAAGCTTCCTGAAATTATCTTCAGCCTCAGTGCTTAAAGGTTTTTCCGATCTTGTTATCTCAACCCTGAAAGAGAGAGTCGGCGGAAGTGTATCAACAGTATTACCTCCTGTTCCCTCCGATTCGTCAGTGAAGGGTTTTTTACCCCATTCCTTTTCAAGTACTGCGGCCCTGTCGGTTGAAATGACCTTGGCCCCGGAGAAAGCAACAATGAAAGCATCCCTGAATCCTTTCTGTCTCACCTGAATAAGGGCTTTTGATGCATCATCTTTCATTCTGAACATACCTGCATAATAATTTGTCCTGTCGGTCCCGGCCTCCCTGAAACCGTAAACCGGAGTGATCCCTTTGAAATATGAAGGAGCCACCTCGTTACGGAAAACTGCAACCTGTATCCTGTATACAAGTCCCTGTGGAACCTGTGGATTGATCTTTATCTTTTCACTGAGGTCATAAACAGGCTTGTCAACAATCCTGAAGCTTGATAGCACTCCCAACGAAGGAGTGACATCCTGAGATTTTTCAATTGCTGATTCTTTCTTACTGTTCTCTAATGTATCCTTTTCCGGAACAGCGTCAGCCGTGACAGTGTTTACATCAGCTACGGCATGAGCCTCATCATATTTTTCATCCGCTTTCTTTTGAAAAGATGTTGCAATGGTCTCTGCATCTATTATCCTTTTTTTCACCTCCTCGTTCCCTGACGCTGCTGAGGTGGCAGGTGTTTTCTTAATCTCATCAGCAACCCTGGCTGCTGAATCGGCCTTATTCTGAAGTACAAGGGCTTCTGACAAAATATTGTCATATTTATCAGACAAAGGCTTTTCTGTCTTTTTCGGTTCACTGCCGGCAACTGCTACTGCTCCCCGGTTTTCGTTACATTCCTTTATGTACTGATTGACATTCAATTCTCTTACTTTCCTTTTTCCGGCTGTTTCCGAATATCTGTTGAAGGATGATAACGCTGAAGTAAAATCACCGGCCAGCTGGTATGCTCTGCCAAGCCAGAATAACGCATCGGGAGGTACAGTCCTGACAACGTTTGCTCCACCAATGGCATCTTTAAGAAGAGTTACAGCTAAATGTGGATCCTGTTTCAGCTGGACCAGGGAAACACCTGCGTAATACTTATAAAGAGGATCTTTTGAATAAGTATTTAACAATTCATTGAAGCCGCTATATGCTTTTTCAAAGTCGCCCCGCGAATAAGCCTCAAATGCTATCTGCCTCAGCGGTCTCGGCTGATTACCCTGAGTTGACGCAACAGTGCCCATTAGAGATGTAAGTATCACAACCAGAGAAAGTGAAAAAAGGTATCTCCCTTTACAAACCTTACTTTTGCAATATTCCCTTGTCTTGTTATATTGAATCACCCTGATTATGTATATTAAAACCTTCAAAAACACATACAGGGCAAAGATAACCACAAAATTTTTCTGAAAGTGATTTTG
>CAYNRI010000029.1:15637-28419 GCA_964399575.1 uncultured Rikenellaceae bacterium
GTAAAATCATTAATAACCATCACTAAAGTATGAATGTAAATTTTTGTAAATTTACCCATAATAAAAACCTGAATCTCCAATGGCAAAATTAAAGGAAGGCATGAAAGCACCGTATTTTGAAGGTGTGGATCAGAATGGCAAAACGATAAGAATCAGTGATTTCGAAGGCAAAAAACTGGTACTCTATTTCTATCCGAAAGATAATACACCGGGTTGTACTGCTGAAGCCTGTAATCTACGGGATAACTACGACGTTATGCTGAAAAGAGGATTTGCAGTTGTCGGAGTCAGTATGGACAGCGAAAAATCCCATAAAGGCTTTGCTGATAAATACTCTCTGCCCTTCCCTCTTATAGCCGATACTTCAAAAAAGATCCTTAACGATTACGATGTCTGGAAAGAAAAGAGCCTCTACGGTAAGACATTTATGGGAACTGTGAGGACAACCTTCATAATCGATGAAAAAGGAACAATAGAAAAGATAATCTCAAAGGTGGATACAAAATCACATGCTGAACAAATAATCAAGATATACAAATAACATAAATATGAGCAAAGAAAAACCGGAGATCAATAAAGAGAAATTAAAAGCTCTCGAAGTTACCCTGGGGAAAATTGAGAAAGATTTCGGGAAGGGGACAATTATGAAACTTGGCGATCATGCCATTGAAAATATCCAGGTCATACCCACAGGGTCAATAAGCCTTGATGCCGCACTTGGCATTGGGGGATTGCCGCGGGGAAGGGTTATCGAGATCTATGGCCCGGAAGCATCCGGGAAAACAACACTTGCAATACATGCCATTGCCGAAGCCCAGAAAACCGGAGGTATAGCTGCTATAATTGATGCTGAACACACTTTTGACCGTAATTATGCCGAGAAACTTGGTGTTGATGTTGAGAATCTTCTGATCTCACAGCCAGATAATGGAGAACAGGCACTTGAAATAACAGATAACCTTATCAGATCCGGAGCTCTTGATATTATTGTAATTGACTCAGTGGCTGCACTAACACCAAAAGCCGAGATTGAAGGGGAAATGGGCGATTCCAAAATGGGACTTCAGGCCAGACTTATGTCTCAGGCTCTCAGAAAATTGACTGCAAATATCAGTAAAACAAATACTTCCTGCGTATTTATCAACCAGCTCAGGGAAAAGATCGGCGTTATGTTCGGAAATCCCGAAACAACAACAGGAGGAAATGCACTTAAATTCTACGCTTCAGTAAGGCTCGACATCCGAAGAACTAACCAGATAAAGGAAGGTGATGAGATAATCGGGAACAGGACAAGGGTTAAGATTGTAAAGAATAAACTCGCACCCCCATTCAAAAAAGCTGATTTCGATATCCTCTACGGAGAAGGGATATCACAGCTGGGAGAAATTGTCGATCTCGGAACAGATTTTAATATAATCAAGAAAAGCGGTTCATGGTTCAGCTATGGCGATACCAAGATAGGACAAGGCCGTGATGCTGTTAAACAGATACTTAAGGACAACCCCGAATTATTGGAAGAACTTAAAGTCAAGGTACAGGAAGCCCTCAAAAAATAATAAACATATAAACCTTAGCTATATGAAAAGATATCTCTTACCGGTAATTCTTCTGGCACTCTTTTGCTTTGCTTCATGCAAAAGGGAAACTAAAACAATACCCGGACAATCTGCCACAATCAACAATCAGCTGACAGAAGAAGAAAAATCCGGAGCTGTGATGACACCTGAAATACTTTGGAAATTCAACAGGCTGGGCTCTGTATCTCTCTCGCCAAATGGTTCAGAATTACTTTACACTGTAACAGGAATTGATATCCAGACTGAAGCAAGACTGACTAATATCTTCAAGCTGCCATCCTCAGGAGGTGAACCTGTTAAATTAACTCCCGAAGAAGGAAGCTCTCCCCAATGGTTCAACAATGGCCAGTCAGTTGCTTTTGTTAAGGGTGGCACCCTTATGACAATGAACGCTGACGGATCAGAGATCAAAGAGGTTGAAGGACTCGATAACTTTGAATCGTACAGAATATCCCCAACAGGAAACAAAATCTTATACACCAGAAGAGTAAAACTTGACCAGACAGCAAATGAAACATATAACCTGCCTAAAGCAAAAGTAAGGATAATAGATGATCTGATGTACCGCCACTGGAACTATTGGAGCGATTATTCCTACAGTCACATTTTTGTGGCTTCATTCGACGGAAATAAAGTTGCCGGTGAAAAAGATATCATGGAAGGTCAGAAATTCGAATCTCCCACAGCACCATATTTCGATGAGAATGAGATCACCTGGAGTCCGGACGGTAAATTAATAGCCTTCACCACAAAAAGATTGAGAGGCAGAGATGACGCAAGAAGCACTAATACAGACATAATCCTCTACGATATCGCTTCCGGAAAAGAAATCAACATAAGCGAAGGGAACCGGGGCTATGACAAGTGTCCGGTATTTTCACCCGACGGGTCAAAGATAGCATACCAGAGCATGGAGAGAAATGGCTATGAATCAGATCTCGACCGTCTTATGGTTTATGATCTTGCCTCCGGCAAGAATACGTGGGCAACAAAAGGCTGGGATTTTGATGTCGAGAACATTGTCTGGGCTGATAACAACAGGATCTATTTTACCTGTGCCTACCTGGGTACTGTTCAGGTATTCAGGACTGAACTGTCAGGAAAAGGCGTTGACAAGCTAACGGAAGGCATCCATGATCTGGGTTCACTTAATCTCATGTCAGGAGTACTCGTTTCAACAATTCAATCGATGTCGATGGCTCCGGAGATTGCCGTTATTGATATGTCGACAGGCAGTGTGAAACAGATAAGCAATATAAATAAGGACATATATGAATCAGTCAGGATGGGAAAGACTGAGGAGAAATATATAAAAACAAAAGACAACAAGGATCTTCACATGTGGATTATTTATCCCCCTGATTTTGACCCATCAAAGAAATATCCTGCCCTGCTTTACTGTAAAGGCGGCCCTCAGGGACCGCTGAGTCAGAGCTGGTCATACAGGTGGAATTATCAGCTTATGGCAGCCAAAGGATACATTGTAATTGCTCCCAACAGACGTGGCAGCTCAGGATTCGGTCAGGCCTGGAAAGAGCAGATATCCGGTGACTATGGCGGGGCAAATATCCAGGATTATCTTGATGCCACTGATGCAATGGCCAGGGAGCCTTTTGTAGATGAGCAACGGCTGGGAGCTGTGGGCGCCAGCTACGGAGGTTCATCAGTCTTTTATCTGGCAGGAATGCATGGAGGGCGTTTCAGCGCATTCATAGCTCATTGCGGGGTCTATAATTTTATAAGCTGGTACGGATCGACGGAAGAACTCTGGTACCCTGACTGGGATATCGAGGGACCTTACTGGAACCTGCCGAAAAGCTATAAGTATTCACCTCACCTGATGGCTGACAACTGGGATACCCCTATACTGATAATCACAGGGGCCAATGACTTCAGGATACCTTATACACAGAGCCTTGAAGCATTCCAGAATGCCCAGCTGCATGATATACCAAGCAAACTTTTATTCTTTGAGGATGAGAATCACTGGGTATTGAAACCTCAGAATTCACTTATCTGGCAAAAGGAGTTCTTCAGCTGGCTGGAAACCTACCTTCAGTAAGTTAAGGACACTATTAATTTTCTCATCCATTGTAAGACGCTCATCTATCCAATGGATAACTGTACCTTTCCGCTCCATTCCCCGGAACCAGGTCATCTGTCGTTTTGCAAACTGATGAATGGCTATCTCCAGTTCACTAACCATCGATTCATAACTTAACTCTCCGCTAAGATATAAGGTAATGTATTTGTATTCAAGCCCATAATAGATCATTGACTCTTTCTCAACCCCGCTCTCCAGTAAGATCCTTACCTCATCTACCATACCTGCTTTAAGCCTCTCGCGGAGCCGTTCACTTATCCTTCTGCGTCTGACTTCCCTGTCTACCATTATCCCGACAACAAGAGGTTTCAGGAGCGGAAATTTCTTTTGCTTCCTTTGAGCCACATGGTTGAAATGTTCTATCTCGATAGCCCTTATAACCCGTTTCCGTGTATCCAGATCTGTGACATTATGCAGCTTCCTGTATGTCGAAAGAATACGCGTAAGCTCATCCATCGGTTTTTTTTCAAGTTTTGCCCGAAGACCGCTGTCGGGAGCTACTTCAAACAACTCGTAGCCCTTGACAATGCTGTCGATGTACATACCTGATCCGCCGCATACAATTGGGAATACACCCCTCCCCTTCAGCCTGGTGAATACCTCCGTGAAATCCCTCTGATACTCAAACAGGTTATACTTGTAGCCTGGATCAGCTATATCGATCAGGTGAACGGGAATAGTCTTTCCGCAGATACTATACTCGTTATAATCCTTGCCTGTGCCAAGGTCCATTCTCCTGTATACCTGCCTTGAATCAGCACTGATTATTTCGCTTCCCAGACGGAAGGCAAGGGCAACTGCCAGTGATGTTTTTCCTGAAGCAGTCGGTCCTGAGACTACGAGCAGATCATATGCAGATACCTTATTTTGGTGCATTAGCGCTTTAACTGAACGACGAAAGCCAATATACCATAAAATTACTAATTTTACCTTTCTTTAAATCTGCTTTTTACACATGAAAAGAAGTTCCGGCGATATTGTTATAAGAAACAAAAAGGCCTCTCATGACTATGAGTTCCTTGACAAATATACTGCCGGCATACAGCTTACAGGCACCGAAATAAAATCAATAAGGGAAGGCAAGGCAGCCCTGTCAGATTCATATTGTTTTTTCAGCGAAGGTGAATTATTCATAAAGGGTATGCACATTGCAGAGTACTGGTGGGGTAATCTGAACAACCATGACCCTCTGAGGGAAAGGAAACTTCTGCTTACAAAGCGCGAACTGCGAAAACTTGACAGAAAGGTAAAGGAAACCGGGCTCACAATAATTGTATTGAAAGTATTCCTTAACGAACGCGGCCTGGCAAAAGCTGAAATAGCTTTAGCAAAGGGAAAAAAGGAATATGATAAACGCCAGACTATAAGAAAGAAAGACATCGAGAGGGAGATGGACAGGCAAAGAAAGAAATAGCAGCCTGTCAGAAATTCGGGCTCAGAAGGTAACGCGAGTAGAACTCTACTATGCGTTCAACAGCTTCATCAGATGTATCAACAATTGTGAACAGATCTAGATCCTCAGGAGAGATATTGTTCTCCTCTCCCAGCATTTCCTCCTTAATCCAGTCAAGGAGCCCCTTCCAGTATTTCCTGCCAACAAGTATTATCGGGAATTTCCCGATTTTCCTTGTCTGAATAAGTGTTATTGCTTCGAACAACTCGTCGAATGTTCCGAAACCGCCTGGCAAAACAATGAAGCCCTGGGCATATTTCATGAACATAACCTTTCTTACAAAGAAATGGTCGAAAGTAATGAGCTTATCAGCATCAATATATAGATTAGGCCTCTGCTCAAAAGGCAGATCAATATTAATTCCGACAGATTTCCCATTACCTTTTTTAGCACCTTTATTCGCTGCTTCCATGATGCCCGGTCCCCCGCCTGTGATCACCCCATATCCTTTCTGCGTGAGCTTGAAAGCAATATCTTCAGCAAGCCTGTAATATTTATCGTTATGATGCGTTCGCGCTGAACCGAATATCGAGACACAGGGACCTATCCGTGAAAGTTTTTCAAAGCCTTCAACAAGTTCCGATATTATTTTAAATACTCTCCAGGAATCGGTTGTATGTATCTCATGCCATGTTTTCTCCTTAAAGGCATCCAATATCAGATCAGCCGGTTTATCGTGTTTCCCCATAGTAAATTGGTTTAAAGGTTCAAATATAATTATTTTCTCATGCCTGCAACTCAGCTTTAAGGAATAATCCCGTGTAACTGTCATCGCGTTCTGCCAGTTCTTCAGGTAATCCGGCAAATACTATATTGCCGCCTTCCCTGCCGCCTTCCCTGCCCATGTCGATTATATAATCAGCCATCTTTATCACATCCATATTATGTTCAATAACAATTACAGTATTCCCTCTTCCGATAAGCTTGTTCAATACATCAAGCAACACTCTCACATCTTCAAAGTGCAGCCCTGTTGTAGGTTCATCAAGTATATAAAGTGTTTTGCCGGTATCTCTTCTTGCAAGCTCTGTTGCAAGCTTGATCCTTTGTGCTTCTCCCCCTGACAATGTAGTTGATTGCTGCCCAAGCCTTATATAGCCGAGCCCTACATCTTTCAGGGTTTTGATCTTATGATAGATTGAAGGTATACTCTCAAAGAAATCAACGGCCATGTTCACAGTCATATCCAGGACATCGCTAATAGATTTCCCTTTGAATTTAACTTCAAGCGTCTCACGGTTATACCTTTTTCCATTACATTCTGAGCATTTAACATATACATCGGGAAGAAAATTCATTCCAATTGTTTTTACTCCTGCTCCCTCGCATCCTTCACATCTTCCCCCTTTGACATTAAATGAGAACCTGCCGGCAGAAAATCCCCTTATCTTAGCTTCTGTGGTCTGCTCAAAAAGTTTTCTTATGTCAGTAAAAACCCCGGTATATGTGGCCGGGTTTGATCTTGGTGTTTTTCCTATAGGTGACTGGTCAACCTCTATCACCTTATCTATATTCTCGATCCCTGTCAGCTCTTTATAAGGGAGTGGCGTCTTCCCTGAGTGATAGAACCTCCTTGCCAGCACCGGATGCAGGGTTTGATTTATAAGAGATGACTTACCGCTGCCCGATACTCCTGTAACACAAATGAATGTTCCAAGGGGAAGCAGGAGATCAACATCATTTAGGTTATGACCAGTTGCTCCCCTCAATAAGAGAAATTTGCCGTTCCCTTTTCTCCTTTCAGAGGGGATATTGAATTGTTTTCTCCTGTTCAGGTAAGAAGATGTAAGAGTATCGTTGCCCATTATCTCTTCCGGCGAGCCCTGAGCAACAACAAGTCCTCCATGGACGCCTGCCCCCGGACCCATATCTACAACATGATCAGCCGACATTATCATCTCCTTATCATGCTCCACGACGATGACAGAATTACCTGAGTCACGGAGCTTTTTAAGTGCACCAATCAAACGGCGGTTATCTCTCTGATGAAGCCCGATGCTAGGCTCGTCAAGGATATAAAGTACATTAACAAGCTTCGATCCTATCTGTGTTGCCAGTCTTATTCTCTGGCTTTCACCTCCGGAAAGTGTTCTGGCGCCCCTGTTCAGTGAAAGATAATCTAGTCCAACCTCCAGCAAAAAACCCAGTCTTGATCTTATCTCTTTAAGTATCTCAGAAGCGATCTGATTCTGTCTTGGAGTTAGATCCTTCTCGATGTCAGCCAGGAAACCTGACAGTTCCCTGATGTCCATCGCAGATAATTCCCCTATATTCTTACCGGCTATTCTGAACCAGAGTGATTCTTTTTTCAAACGGGTCCCATTGCATTCCGGGCAAACATCATACTGCACGTACTGATCCCTGATCTTCCCGGCATTCTTCTTCCCGTTCATGGCTTCAATACTCCCGACAAAATTCACAACACCTTCAAAAGTCAGAAAGTAATTTGATGTCATTCCAAGAGGTGTATTTGATAATTTAAGAACCTCATCAGAACCATACAGCACTTTGTTAAGTGCTTCAGGAGATATATCTTTTATTGGGGTATCCAAAGTAAATCCGTTCTTTTCTGCAATTGCCTCGATCTGCCAGAATATCCAGGCATTCCTGTATTTACCAAGAGGTTCAATTCCTCCTTTTCTTATACTTAGTTCCCTGTCAGGGATAAGCTTCTTCTCGTTTATGCTAGAAATCTCTCCCAGTCCGTTGCAATGAGGACATGCTCCCTGTGGTGAGTTAAAAGAAAAAGTATGAGGAGCCGGTTCATTATAGGATAACCCGGTAGAAGGACACATAAGATGACGGCTGAAAAATCTTGTCGCATTTGTATCTGCATCAAGTATCATCATCACTCCATCACCCTGGTCAAGTGACATCCTTACAGCGTCTCCAAGTCTCTTGTCTGTCACGTCGCCTGCGCGGAACTTATCAACTATCAGTTCTATGTAATGATTTTTATAACGGTCAAGCTTCATGCCTGCGACTATCTGCTTTATTTCATCATCAACCCTTACCGACAGAAAACCTTTTCTTCTGATCTGCTCAAAAAGCTCCTTATAATGACCTTTGCGGCCTTTCACAACAGGTGCAAGGAAGTAAACCTTCTTACCCGTAAACCTTTCTTTGATAAGATCAATGATCTGGTCATCGGTGTATTTAACCATTTTCTCACCTGATTCATAGGAATATGCATCAGCTGCTCTTGCAAAAAGCAGTCTGAGAAAATCATAAATTTCAGTTATTGTACCGACAGTTGAGCGCGGATTCTTATTTGTGCTTTTTTGTTCAATTGAAATGACAGGACTCAATCCGGTAATCTTATCGACATCCGGTCGTTCCATTCCTCCAAGGAAGTGCCGGGCGTAGGCTGAGAGGGTCTCCATATATCTCCTCTGCCCTTCTGCATAAATTGTATCAAAAGCAAGAGAGCTTTTCCCGCTGCCGCTCAGTCCTGTTATTACTACAAGCTTATTGCGTGGGATAGTAACATCTATATCCTTTAAATTATGGACTCTTGTTCCAAGGACCTGTATCTGTTCACTCATTTTGCCAATCCCCGCCGCTAATCAGTCAGTCACTTCAGATTGCTCAATTTTCCTCATACCATCTGCCGGGATCTTTATAAGGTAGGTCTTATTCTGCCGCTTTGTAAGGTAAGGTTTCCTCAGCCAGGGATTCAGAAACTTGAGCAGTTTATAATTTGTCCCAAATTTTTCTGCAAAATGAGAGAAATTTGTTACAGCTGTATCAACTTTTACTTCATAATATCTGAGTTCCGGGTACAGTTCGTCCTTTGTAAGAGTGAATCCGTACGTCCCGGGATCATTTATTATTAGCTTATAAGCAACTGCCCTGAAAATATATCGTGCTGTTTCTTCAGTAAGAAGAAGATCATAGTAGTTATTCTGCTTCTGTATCCTTATCTGCTCGTCAATGGCTGCTCTGCCACCATTATATGATGCTGCTGCAAGTGTCCAGTTACCGTATCTCTCGTAGGATTTCCTGAAATAATCACAGGCAAAAAGAGTCGATCTTTCAAGATTATATCTCTCATCAACCTCCTCATTTATCTCCATGCCCTCTTCTCTTCCTGTTGCCGGCATTATCTGCCAGAAACCTGTAGCCCCTGCCGGTGAGATCATATTGCTGTATTCACTTTCGGCGGCAACGAGGTATTTAAAATCATCCGGGATATCGTTTTCGGCAAGGATCTTCTCAATGACAGGAAGATATCTGTTTGCCCTCTTTATTATGAGAATTGTAGAAGAATGTCTGAATGCACTTGTCAGCACCTCACGATCAAGACTTTCCCTCGTGTCAAAATTGTCAAGTGGCATCTCTTCACCTGCAAAAGTCACTCTGTCGGGAAGCTTGTAGGGCATATTTGAACGAATTGAATCGCCGGATACATCTTCTTCCTGTCCTGTTGCACTGAAACCCTTGGATTCTCCTGCAATTGACAGGATAATTATAAAAGCGCTCAACAGGATAACCGATGCCAGCAATGTTCTCCTGAATGGTTTAGTCATGATGAATACGGGTAATTAAAAACAAAGTGCAAAGGTAATACTTTTACACCTGATAAATAATTCAAGACAGGGCAAAAACAGCAAGAAGTATAAAATTGATACAGAAATTATCAGAACCTGTATGTCAGACCTGAAAATAATCCAAATGAGTAAGGATGGATTTTTATCCCTGCTACCGGGCTGAATGGATTAATGTAGTATCTCAGGGTCGGTTCAAGATTGAAAGACAGGTTGCCGGAGAAGCTGTACTCCATGCCCATACCAAGAGAGCTGCTGAAAGATATCATATTAAGACCATCTGTCTTGCCGATCTCATATTTCTGGCCGTCAATCGAGGCATAAACTGAATTATTGACAAGGACATTTGATGAGACGCCTCCTATAATATTGAAATCGATTCCTTTATCGATCAGTTTATATCGCAATACAAGAGGCAGTTCAAGATAACCGAAATTCTGACGGAGTGTATTATCAAGATATATCAGGTTCGCTTTTGACGGATCAAAAACATCAGCAGTGTACATTGTAATTATCCTGTTTCCCGAAGCGTTATCTTTGAGAAAGATATCAGGGTTATTTGTGTAGACCATCCCATTTGATGTCCTGATTTTAAAATTACGATCACCTTTGGAATAATCATACTGTCTGAAACCCCCGAAAGCTGAAATGCCAGACAGTTCCTGTCCGATAGCTGAGTAATAAAGACCCGATTGTACGCTTAATCTCCTGTTGACCTTATATGATACGGCAACTCCGCCTGTGTATGAAAAAGCCGGCTGCTGCCCGGATGTCATCGAAGATGCAATATCGGCATTACCAGAGATGATCCGGGAGTAATATGCCGGAGAGGCCAGTGCTGCGATAGTCCATCTTGGTGTTGCCCTGGCAACCGGATTCTCAACAACTGCAAGTTCAGCGTTATCAGTTAAATCGAGCGAAGCTATCCCTGCTTCATTCAAAGCAGGAGTATTTTCACGAAGCCACCGATTTCTTTTATTTACATTAAGGTCAGCCAGTGCAGGATAAAGAATATTCTCAATAGCTATAATACTGCCATCTGAAATAGTATTATTCTGAATCACGGAAGTCTGATCAGAAGCATCTGCAATAAGTGCCTTCCCCGACGGGTTTTCCTCAGTATCGCCAACTTCAGGGGCGGAAGTTGTGATGACAGGTCCAGATAACTGGGTCTCAACGGCGACAAGATTGTTTTCAGCCTTTGTTGATATCTGCCGTCCATATCTGTAGGCCAGTATGCTTATTGAAAGAAGCACTGTAACCGTTGCTGCAACTCTCATCAGGATAAACATCGGTTTGTGTTTACTTATAAGAGGACGGATATAGGCCCAGGTTTCCTTCGGCGGCAGAACCTCGTAGTCTTTCAGTCCGTTCCTGAACAGCAAATCTATATTTGCTTCCTGCTTATCCATTAATAATCTTCTTTTTAAGACCTGTATATGAACCAACCCTTCTCTGGAGAATAATCCTTGCCCGCGCCAGATTAGATTTTGAGGTCCCTTCAGATATATTAACCATCCGGCTTATCTCTTTATGTGAGTACCCTTCTATTGCAAAAAGGTTAAACACCATTCTGTATTTGGGAGGTAATTCCCTTATTATCTCAAGAAGATCTCCTGCTTCCAGCCCTGAATAATCTTCATTATCCGGTTCCGCATCAGGTTCCGGAATAGTATCGATATCGTCAACCCTGTAAAGGTTATGTTTGCAACGGAATTTCTCCAGGGCAGTATTTACAATTATCCTCCGTATCCAGCCTTCAAAAGAACCCTCATACTTGTAATGACCCAGGTTCTCAAATATCTTTATGAACCCTTCCTGAAGTATATCACGCGCCTCATCATCATTACCTGAATATTGCAGACATACAGCATAAAGTTTAGCTGCATGACGCCGGTAGAGGATCTCCTGATCCTTCCTGTTTCCTTTAAGACAACCGCTTATTATATTTTTGATATCGGTCAAGAATTAAACCTCTATAAAAATATAAATATACAAAGAATTTGTCTTAAATCCTACAACATTACAATAAGATTGATGTAAAAATGCCTGAAAAGGTTGCTTTATGAAAGGCATAAAGGCTTTACGGCTTTACGGCTTTACGGCTTTACGGCTGGATCTGGGGCGTTAATACCATAATGCCTTAGTGCCATAATGCCGTATTTCCTTTAAATATGTATCACCTCCCCGTAGGCAGCAGCTGCAGCTTCCATAACAGCTTCCGACATTGTTGGATGCGGATGAATTGACTTAATGATCTCATGAGCAGTAGTTTCAAGCTTTCTGGCCACTACGATCCCTGAAATCATCTCTGTAACGTTTGCACCTATCATATGCGCACCAAGAAGTTCACCGTATTGTGCATCGAAAATTAGCTTAACGAATCCATCCCTCGATCCTGAAGCACTTGCCTTACCGGATGCTGTGAAGGGAAATTTCCCTACCCTGATTTCGTGCCCTGCTTCCTTTGCAGCAGTTTCTGTCAGACCTACAGAGGCTATTTCAGGATTTGTATATGTGCATGAAGGAATATTGCCATAGTCAAGAGGCTTGGCCTCAAGCCCTGCAATCTTCTCAACACAGATTATCCCTTCAGCTGACGCTGCATGAGCCAGAGCAGGACCATCAACGATATCTCCAATAGCAAAAATGATTTGTGCTGAGGTCTGATAGTATTCATCTACAACTATTTTTCCCTTCCCGGTCTCCACCCCGTACTTTTCAAGGCCAATCCCTTCAATATTCGGAGTTACACCAACAGCAGACAAGATTATTTCGGCTGTTATTGTTTCGTTACCGGACGGGGTCTTCACTGATACAAGGCATTGTTCCCCCGACAGGTCAGCTGATTCAACTGCTGAACCTGTCAATATTTTCATTTTCTTCTTTTTAAACGATCGCTCAAGCTGTTTTGAGACTTCTTCATCTTCGTTTGGCACTATCCTTGGAAGAAATTCTACAAGTGTGACCTCTGTGCCGATAGTCTGGTAAAAATCAGCAAACTCACAGCCAATAGCACCTGCTCCGACAACAAGCATAGATTTTGGTTGGCAGTCTGGCAGGTGGTAGCAGTGTTGAGGTGACAGATCAGGATGGTAACC
>CAYNRI010000030.1:0-6055 GCA_964399575.1 uncultured Rikenellaceae bacterium
AACCTGTCCGATGAAAACCAATTATCATTATGGAATTTTTAACCGGACACTAGTGTTAACAAAAGTAAAATAATGGGTAATTATGTTAATGGGCGAACTACAAATATTATCGGCTGGGGAGCTGTAATAATCCTTATAGCTTTATCATTAGCGCTTCTAATCCTTCCGCTGATAAATAAATAATATGAATGTTGCTTTCATAGTCAGGATTGCAATAATTATCAGATCGTATTATTTATTTTCATAAATTGGGGCCATGTCATTTGCTTGTGCAGATGATATTTGTTTTACCGCGTAAATTTCTGAGAACATTGGAGCAGAGAGGTTATTTTGATTCGTTCAGTTACGATACACCTGTAAAGGAGCATCTGAATCTTTGGGAAAGATTCTGCCTGGATAACAGGCTATATTTCATTTTCAAATATGCTGTAATTGTTTTCCGGACCCGGAAAGAGGCCAGGCGGGGCATATATGACACAAGGGCATGGGCTGATTCATCCTTTCACATTTTCAGGTTCATAGAGAAAGCCGGAGGAAGATTCCATATCTCAGGGATGGAGAATATTGTAAAGGAGGAAGGTCCTGTAGTTTTCTTAGCAAATCATATGAGCACTCTTGAGACAATGATACTTCCGGGGATCATTGCTCCGCACCGGGAAGTCACTTTTGTTGTCAAGGAAAGCCTTGTAAGGCATCCTCTGTTCGGAGACGTGATGAGATCGAGAAACCCTGTAATTGTAGGCAGGAGCGATCCGCGAAAGGACCTTGAAGCGGTAATGAACGGTGGCAAGGAGCTGTTATCAAAGGGAATATCAATTGTTATTTTTCCACAGAGCACCAGGAGTCTTATTTTCAAACCTGAAGAGTTCAACTCTCTTGGAATAAAACTGGCTAAAAAAGCCGGAGTTAAGGTTGTTCCTGTTGCATTAAAGACAGATTACTGGGGGAACGGTAAGCTAATAAAGGAGCTGGGGCCGATAGACCACAGAAAAGAGATCTATTTCAGGTTTGGAGAACCGGTTAATGTTACCGGTACCGGAAAAGAGGAAAACCAGGACGTAATTGAATTCATTAAGTCTTCCCTGGCAGGATGGGAAATATCTGAAAAATAAATAGTGTAATTTTTACATTTAACTAAAATATTTCATAGATTTGATCGGGGTATCCCATTAACTGAAATGACAGGTATCTCCTACGGGAGGCCTTATTGATTCTATTTGTTACTTAATAAATGATTATTAATTACTTATAACTATTGAAATGGCAACATTGGATTGGATTGTTCTTGGTATTTTCTTTCTGGGTCTGATCGGCATAATTATCTGGGTCATACACCAGAAGGATAAAGATACCACTGACTATTTCCTTGCAGGTAAAAATGCCGGATGGCTCTCTATCGGATCTTCAATCTTCGCTTCAAATATTGGATCAGAACATCTTGTCGGGCTGGCCGGTGCAGGGTTTATAAGCGGTATGGCGATGGCCCATTGGGAGATACAGGCCTGGCTCATTCTGGTACTTGGTTGGGTATTTGTACCTTTTTACGACAGGATCAAGATCTATACCATGCCTGAACTGCTGGAAAAACGTTTCTCTACGGAATCAAGGAGTATTCTTTCGATAATCTCGTTAGTCAGTTACGTTCTTACAAAAGTTGCTGTAACAGTTTATGCAGGCGGGGTGGTTTTTGACCAGGTATTTAATGTTGAATCAGTTAATATTTTTGGCAGGGAGATAGATTTTTTCTGGGTGAGCGCAATAGGGCTTGTTGTTATAACAGGTTTATATACAGTACTGGGAGGGATGAAGGCCGTAATGTATACTTCTGTGCTTCAAACTCCGGTATTGCTTTTCGGTTCGATTGTAATTTTAATTGTCGGGCTTGCAAAGGTCGGAGGTTGGGCTGAAATAGAGAATATTGCCGGAGAAAACCTCAGGCTTGTGAGGTCGGCATCTGATCCTGATTTCCCATGGACAGGCGTACTCCTTGGTTCTGCCATTATCGGTTTCTGGTACTGGTGCACCGACCAGTTTATTGTCCAAAGGGTATTGTCAGGCAGCAACCAAAGACAATCAAGACGAGGGACTATACTTGCAGGTTATTTCAAATTGCTTCCTGTGTTCATTTTCCTGATTCCGGGAATGATAGCATTCGCCCTAAGTCAGAAGGGCCTTCTGCAGGTCAGCAGCAGTGATTCAGCTTTTGCAGCAATGGTGGCAACACTTCTGCCAAAAGGTATTACAGGGATAGTCGTTTGCGGACTTCTTGCAGCACTAATGAGCTCGCTTGCTTCATTGTTCAATTCTTCTGCTATGCTGTTCACTGAGGATTTCTATAAAAAGATGCGGCCTGGCAGGACCCCGCTGCATTATTTGCATGTCGGACGTATGGCTACAGCAGGGGTTGTTATTCTGGGAGTTTTATGGATCCCCGTTATGCTGGGATTGGGTAAAGTATTATACGAATACCTTCAGGGTGTTCAGGGTATGCTGGCCCCGGCTATTGCTTCCGTATTCATCCTTGGAGTATTCTGGAAAAGAATGACATCAAAAGCTGCTTTCTGGGGGATGATTTCCGGATTCGCACTCGGGATGTTCCGTCTGGCTCTCAATATTATTTATGGACTGACAGGAAAAGTAGGATCGATGGTTAATTCAGTCATTTATGTAAATGCTGAAAGTGCTGAAGCGGAGAAGATCCAGGATCTGACATCAATTGCAGATAAGATACAGAAATCCTTTCCTCCTGATCTTGCTGCATCACTAACTGAAAAACTAAACCAGGCTAAGACCTCACTTTCTGCTCTCACACTCGAAGGAAAAAACCATGCTTCAGAACTGATTGCCCAGGTGAAAGATGGTGTGCATCAGCACTATCTCGACACAGGAGGGATATTCTATAAGATAGCATCTATTAATATATATGAATATACAGTACTCCTTTTCTTCTTCTGCCTTGTTGCAATGGTTCTGATAAGTCTGTTTACGACCCCACCCACAGCTCAGCAGCTTAAGTACACATATTATTCAGCCACTGCAGAGGACAAAAAACTGACAAGGGCAAGCTGGAACAAATGGGATGTAATTCATACAGTTATCATAATAGGAATAATTGTAGCTTTCTATATATACTTCTGGTAAAATTTAAATAAATCGATATGGAAAAAATTAAAAACAAAGAAGTCTGGTTTATAACAGGAAGCCAGCATTTATACGGACCTGAGACGCTGAAACAGGTTGAGGCTGACTCCCGTAAGATCACTGCTTTTCTAGATAAATCACCAAAGATTTCCCAAAAAGTTATTTTCAAGCCTGTCCTTACAACACCCGAATCAATATTTGATCTATGTTCGGAAGCCAATAATGCAAGGAATTGCATAGGTTTAATAACATGGATGCACACATTCTCTCCAGCCAAGATGTGGATAAAGGGATTATCAATCCTGAATAAGCCATTCCTGCATTTCCATACTCAGCTTAACAGGGATATTCCATGGGAGACAATTGATATGGATTTCATGAACCTTAACCAGTCTGCCCATGGGGACCGCGAATTTGGATTCATAGGGGCCAGGATGAGGTTAAACAGAAAAGTAGTTGTCGGACATTACCTGGATCCCGAGGCTCTTGATCGTATAGCAGTTTGGGTGAGAGCTGCCACAGCTTATGACGATGCCCGAGTTATGAAAGTTGCACGTTTCGGGGATAATATGCGTGATGTGGCTGTTACAGAAGGAAATAAGGTGAGTGCACAGATTACAATGGGATATTCAGTTTATGGATACGGAATAGGTGATCTTGTAAAAGTTGTTAATAATGTTCCTGACAGGGCTGTGTCTAAGATCCTTGAAGAGTACAGATCAGAATACAAGATGACTAAGGCTGTAGAAAAATCTGAAACGTTGAAAGAGGCTGCAAGGATAGAGGCCGGGATGGAATCATTTCTTAAAGAAGGTAATTTTAAAGCCTTTACTACAACATTTGAAGATCTTCACGGACTAAAACAACTTCCGGGAATAGCGGTTCAGCGGCTGATGTCGAAAGGTTATGGTTTCGGTGCTGAAGGTGACTGGAAAACAGCAGCACTTGTACGTTCAATGAAAGTCATGTCTGACGGATTGAAAGGAGGAACTTCATTCATGGAAGATTACACTTATCATTTCGATCCAAAGGGTATGAGGGTTCTCGGAGCTCATATGCTCGAGGTCTGTCCGACTATTGCTGCAGATAAACCCACTGTGGAAGTTCATCAGCTTTCAATAGGCGGCAAGGCCGACCCCGCAAGATTAGTCTTTAAGGCGGGCCCTGGAAAAGGTATTAATGTGACAGTCATCGACCTGGGTAACAGATACAGGATGATAGTAAATGAGGTAAAAGTTGTTAAATGTCCGGATATGCCTAAGCTTCCGGTAGCAAGTGTGTTATGGGAGCCAATGCCCGACCTGAAAACCGGCGCTGCTGCCTGGATACTTGCAGGGGGTGCCCATCACACAGGATTCAGCACGGCAATTGATAAGGAATATCTTGAAGACTTTGCAGGAATGCTGGGTATTGAATTTGTTCTGATCGGTGAGAAATGCGATCTTGAAAGTTTCAGGAAAGAACTGAAATGGAATGAATTATACCATTACATAGCAAAGGGGATTTTTTAGCCGGCATTAATTGATAAGCTCAATTTACAAAGTTATTAAGGATGAGGATTTATTCCAGACACGACAAACACCTTGTTGCTGTTGATTGTATCATATTTGGTTATGATCTGCTTGAGAAAGATATCAAACTGCTGCTGATAAGAAGGAATTTCGAACCGGCAAAGGGCAAATGGTCGCTCACGGGAGGCTTTGTTATGCCCAATGAAAGTCTTGATGAGGCAGCCTGCAGGATCCTATGCAGTCTTACAGGTCTTAAGGATATCTATATGAAACAATTATATTCTTACGGGGACCCTGAAAGAGATCCGGGAGCAAGGGTTATCTCTGTTGCTTACTATGCCCTTATAAAGATCAAGGATATTGATAAGGATCTTGCAGTTTCTAACGGAGCCCACTGGCAGTCACTTAACAGGATTCCCAAACTAATCTTTGACCATACCTCAATGGTTGAAAGAGCACTTAAGGACCTGACAGTGCAGGCCAGGATCAAACCTGTCGGGTTTGAGCTTCTCCCTTATAAATTCACCCTTGTCCAGTTACTTGATCTGTACAATGCCATTTACAGGAAGCAGATCGATAAAAGGAATTTCAGGAAGAAGATCCTGTCAATGGATATCCTTGAAAAACTGGATGAGAAGGAGAAGGAAACATCTAAAAAAGGAGCATACTATTACAGGTTTATAAAATCAAGATATAATAAACTTATTAAAAACGGTTCATATTTTAATCTTGATGTTGGATAAAGTTTTGAGTGACCCGATCCGGATAAGATAGGCTTTTCCCTTACGGGTCATTTGAAGTTCCCGTAATCTGCATTACCAGGGATTTATGTAAAATACCACGATAAAATGAAAAGACCGGATTTATTATTATTTATTGCGGCGCTTTCCGCATTGTACTTTTTATATTCCTGTTCCGGGAACAGGAAAATTGAAAGCCCGGCTCCCGATGTATCGGTACTGGCTGATGTGACTTCCTTATCACGGGGTGGTTCAGCCATTGTAACCGGTCTTAATGACGGGCAGATACCAGATAGCATAACAGCAGAAATGCGCGGGCAGATTGATAATTTAAACCGGCCGGGCAGACCAAGGCGTTTGTCTGTTCAAAGGTTTGAATATAACTGGTTAAAACCAGTTACTATTAACGGTACCGCTTTGTTTTTTTATGATTATGAAGGATCTGTCAGGCTTCCTGAGGCATACAGGTTCCTTTACTGGGACGGACAGGAGTATAAACCCGTTGAGAACCCTGTAGGTCTGGGTATTGAAAATGACATTTTCAACAATACGACCTTCTCAGAGCTTACTACCACAAGGCTTCTGCTTGAAATTGATTCTGTCGAGAGATTCCTGCCTGTTGTTCTTGAATGGCAGGTATTCAAATCGCCTGGATCTCCCGGA
>CAYNRI010000030.1:6065-25089 GCA_964399575.1 uncultured Rikenellaceae bacterium
CGCCCCTGTCGTTTTAGCAGGACCTGACCGTAGAGTTATTTTTGGGGGACAGACATACCTTTCGGCTTCAACGAGAAGCCTTGATCCGGTGAAGAAGGTGATCTGGACTGCTGAGGGACCAGGTTCTGTGACATTTTCAGATCCGGATGCGCTGGTCACTACAGCAGGTTTTTCATCTCCTGGTGATTATACCCTGACTCTTTCCTGTAAGGCCGGCAAACTGGAATCCTCATCAACTCTTAAGGTAAATGTTCTCCTTCCTCCTCCGGACAAAAGGCTTGATGTAGTGTATACAAAAAAATTCAAAATAGATAACCCCTTGTGGAATGACCGGGCCAAAGTTCTGATAACTGACTGGATACCTCATTGTATAAAACAGATCGAAAGGACAGATCTCATGATCGGTCAGGGAGGCCTTGATAATTTCATCGAAGCAGCCAAAGCATTAAGAGGAGAAAAACATGGGAGACATCTGGGATTTGTTTTTTCAAATGCCTGGGTGCATCAGACAATAGAGTCAATCTGTCTGGCCCTCATGGTCGATCCGCAGGGAGACAGGGAGATAATCGCAGCCCAGGAAAAAATGAAAAAGACTCTTGAAAAGTGGATCCCGGTAATTCTTTCAGCCCAGGAACCTGACGGCTATCTGCAGACTGCATTCACACTTCGCGACACTGCAAGGTGGAAAGATCGATGGGCGCCGGAAACGAGAGAGAATCATGAAGGTTATGTGGCAGGATATTTTATTGAATCAGCTATAAACCATTATACACTGACTGAAGGGAAAGACAGGAGATTATATGATGCTGCCAAAAGGCTTGCTGATTGCTGGGTGGATAATATAGGGCCCGGGAAAAAAGAGTGGTATGATGGTCACCAGGAGATGGAGCAGGCTCTTATCAGGTTCGGACGTTTTGTGAATGATATGGAAGGAAATGGAAAGGGCGACAGCTATATTGCCCTGGGGAAATATCTGCTCGACTGCCGCAATGGAGGATCTGAATACGATCAGAGCCATGTTCCGGTGCAACAGCAATATGAGGCTGTCGGACATGCGGTCCGTGCATCATACAGCTATTCTGCAATGGCCGATGTGGCAGCCGAAACACACGACCTTGATTACGAGAGTGCCGTGATGTCACTCTGGGATAATATTGTAAATAAAAAATACTATGTCACTGGAGGAATAGGCAGCGGGGAAACATCTGAGGGTTTTGGAGGTAACTATTCACTGGGGAATGATGCGTATTGCGAGTCCTGTTCAAGCTGCGGACTCATTTTCTTCCAGTATAAAATGAATCTTGCCTACCACGATGCTAAATATGCCGACCTCTATGAGGAAACAATGTATAACGCACTGTTAGGTTCGATTGATTCTGATGGGAAGAATTTTTACTATACAAATCCGCTTGCATCGGCAGATATGCGTGATCCTTGGCACGGATGTCCCTGTTGCGTAGGTAATATTCCCAGGACATTGCTTATGATACCTACCTGGACATATGTAAAGGATGACGACGCTATCTATACGAATCTTTTTATCGGGAGTGCAATAAACATAGAAAATGTTGCCGGGACAAATGTTAAGATGGTTCAGGAAACTGATTATCCATGGAAAGAGGAAGTTTCAATAACAGTATATCCTGAAGAACCAAGAAGATTTACTATTTATGTCCGCGTTCCGGACAGGAATACGAGCGAGCTTTATTCAGCGGTTCCCGAAATAAGATCCCTTGAAGACCTTGCTGTTAACGGAGAGTCCTTTCAGACGGAAAAGGTTAAAGGATATATACCGATAACACGTGACTGGAAAGCGGGAGACAGGATCAGTTTCAGGATACCTTTGGCAGTACAGACAATAACAGCCGATGAACGGGTAACAGCTGATAACGGGAGAGTGGCTCTTCGCTACGGTCCATTGATCTATAATGTTGAATCAGCTGATAAGCAGGATATTAATAAATCCCTGGGCAGCGATCCACTTACAGCAGAATGGCGCGATGATATGTTCAGGGGCATTGTTGCAATACGTGGAAAATGGGCTGACGGTTCTGATCTTATCGCTGTTCCCAATTACCTCAGGCTTAACAGAGATGAACGCAGCGGAACTCAGTACATGGGAAGTTTAAATACTCCCGAAAAAGCTCCCACATCTATTGTCTGGATAAGAAAGTAGTTCCAAACTAATATATTAATCATGCTTGAGAAGTTAAAGCAGGAGGTATTTAAGGCTAACCTCGACCTTGTAAAAGAAGGTCTTGTTATACATACATGGGGTAATGTAAGCGGAAGGGATCCGGAATCAGGGCTTATTGTAATAAAACCATCAGGAGTCAGGTATGAAACTATGATTGCTGAAGATATGGTGTTGCTTGATATCGACGGGAATATCCTGGAAGGAAAATATAAACCATCAACTGATGCTCCGACTCATTTATGGCTGTACAGGAATTTTCCTGCTGTTGGCGGAATAGTCCACACCCACTCAGCTTACGCTACAGCATGGGCACAGGCAGGGAGGGCGATACCAGCATACGGCACAACCCATGCTGACCATTTTTATGGTGAAGTGCCTTGTTCAAGGAAGCTGACTGATATAGAAATAAAAGAAAATTATGAGGAAAATACCGGGAAGGTCATAGTTGAGGTCTTCAGGGGAATAGATCCCCTTGCAGTTCCTTCAGTTCTGGTCAGTAGCCATGGGCCTTTTTGCTGGGGTACCGATGCCCTGAATGCGGTCTATAATGCGGTTGCCCTGGAAGAGATTGCCAGGATAGCCTTCTTTACTGAATTACTTGGGAAAACAGGAGCAATAGAACAGCATCTGCTTGATAAACATTACCTTAGAAAACATGGCAAGGATGCGTATTACGGTCAGGAGAAAAATAAATAATAAGTAAACGATATGGGAAAAAAATATGTTATAGGTATCGATTACGGAACTGATTCAGTCCGTTCGGTTGTTGTGGATTCCACAAATGGGGAGATTGCAGGCACAGCTGTGCATGAATACCAGAGGTGGAAAAAGGGACTGTATTGTGATCCTTTGATTAATCAGTTCAGGCAGCATCCACTTGATTATCTTGAAGGCCTTGAGAACTCGATCAGGAATGCTATAAAGGGACTGGATGAGGAAATTGTAACAAACATTGCAGGTATCACTGTTGATACAACAGGTTCAACTCCAATAGCTGTCGATAAACAGGGTGTGCCTCTTTCAATGAAGCCTGATTTTGAGGATGATCCCGACGCCATGTTCATTCTGTGGAAAGATCATACTGCAGTTAAAGAGGCTGCTGAGATAAATGAGCTTTCAAGAAACTGGGGCGGCAAGGATTTTACAATGTATGAAGGTGGTGTATATTCTTCTGAATGGTTCTGGGCCAAGATATTGCATGTACTACGCAAGAATGAAAAAGTAAGGAGTAATGCTTTTTCATGGGTTGAACATTGCGACTGGATTCCTGCCGTACTCACGGGAGAAACTGATCCTCTCCGTATTAAAAGAAGCCGGTGCGCTGCAGGTCATAAAGCTATGTGGCATGAAGATTTCAACGGGCTTCCTGATGAGAAATTCCTTGTAAAGCTCGATCCTGAGCTTGCCGGCCTCAGGGACCGTTTATTCAGGGACACATTTACTTGTGATGTCTCAGTGGGAACAATTACATCAGAATGGGCTAAGAAACTTGGCCTTCCTGAAGGCGTAAAGATAGGTGCAGGTGCATTTGACGCTCATCTCGGAGCAGTTGGCGGTGAAGTAAGGCCATACCAGCTTGTTAAGGTCATGGGCACTTCCACATGCGATATGATAGTATCACCGATGGATGAGGCAGGAGATAAACTTGTAGCAGGCATCTGCGGACAGGTTGACGGATCAATAATTCCGGGTATGATGGGTCTTGAAGCCGGGCAATCAGCCTTCGGTGATATTTACGCATGGTTCAGCAAACTCCTGTCATGGCCGCTGACTGATATAGTCGCAAAATTATCATGGCTTGATGAAAATACAAGGAGACGCATTGGAGAAGAAAGTGCAGAACTGATCATTGAAGAACTAAGCCGGCAGGCAGAAAAAATACCTGTTGAAGAAAGCGCCATTATAGCACTGGACTGGATGAACGGACGACGGACTCCGTATGCAAACCAGGAACTGAAGGGAGCAATAACAGGATTAACATTGGGTTCAGATGCACCACGTATCTTCAAGGCACTTGTAGAAGCTACTGCTTTTGGTTCAAGAATGATAAATGAAAGATTTACCACGGAAGGAGTAAGGATCGATGGTGTTATAGCTATCGGGGGAGTTGCAAAGAAGAACCCATTCGTTATGCAGATAGTGGCAGACGTACTTGATATGCCGATCAAAGTAGCAAAGTCAGATCAGACATGTGCCCTGGGATCGGCAATGGCTGCTGCTGTTGTTGCAGGAATATATAAAGATGTACCGGCAGCACAGAAAGCAATGGGTGGCGGTTTCGAGAAAGAATACAGACCTGACCCGGCAAAAGCAAAAATATATAGCAGGATCTTTGAAGGTTACAGGAAACTGGGTTCATTTATTGAAGATCAGCTGACCTAATGAGGGACTAATCCAGGGAAGACTGTAAAGTATGATCAAATAAACTCTAAAAAATACAGAACATGAAGAAGTTTATCATTTTCCAATTAGCAATTCTTTTCAGCGGATTGCTTATCTGTCATGCACAGAAAACAAACAGTCCTGTTTCAAATCAGCTTGTTGTTATTGCCAACAGCTCAGGGCCAACTATTTGCAAGGATATCTATGGCCATTTTTCAGAGCATCTGGGTACCTGTATTTATGGCGGTATATGGGTCGGACCGGATTCAAAAATACCCAACACCAATGGAATAAGGAACGATGTGCTTTTTGCTTTAAGGGAGATCAAAGTTCCAAATCTGAGATGGCCGGGCGGATGTTTTGCAGATACATATCACTGGCAGGATGGTATAGGTACTCAGTCACAAAGAGCTTCAATAATAAATACCAACTGGGGCGGGGTTACAGAAGATAACTCTTTCGGTACGCATGAGTTCATGAAGCTTACTGAACTTATTGGCTGTGATGCATATATTAATGGCAATGTTGGATCAGGTACTGTAAGGGAAATGTCTGAATGGGTGGAATATCTTACCTCAGGTTCTGACAGCCCCATGACAAAGATCCGGAAGGAAAACGGAAGGGAAGAACCCTGGCCTGTTAAATACTGGGCAATAGGCAATGAGAACTGGGGCTGTGGAGGTAAAATGACAGCTGATTTCTATACAAGCATTATGAGACAATTTTCAACATTCCTCAAGGATTATCCAGGCAACCAGCTCTACCGCGTTGCCTGCGGGCCTTATGGGGATGGCTACCAGTGGACGGAAACCCTGATGAAAGATGCCGATTCGCGTGAAATGTTCCAGGGATTATCGATACACTATTACACAGTCGTTGACGGATGGGATTATAAAGGTGCTGCTACAAAGTTTGATGAACGTGAGTGGTTTGAGACCTTCCGGCTGAACTACGACATTGATAACATAATCAAAGGGCATAAGGCTATAATGGACAGGTATGATCCTGGAAAGACAAAAGGCCTGATAGTAGATGAGTGGGGTAACTGGTTTCAGGTAGAACCCGGAACAAATCCCGGCTTTCTTTACCAGCAGAACAGCATGAGGGATGCAATAACAGCTGCCATTCACCTTAATATTTTTAATCAGCATGCCGACAGGGTGAAGGTGGCAAACCTTGCACAGATAGTTAATGTGCTGCAGTCCGTTATCCTTACAAAAGATGATAAGATGGTTCTGACACCTACTTATCATGTCTTCAGAATGTTCAGGGTTCATCAGGAAGCCCAGCTTCTGAAAACTGATCTCAGGTGTGAGGATTATGCATTCGGAGATAAAAAAATTCCCGCGATATCAGCCTCAGCATCAATTGATAAGACTGGTAAAATACATATTTCCCTTGCCAATCTTAATCCTAATAAAGAGCTTGTGTTAACATGTCCGATAGTAGGTTCCGGTTTCAATTCGGTTACGGGGGAAGTACTGTCAGCAAAGGAAATGAATTCCTTTAATAGTTTTGAAACACCGGAAGTTGTAAAACCAGCAGCATTCAGCGGATACAGGTTCAGAGATAATGTTCTTACCGTAACACTACCTGCCAAATCTGTTGTAGTGCTTGAATTAAAATGAACTTTGACGGATTTATTCCGGCTATTTCCGGGTATATCTATAAAACCGCAGGAATATTTTAAGTCTGTCAGGCAGATTTGCGACAATCATTTTCCGGGAATTTCCGCACTATATTTTAGGGCAGATATCAGCCGGGGCAATCTCCTGACAGAAATTGAAGTTGAGGATGAACTCTGTCAATAAAGTTTACTAAATTAGCAGAAATTAAATCTGAGTTACAATGAGAAAAATTTTATTCTTTTCACTCACTATGCTCATAGTAAGTGTTTTAGTGAGTTCCTGCAATCAATCATCAAAAAATAAAGAAATGGTAAAAAAAGAGAATTTCGGAGTTCATAAGGGGAAGGAAGTGTATCTTTTCACCCTTACTAACAAGGCTGGGAACGTTTTAAAACTGACCAATTTCGGAGCCAGAATAACATGGCTGGAGGTACCGGACAGGTCGGGTAAAAAAGAGAATGTGACCTTCGGATATGATACTTTTGAAGGCATGATAAAAGGAGACCCTTATTTCGGATCTGTTGTTGGAAGGTATGCAAACAGGGTTGCTAAGGGGAAATTCACGCTTGACGGGGTTGAATATTCTCTGCCGATCAACGACGGCCCTAATTCACTGCATGGCGGACCGGAAGGCTGGCATAGCGTTGTATGGGATACCGAAGTGCCTGCCGGAACTGAATTCCCGACAGTGAAGTTCACTTATAGGAGTCCGGATATGGAAGCAGGATATCCAGGTAATATGGATGTTGAAGCAACATATACATGGAATGACAATAATGAAATAGTAATTGACTATAAATGCACAACCGATAAGAATACTGTTATTAACATAACCAATCATGCATATTTCAACCTTCATGGTGCCGGTAATGGAGATATTCTTGATCATCAGGTTGTTATTAATGCCGACAGATTTGTTCCTGTCGATTCTACCCTGATCCCCACCGGAGAACTGAGGCCGGTAGCAGGAACACCTTTCGATTTCACCACTCCTCGTACAGTGGGAGAGAGGATCAATGAAAAGTATGAGCAGCTCATACTGGGTGGAGGCTACGATCATACTTTTGTTCTTAATTCACCCAGGCAGGTCGATGCAACTGTATATGACCCTCTCTCAGGCCGCTTTATGGAGGTCATCAGTGATCAGCCCGGCGTTCAGTTCTATACTGGTAACTTCCTTGACGGAACCCAGGCAGGACATGGCGGTAAAATCTTTATTTACAGGTCAGGTCTGTGCCTTGAGACCGGTCATTATCCCGACAGCCCTAATCAACCGGAATTTCCTGCGACTACTCTTAAGGCCGGTGATACTTTTTCATCCCAGACAATTTACAGGTTTTCTGTTAAATAATTAACAACAACCCGGACCCCGGGCAATACCGCACAATACTTCTGTAGATCTGGCATAATTTAATAAAATCGAGTGTCACAAGACCTAAAGGCAAACTCATTCCCGACTTTAAGAATGCCAAGTGAGAACTTACAAAATAACAAGATCATAACATGGAAAAAAATACCCCAAAGATCCGGATAAGGAGTTTCCTGATGGGGCTGATGCTTATTTCAACTCTTATTTTGCCAGCTCCTTTGGCAAATGGCGGAAATTCGGTTCCGCCGGATACTCTGACAATAATTCACGTTACAGATATTCATGCCTGCAACTTAACGGGTTATAATGCATATTTCGTCAGTCAGAGGCAGCATCTCTCCAATAACATTTCAACATTTGCTGATTTCCTTAAATCGTCTCTGCGAAGATACGGAGCAGATATTTTAGCGATTACAGGAGATATGATTGATTTTTACGATGCTGAAACTGTTCAGGGGAAAATGCTTGGTACTCAGGTAGAGCAATTTGCCGACCTTATAGAAATATCGGAGATCCCTGTTTATCTCACCCTGGGAAACCATGATATTGCCAGTTACCGGGTACCTAAACCATCTTCATACACAAGCGACCAGGTATGTTCTGAGGAAGCAAGGGCAGCCTGGATGAGGAATGTTGCATGTTTTAAGGATGGTACATATTACAGCCAGATTTTTCAGGTCGATAATCTTACACTGAGGCTGATCTTTCTTGATAACGGATTTCTGGCCACTTCGGATTTTCATGACGGTGTACAACAGTTTATAGTCGATCCCTATCAACTGATATGGCTCGATAATGAATTAAAAGCATCACAATCAGATATTGAGATAATATTTACCCATTTGCCTCTTCCTTATGGCAAGAAGGTAAGCAGCAGCATCCTGTCTGAACCTATATCGACGTATACATCAAAGGCGAAATATTTTAATTTGCTTACCATGCTTGAGAAAAACTCATCTTCGAAGTTCATTTTTGCAGGCCATCAGCATATCAATTCCATCAATGAGTATATATTCCCCGACGGAGATAAGCTGACTCAGGTACTGACAGGTTCCTTTGGCAATGAGAAGAACAATTACAGGATTATTAAAATAACGGGAGACAAAATTATTATCAGTTACCCTGGAGTTGAAAAAACTGAAATGACTGTACCTTTAAAATAAACCCCATTTTTTGCTATGACAACACGACGTATTTTCATAAAAAAAGCCGCAATCACCACTGCAGGATTAGGTTTGGTCCCGGCATTTTCTGCAACTATGGCCGGATGCGCTCCTTCTGACAGGATAAATATCGGACTTATCGGATGTAACGGGATGGGTTTCAGCAACCTGACAACATTTCTTGAAAACCCTGAAGTGGAGTGTCTTGCCTTATGCGATATTGATGAGGGTGTTCTGAATAAGCGGGCTGCCGATGTTGAGAAAATAAGGGGTAATAAACCTGCAAATCTCTATAGGGACTGGCGCCGCTTAATAGATAATAAAGACATAAATCTCGTAATAGTTGGCACTCCTGATCATTGGCACTGTCTTCAGATGGTTGCTGCATGTGAGGCCGGGAAGGACGTCTATTGCGAAAAGCCTATCGGAAGGACTATAGAGGAATGCAATATCATGGTCAGGGCAGCAAAGAAATATAAAAGTGTTGTTCAGGTTGGTCAATGGCAGAGGAGCGATCCTCACTGGCTCGACGCCGTTGATTTTATCCGTTCAGGTAAACTGGGAAAAATAAGACTTGTGAGGGTTTATTCCTACCAGGGGTGGAATACTTCAATACCGGTGGTTCCTGATGAATCAGCACCGGCAGGAGTGGATTACGAAATGTGGCTGGGTCCGGCTCCCTCACGACCCTTCAACAGGAACAGGTTTCATTTTACTTTCAGGTGGTTCTGGGACTATGCCGGTGGGCTTATGACAGACTGGGGTGTACATCTCCTTGATTTTGCATTGTATGGGATGAATGTAACAGCTCCCAAGTCAGTAATGGCAATGGGTGGCAAATACGGATATCCCGATGATGCATGCGAGACCCCTGATAGTTTGCAGGTTATATATGAATTTGACGGTTTCAATGTGATGTGGGATCATGCTATAGGGATCGATGACGGAGGCTATGGAAGAAATGCCGTGTTAGGATTTGTTGGTGAGAACGGGACACTTGTTGTTGACCGCAGCGGATGGGAAGTAAAACCTGAAATAGTTAACAGGGTTAAAAGGATGGAGGCAGTCCCTTGGCAGAACGGGCAAGATTTAGGGCTCAAAAATCATGTAAAAGATCATCTTGACTGTATTAAAAAAAGGAATTTCAATACAAAGGCAAGTCCTGAGATAGCAGCACATATTGCCAAGTTCTCGGCTGTAGGCAATATCGCATACCGGACAGGAAAGAAACTGATCTGGGATGGCACCAGGTTCGTAAATGACGATGAAGCAAATAATTATCTGATACCGCAGTACAGAGAACCTTGGGTATTGCCAAAAGTGTAGAAGGCTTAATTCTTCCTTACCCGATAAAATGCATCAGCAGGATAACCTTCTTCAAAAGCGCGTAAATCTTTTTGATGGTATGTCACTAGTTGCCGGATCAATGATCGGATCCGGTATTTTCATTGTCAGCGCTGATATTGCAAGAACAGTTGGCTCTCCCGGATGGCTGATGGTGGTCTGGCTGATAACGGGAATCATTACAGTAATAGGTGCAGTGAGTTATGGTGAACTGGCGGCTATGATGCCCCAGGTAGGAGGGCAGTACGTTTACCTGAAGGAATCCTACAATCCTCTGATTGGATTTCTGTTTGGCTGGACGACTTTCCTTGTGGTCCAGTGCGGATCAATAGCAGCTGTGGCAGTCGCTTTTGCAAAATACAGCGGTGTTATAATACCCTGGATATCCGAAAAGAACATCCTTATGCAGCTCGGGCCGATAGGGATCAACAGTACAATGGTTGTAGCAATCATAATGATAATATTCCTCACCTGGCTTAATACAAGGGGGATTGTCACAGGTAAGACCGTTCAGAATTTCTTCACTTCAACCAAAGTAATTGCCTTGCTGGGTTTTGTCCTCATCGGAATCATTGCATCAAAAAGCCTTGGCATTAATGAGATAGACACTGGAGCCCTCTGGGATGCAAGTAAAGCCGGATCTGACGGTCAGACTGTTTCGTTAAAAGGATTCGGTATCATAGCAGCTGTCGGAACTGCGCTTGTAGGATCACTGTTTGCTTCTGATGCCTGGTATAATGTAACATATATATCAGGAGAAGTTATCAATCCCAAAAGGAATGTCCCGCTCAGCCTGCTTTTCGGGACACTCATTGTTACAATTATTTACCTGCTGACCAATTACATTTACATAAGGGTGCTGCCTCTTGCAGGATCACCTGATGGAACAGATGTGATATCACGCGGGATACAATTCGCTACCGACGACAGAGTAGCTACTTCAGCCATGTATGTAATTCTCGGGGACTACGCGGCAATTATAATGGCATTGTTCATTATCATTAGCACCTTCGGATGCAATCAGGCTCTTATCCTTGCAGGCCCGAGAGTCTATTATGCCATGGCCCGGGATAAACTTTTCTTCAGGAAAGCAGGTGAGCTAAATCGTTACGGAGTGCCCGGATTTGCTCTTGTTGTACAGGGAATATGGTCAGTACTGCTATGTCTTTCAGGTACATACAGCGATCTACTGGATTTTGTGATCTTTGCGGTGCTTATCTTCTTTACGCTTACTATCTTCTCCATTTTCATTTTGAGAGTAAAACGCCCGGATATACCTAGGCCCTACAAGGCTTTTGGCTATCCTCTTGTACCCGCTCTGTATATATTGACTACAATTATCATAATGATAATACTGCTTATCTACAAACCCAGATATACGTTCCCGGGTCTTATTATTGTACTGGCCGGAATACCTGTTTTTTATCTCTGGCGAAGATATTCCCGTAAAAATAACAGCTGATCGGGGTAGGATGTATAGCACTTTAAAAATAGTGCTGTGATTTAATTTTATTTCATAATTAACTGATAATTATGTCTTTTCCTGAAGCTTTTATAAAAAGGCTGAAGAAGCAGGATTATATCGACAGTGATAATCTTCTGGATGCTCTTAAGGGAACTTCTCCTGTCAGTATCCGTCTTAACCGCAGGAAGTGGAAGCTTATACCTGCAGTTGCACAACCTGTCCCATGGTGCAGTGATGGATTCTACCTTAACGAAAGGCCTTCCTATATACTTGATCCTCTTTTTCACGCAGGCGCATATTATCCCCAGGAGGCTTCAGGGATGTTCCTTGAACAGATATTCAGACAGTTAAACTTTTCACCGGCTGAACTCCGCATACTCGATCTCTGTGGTGCTCCGGGAGGCAAAAGCACTCACCTGGCCTCTCTTTTGTCCGAAAGCAGTCTGCTGGTGGCCAATGAGGTAATCAGGGCACGAGCGGCAGTTCTTAAGGAAAACCTTATAAAATGGGGATCATCAAATTCAATTGTAACTCAAAGCGATCCTTCAGCTTTTGGTAAGATCACCGGTTTTTTTGATGTTATACTTGTTGATGCTCCCTGTTCAGGCGAAGGTATGTTCCGGGATGCAACAGCTGTGGCGGAATGGTCGGAAAGGAATACTCAGCTTTGTTCCGACAGACAGAAAAGGATACTTATGAATGTCTGGCCGGCACTTAAGAAAAACGGTATTCTTATTTACAGCACCTGCACATTCAACCCCGAAGAGAATGAAGGTAATATAAAATGGTTGTCCGATCAGAAGGAGCTTATAAGTTTAAAGCTTGATATTTCACAGTTCCCGGATATTACTGAGATCCGTCATGGATCAATTTACGGCTACGGATTTTATCCGGGTAAAATAAAAGGGGAAGGGCTTTTTATTTCTGTTCTGCGGAAAACTGACGGAGAGGATGCGGATGAACGGGTGTCAAAGACTCTTAATACAGGCCATCTGACAAGGGAAGAAAGAGATCTTGCTGAAAGATGTACCCTTTTTAATTCTGATGTACTTGTCAAGGCAGGTGATGATATCATAGCATGTCCGGGAATGCCGGGTGATTATAAAAGGCTGGCAGGCATTATCAATATAATCAGGTGGGGTACCAGGATAGGTACAAGGAAAGGTAACAGTTTTATCCCGTCCCATGAAATTGCTATGTCTTCCTTTTACAGAAAAGGATCATTTCCGGAGACTGATCTTGACGAACAACAGGCTCTTGATTATCTTGGCCGTAAAGATCTTAATGCTTTAGGATGCCCGGGGGGCTGGAATGTATTCCGCTATAAGGAAATGAATCTTGGATTTGCAAATAATATAGGATCCAGGATAAATAATTATTATCCTGCTGAATGGAGGATAAAATATGCAGATCCGGGAAAGGTTCAGTACAATGTTTTGAATTGGGAAGATGCCTCCTGATTTCATGTTTAAACAATGAAAGAAAAGAAACGTGAATTCCAGATTTTTGTCAAGCCTGCAGGAGCACGGTGCAACATGAATTGCAGGTATTGCTATTACCTGGGAAAGAAATCGCTTTATCCTGATTGTAATTTCCTGATGGATGATCAGACCCTTGAGCTGTATACCCGGCAGATCATTGATGCTTCGGATGAGGAATATGTGATGTTCTCATGGCATGGAGGAGAGCCGACACTTGCAGGTCTTGATTTTTTCAGGAAGGCTGTGGATCTGCAGCACAGATTTCTGCCTTCTGATAAGAGGGCGATCAACGGCATTCAGACAAACGGAACGCTTCTTGATGATACCTGGTGCAGATTCCTTGCTGCGGAGAAATTCATTGTCGGAATAAGTATAGACGGGCCTGATTCGCTTCACAATATTAACAGGCAGTTCGGTGAAGGAAAACCTTCATTAAATAAGGTGCTGCGGGGATACGGGCTCCTCAGGAAATACCAGATTGCTACAGAAATACTCTGTGTAGTAAATTCCCGCAATGTAAAGCAGCCCATTGTGGTTTATGATTTTTTTAAAAGCCTTGGGGCAAAATACATTACATTTCTTCCGCTTGTTGAAGAGGAGCCCGGTTCACCGGGAGGTGTTACTTCCAACTCGGTCTCGTCTGATGAATTTGGAAGATTTCTGTGCGCTATTTTTGACAAATGGGTTGTGAATGATATCGGGAGGATCACAATACAGGTTTTTGAGGAAGCGGCACGCAAAGCTTTTGGCAGTGAGCACACTCTCTGCATCTTCAAGGTTAATTGCGGGGGAGTTCCGGTTATTGAACATAACGGGGATTTCTATTCATGTGATCATTATGTTGACAGAGAGCATCTTATAGGGAATATAAAAGAAAGTTCAATTGCCAGGTTCCTTGATGATGAAAGGCAGCTGGAATTCGGAAGGGCTAAATCACTCACTCTTCCCAAATACTGCCGGGAGTGCAATGTTCTGGATATGTGCAATGGCGAATGTCCGAAGAACCGTTTTATCCTGACCCCTGACGGTGAACCCGGCCTGAACTATCTATGCAGCGGTTACAAAATGTTTTTTAACCACTGTCTTCCCTTTATCGAAGCCTTAAAACAAGTCCTGCTAAATGAAAAAGGTGAAGCCCTTACGCCTTAATTCCGTTGCGCCGTTGCGCCGTTGCGCCGTTATTTCAGTTTCTCTTTGAAGAACCCTACAGTTCTTTTCCATGCCAGTTTTGCAGCCTCTTCGTTATAGCGTGAAGGATTTGTGTCGTTGTTAAAGGCATGACCTGTGCCCGGATAGCTGAAAATCTGGTATTCAATGCCATTTTTCTTAAGGGCTTCTTCGAATGCAGGAATGCCTGCATTTATTCCCTGGTCGTTCTCAGCATAGTGGGCCATAACGGGAGCTTTTATCTTTGCAACATCCTCAGCAGAGGGTTGTCTTCCGTAATATGGTACAGAAGCATTAAGATCTGGAGCATTTACCGCAACCTGGTTTGTTAAAGCTCCTCCCCAGCAGAAGCCTGTGCATCCTACTTTGCCGTTTGAATTTGGATGGGTCTTCAGATATTTAACAGCAGCTACGAAATTTTTTGTCGTCTCTTCTGAATTCAGCTTTTTGAAAAGTTCACCGACATTGCTTACATCATCAGGAGTCCCGCCAACAGGAGAAAGAGCATCAGGAGCCAGAGAAAGAAAACCCTCACTGGCCATTCTTCGCGTGACATCCTGAATATGTGGCACTAATCCTCTGTTTTCGTGAATTACTATTACAGCAGGGAATTTATTTCCTTTTTCAGGCCTGGAAAGATATGCCCGCATATCACCAGTAAGCCCCGGATACCTGATGAATTCGGAGATCAGATCCGGATTGGTGTTCTGTGTCCCCGGAGTTATATTTTCATATTCTTCCAGGACAGGCAAAAGCATTGATGCAGCGGCCGTACTTCCTGCAATAAGTGTGAGCTTTTTCAGGAATTCACGGCGGCTTAATTCTCCCTTTCTGTACTCAGAATAAAGATCTGTAATTTTTTTCTCCATATTTCCGTGATTATTTAGTTTTAATATGAGTATCAGGAATCATTGGTACAATTTTTAAAGTCGCTTGAAAATCAATTTAAATACCCCAACCCCAAGGGGAGTAAATTGATTTTCTTCGCTCCCCTTGGGGCCGGGGTAGACGAAGAAAATCAATGAAATATTGTGAATGATTCCTGATACTCATTATTTTTAAAATTTATATCTGACCCAATTTAATAAAAAAAGCAATAAAACTCACTAATTTTAAAGCATTAGTAGAGGATAATTTATTTATAATAATTTGAAATTCCACCCTGGTTATGAAAACTGATATTGAAATTGCTCAGGAAGCCAAGATCCAGCCTATTGTTAAGATTGCAGATAAGCTTGGCATTCCGCGCGACGAACTTGAATTATATGGGAAGTTTAAAGCAAAGATCCCCCTGCATTTCATTGATGAGGAGAAGATAAAAAAAGCGAAACTCATCCTTGTTACAGCAATTACTCCTACTCCTGCAGGAGAAGGTAAGACAACAACTTCGATTGGTCTTGCACAGGGGCTTAACCGTATAGGCAGGAAAGCAACTGTCGTACTTCGTGAACCTTCGCTCGGACCTGTATTTGGCATAAAGGGAGGCGCGGCAGGCGGCGGTTATTCACAGGTGATACCGATGGAGGATATAAATCTTCATTTTACAGGTGATATCTCTGCCGTAGAGAAGGCACATAATCTTCTTGCAGCACTTATAGACAATAACATCCAGCTGAAGGACGGTAATCTTGGCATCGATCCTAGAACGATCGAGTGGAAAAGGGTCATGGATATGAATGAAAGATCACTCAGGGATGTCGTGATCGGTCTTGGCGGAACAACAGAAGGTGTTCCCAGGCAGTCGGGGTTCGAGATAACTGCTGCTTCTGAGGTTATGGCAACACTATGTATGGCACAGGATCTGACGGATCTTAAGAAGCGGCTCGGAAATATTTTTGTCGGCTATACCTATTCTGACAAACCAGTATTTGCACGTGATCTTAAAGCACAGGGGGCAATGGCTGCTCTTCTTAAAGATGCTATCAAGCCAAACCTTGTCCAGACACTTGAGGGGACACCTGCATTGATACACGGGGGGCCCTTTGCAAACATAGCACAGGGAACTAACTCGATAATCGCTACAAAAACAGGACTTTCATTAAGTGATATTGTCGTTACTGAAGCTGGTTTTGCCAGTGAGCTTGGTGCTGAAAAATTCTTCGATATTAAATCCCAGTTCGGTAACCTGAAAACCCACGCCGTTGTCATTGTAGCTACAGTGAGAGCTTTAAAATACCATGGAGGAGCAAAACTATCAGCTCTCCAGACGGAAGATACCGATGCATTGCAGAAAGGCTTCGATAATCTGAATAAGCACATAGAAAATATGAAATACTTCGGATTCAATCCGGTTATTTCAATTAACAGGTTCGATTCTGACACTGATGCAGAGCTTGATCTCCTTATCAGGCATTGCAAATCACAAAATGTAAAGGTGGCACTTAACGAGTCATGGGCTAAAGGAGGCGAGGGGGCACTTGAACTAGCTGAAAAGGTCCTTGAGTCTGTTTCAAATTGCCCTGATTGCTTCAAGCCACTCTATGACCTGTCGTGGACATTTGAAGAAAAAATTGAGACTATCTGCAAAAAAATGTACGGGGCTGATCATGTTGAATACACAGTAAAGGCAAAAACAAAGATGGATAGAATAGAAAAGCTTGGCCTGGGCAACCTTGCTGTATGCATTGCAAAAACACAAAAGTCCCTCTCAGACGATCCCAACAGGAGAGGCTGTCCTAAAGGCTTCACAATCAAAATCAGGGAAGTGGAGCTTTCTTCAGGCGCCGGATTTATTGTACCGATTGCCGGAACAATAATGAGAATGCCGGGATTGCCCAACAGCCCTTCTGCCGAAAAGATCGATATTGATGGCTCAGGAAAGATATCAGGACTGTTCTGACAAGATAGCAGATCCCGTAAGGTTAAGGAAGATTAATTATTACCGAAATGAAAGGATATATTCTTTATTTTTCAATTGCAGTTCTTATTTTTTCAGGGTGTCAGCGTTACCGCGATTATAAAGATGTGGCATTCACTGAAAATGAACCGCGTGATTGGGAAAATCCAGGTATGATAAGCCAGAATAAGGAAGAACCGCATGCATCATTTATAAGTTTTGGCGATCAGCAATCAGCTCTTGAAGGTGCAAGGACAGATTCTCCGAATATTCTTTCTCTTGACGGGATCTGGAAATTCAATCTTGTAAGATCGCCTGAACAAAGGCCGTACTGGTTCTTTATGGATGATTTTGATACCCGTGACTGGGACGATATTGCAGTTCCGTCGAACTGGGAAATGAAAGGCTATGATGTTCCGATCTATGTTAACATCCCATATCCTCATGAGAAAAACCCTCCTTTTATAAAACATGATTATAATCCTGTCGGTTCCTACAAAAGGTTTTTCAAAGTCCCTTCCGAATGGAAAAACAAGGAGGTCTTTCTTCACTTCGGAGCTGTAGCTTCGGCTTTCTATTTATGGGTAAATGAACAGCTCGTCGGGTACAGCGAGGATAGCAAGACTCCTGCCGGGTTCAATATAACAGAATATCTGAAAAGAGGAAAGAATTCACTTGCAGTTGAAGTTTACAGGTGGTGCGATGGAAGTTACCTGGAGGATCAGGATTTCTGGAGATTAAGCGGAATTCAGAGAAGTGTGTTTCTTCATGCACGTCCGAAGGTATATGTTGAGGATTTTTTTGCGATAGGAGATCTGGAGAATAATTACCGTGATGGATTACTGAAGCTGAATGTCAGTTTAAAAAGTACTACTGACAGGAATGATGAGATGCTTATCAATGCTTCGATGTTTGACGGCCGGCAGAGTTTGTTTTCCGAATCACGGAAAGTGACTCTTTCCGGCGGCAAGGCTGAAATTGATTTACAGAAGAGCTTCCCTGAAGTAAAGAAATGGTCGGCAGAAACACCTGATCTGTACACATTGCTTATTACATTACAGAAAGCTGATGGTGAAATTATGGAATGCATAAGTTCACAGGTCGGATTCCGGAAAGTGGAAATAAAAGATTCTCAGTTACTTGTGAATGGTGCAGCAATCTATCTGAAAGGAACAAATCTTCACGAACATCATGATGTTAACGGACATGTGATTGATGAAGCCACGATACTTAAAGACATTCAGGTGATGAAAAGCCACAATATAAATGCAGTTCGTACTTCACATTATCCCCAGCAGGAGCTGTGGTATGATATGTGCGACAAATACGGCCTTTATCTGATAGATGAAGCCAACATAGAATCACATGGGATAGGTTATAACAAGGATATCACTCTTGGGGATAAGCCGGAGTGGGCAGATGCTCATTCTGCACGTATGCGGGCTATGGTGGAAAGGGACAAGAACCATCCTTCAGTTATAATCTGGTCGCTTGGCAATGAGGCCGGTGACGGTAATAATTTTCTTAATAATTACAGATGGACAAAAGAGAGGGATGTTACCCGTCCTGTTCAGTATGAAAGAGCTGAAAAGTCAACAAATACTATTGAAAGACATACAGACATAGTATGTCCTATGTATGCGAAGATAGAGCATATAGAAGCATATGCCAGAGATGAAAAGAATGACAGGCCTCTGATAATGTGTGAGTATGCTCATGCTATGGGTAATTCCACGGGCAACCTTCAGGATTACTGGGATGTGATTGAGAAATATCCGAAACTCCAGGGAGCTTTTGTCTGGGACTGGGTTGACCAGGGAATTCTTACAACCGGTGAGAATGGAGAAGAATACTGGGCTTATGGAGGCGACTTCGGTGAAGAAGGAGTGCCGAGTGACGGGAACTTTTGCATTAACGGGCTTACCTGGCCTGACAGAACTCCAAAACCGGGTCTGGCTGAGGTTAAGAAGGTATATCAGTATGTAGGATTTG
>CAYNRI010000030.1:25189-28080 GCA_964399575.1 uncultured Rikenellaceae bacterium
CAGTTCAGGCTTCCTGTTGAGAAGATGAAGACTCCGTTAATTACCGGAGCACTGCCGATCCTTCAGACAACTACAAGCGGAAACAACCTTGAAATAGGAGGGACAGATCTGAAAATAGTCTTTGATCTTGAGAAGGGGAGGATGACATCTTTTTCTTTCAGGGGAAAAGAGCTCATTTTGAAAGGTCCTGAGCCTGATTTCTGGCGTCCTCCGACAGATAATGATTACGGATATGGAATGGACAGACGATTAGCTGTATGGAAAAAAGCCGGCGAGAGAAGTACAATTACTAAGGCTGATATCAGGCAGCCTGAGATTGGAAAGGTTGTAATCGTGTTCCGGTATGATATCACAGACCCTGATGACAAGAAAATTGCAGGGTATTCATCTGCTTACACCATATTGGGATCGGGAGATATTATAATTACCAATTCCTTTGAGAAGGTATCTGCCGCTATTCCCGAGATACCGCGGATGGGCATGCAGATGCAGCTGCCTAAGGAGTTCAGCAATCTGAGATGGTTTGGCAGGGGCCCGCATGAGAACTATTCCGACAGAAAAACATCAGCTCTTGTCGGGCTTTACGAGAGCACTGTAGCAGATCAGTATGTGCCGTATATAAGGCCACAGGAAAACGGCTATAAAACAGATACCCGATGGCTGACACTTACAAATGATGACGGTTCAGGATTGCTTATCACGGGAGATCCACTTATTTGTTTTTCTGCCCTAAGTAACATACATGACGATTTCGAATCACCGGGGAAATTATCGCAATACCGCAAGGATGCAAAGAGCGCCAATACGCACACAATTGATGTTATTCCCCGTGATCTTGTCAATCTGAATGTTGATCTTGCCCAGATGGGTGTGGGCGGTGATGACAGCTGGGGTTCACCAATACACCCTGGGTACAGGCTGCTTGAAAGAGGCTATGAATATTCATTCAGGCTGCACCCGATCATCAGGGAAGACGAAATACTGAAACTGGCAAAGCAGGAATTCTAATACCTTATTTCAGCCTTCAGCACCTCATCCTCTCCTGTAATAACATTCCTCACATCGTATATCAGCTTGTCAGCGAATTTAGTACTGATACTGACTCTTGTTACCGAGTTAGCCGGAAGAGTAATTGAAGCCGGAGCGCCAACGGGACCGTTGACGAGGTAAAAATCTACATCTGAATTATTGGTGATCTCGAAAACTATGTGCCTTGCATCCTGCACCCTGCACCTTGCATCCTGCCCCCTGCACCCCAATCATATCTCCTCATAAAAATAAGCAATCTTCTTCTCCGCATCATCCCATGTGTAAAGTTTCTTTTTTCTGTTGATCCTGAAGAAATTCATCATTGCAAAATCGCCTGCACACATTGTTGCATGGATTAGCAGAACTAGAGAGAGGCTCCACTTCCAGAGGCCAGGGACAAAAAGTATAAGTAGGAGAAGACACAGGGTTATAATGGCAAAGGGAGTGTAAGCAATCCATCTGAACTGTCCTGAACTGACTACATGCCTGTGGGCGGTTACATAGAACATGTATTGTCTGAGATCCATTCCGATCCTTATATTTTTGGCACCGGTAAGTTTGAATGGTATCAAGTGTAGCAGTTCATGCAATGGGATCAGAAGAAGAGGAAAGACAATAAAGCCGAGGAATGAATGTAACAGGATGTTCTTCAGGGGAAAATAGCCGGCTATATTTATCCTTATATATGCTGCATATCCGAGAAAGATTATACAGAGTGACCAGAAGATTACAATAAGGTCTGATCTTCTCTTAATGTAATCAAAAACAAAGTTTATTAGTTCATCATACGGGATCTTGAGAATCTGCCTGAATCTCGACTCATCTTCAAGATCTTCAACCCGGAAAGCCATAGGTAAAAGGTTTGTTCAAATTTAATGTTTTGGTGAAGAATAAACAAAGGGGTTGAAAAGTTGAAGCGTTGAAAAGTTGAAGGGGAGGGGGCGACAGAAAAGTGAGGCCGGAGCCTCACTTTCTCGATTTAACCCAAACTTTCTCAAAGGAGATCAACCCTTTGATTTATTGACTTTGATCCCAATCTTTGAAAAATTCATTTCATTTTAATAGTGTAATTGTTCCTTTCCAGTGATGGAATGAATTGGCCGGATATGAATCCCGGTTATAGTCATCAGTCATACCTCCGCCGGTTGCACCTTTAAAACGTCCGGTGCCCCCTAAGATTACAAACGGATCTCTCCAATAGCTGTTTACGTCCTCAGGATGGTCGGGGAGTCTGCCGTCAACTACAGAACCGCCGCCATTTAGAAATAGAATATCCCCATTCGCTGCAATAAAGTTAACATCAGTAGGACCATACTTTCCGTCGGTGCCAGGGATGGTTTCATCATCAGGGCCGCAGGCGCAAAAATCAAAATGTGCGCTGATTTTCCCCATATGGGTTGCATTGCCTGCTGCATCGACTATCACGCGGCAATTAAAAGGTGCTTTGCATGTGTAGTCTTCATCTCCTGGGCCATATAATCCCACATATGTTCCGACTAATCTGGCTTCAAAAGGGACAGTTATCATAACAGGCAGTGACTTACCATTCTTAAAGACATTTCCAAATGATTTATCATCAGGGAAACTGTCAGATTTAGAACATGCGATAAGCAGACAAATTCCTGTGATAAAAAATAAAACCTTGTTTAGCGTCTTCATTTTTTTACATTTTACTATCATTAATAACCAGGTAAACTTTAAAACAAAGATCTTACAGAAAACAGGCTTGTACATAGAAACTATGTTTCAAAAACTTGAAATTTTAAGATGATTGTTGAAATTATGTTTCAGGAAGTATAACAAAAGATATAATACTACCCTGAATTAAGACCACTGGTTAAGTTTAAATTTAATAACTTTAA
>CAYNRI010000031.1:0-8375 GCA_964399575.1 uncultured Rikenellaceae bacterium
TTTTATTTTTTGCATCCCCAGGGTGCATTTTTAATAGGTAAACAGAGGAATATGAAAGTCCTTAAATTTGGCGGCACATCGGTAGGTACTCCGGAAAGGATACTTGAGGTAAAAAGGATTATAGAATCACAGGCACTCCCATGCATTGTTGTGGTTTCCGCTTTCGGCGGCGTGACTGATAATCTTCTTCAGGCTGCCGAAACGGCTGCTTCCGGTAATAAAGAATACTCGGTTATGATTGATAAGATCAATATAAAGCATCGGGAATTCGCCGGAAAACTGATCAGGGATAAAGACACACAGCAAAAAGCTTATGATGCCGTAGATTCAATATCGAACGAGCTAATAGAATTTACAAAGGGTATTTTCTTTTTGCGTGAACTTACAAGGCATTCGCTTGACCAGGTTCTTGCAACAGGTGAAAGGATCTCATCATTACTGATAAGCAAGCTACTTACAGAAAACGATTACATCGATTCCAGGGAGATCCTGAAAACGGATATGAGGCTGGGAGATTCAGTAGTTGATTTTAAGCTGACGAACTCGCTTATAACAGGCAGAATAAATCAAAAATCGAAGCTTACTGTTGTACCGGGATTCATTGCAAGCAACAGCAAAGGAGAAACAACCACTCTTGGCAGAGGAGGATCAGATTATACTGCAGCAATAATTGCTGCCGCATTAAATGCTGAGATGCTTGAGATATGGACTGATGTTGACGGGTTCATGACAGCAGATCCGAAGAAAGTGGATAAAGCATATACAATAGAAAGCCTGACCTATGCAGAAGCGATGGAGCTGTCGCATTTTGGTGCCAAGGTGATCTACACTCCCACCCTCAGACCGGTTTTCAAGGCTAACATACCGGTAGCTATCAAAAACACTTTCAATCCCGCAGCGAAAGGGACTATAATCAATCACAAACCGGATGATAACAGCCGCAGCCCTATTAAAGGGATATCATCAATTGATCACATAGACCTGATAACTATACAGGGACCGGCAATGGTTGGTGTGACAGGCACTTCAGCAAGGTTATTCGGCGCCCTTGCAAAACACTCAATAAACATCATTCTTATCACTCAGGCTTCGTCTGAGTATTCAATAACGTTTGCTGTCAAACCTGATAGCAGCACTGCTGCATCAGATGCAATTACAGATGAATTTGAACGCGAGATAAGACAGAACAATGAGCTGAAGATAACAGTCGAAAAAAACATGTCAATAATTGCCATTGTTGGTGAAAAGATGAAGAATACCCCGGGCATATCCGCAACGCTTTTCAGGGCTCTTGGCAGAAATGGCATTAATGTTGTCGCAACAGCTCAGGGTTCGTCAGAATTGAATATTTCCGTTGTTATCAGAAATGAGAGTCTTAAGAAAGCCCTGAATGTGATACATGACGGATTCTTCCTCTCTACTTACAACGAACTCAATATCTTCATAGCAGGTACGGGGCTTGTAGGATCGAGTCTGCTAAAGCAGCTTCAGAATCAATCAAAAGTCCTTTTTGAGGAGCATAATCTCAAGGTCAACCTGATGGGTATCACCAACTCAAGCAGGATGCTGGTCCGGCCGAAGGTCATTCCCCTGGATCTCTGCAAAGAGATACTTAAGAATGAAGGTGAAAAAGCCGATATCTCATTATTTGTTCAGCAGGTCAGAAAGATGAACCTTAGAAATTCGGTATTCATCGATTGCACAGCTGACGCAAAAGTTGCTGCCGTATATGGAAGTTTACTCTCCGGATATGTTTCAGTTGTCGTGGCAAATAAGATTGCCTGTTCATCGGAGTATGAATATTACACTGAACTAAAGAACATAGCAAATGAAAGGGGTGTCCGCTTCATGTATGAAACTACTGTAGGTGCAGGTCTTCCGATAATAAAGACTATAAGTGACCTCATTTTAAGCGGAGACAGGATATATAAGATCGAAGCAGTGCTCTCCGGCACGCTTAACTTTATTTTCAACGAGCTCAGCGCTGAGTTACCCCTGAGCAAGGCAATACGGAAAGCAAAAGAGAAAGGTTATTCCGAACCGGATCCCAGGATTGATCTGAGCGGTACTGATGTTGTAAGGAAGATCCTTATCCTTGCCCGTGAGGCCGGTTATAAGATTGAACAGAAAGATGTTGAGGTCAAGAGATTCCTGCCTGACAGATGTTTTGACGGAGACCTGAATGGATTTTACAAACAGGTTGAGGAGCTTGATGCAAAATTTGAATCGAAGAGGCTGGAAATGGTAAAACAGAAAAAGAAATGGAGGTTTTTCGCTACTCTTGATCAGGGTAAAGCCAGCGTTGAACTTGTAGAAGTTGATCAGGATCATCCGTCTTACAACCTTGAAGGAAGCAACAATATTGTTCTTCTGACAACCGAACGCTACAAGGAACTGCCAATGGTAATAAAAGGATACGGTGCCGGTGCAGAAGTGACAGCTGCCGGAGTTTTTGCAGACCTTATGAGAGTTGTCAATGTATGAACAGGAACAATCACTTCAATGAAAGACATTAAATATTACTCTACTAATCTCAGGTCACCGGAAGTCAGCTTCAGAAATGCCCTTCTTGAAGGGCTTGCTCCTGATGGCGGATTATACATGCCGGGGCATCTTCCTGAAATAGACAGAAGGGAAATAGAAGCCTTCCCATCACTTGATTATCCAAATATCGCATTCAGAATACTAAGAACACTGCTTCACGATGAGGTGGAAAGTGACACATTGCTCTCTCTCTGCAATGACGCGTATAACTTTGAAGTCCCTGTTGAACAAATTTACAGCCGGACATTTATTCTCAGACTTGATCGCGGTCCTACATTATCATTCAAGGATTTCGCAGCACGAATGATGGCAAGGCTGATGAATTATTTCATTTCGGCTGAAGGATCACGCTTCACAATACTTACGGCAACATCAGGTGATACTGGCAGCGCTGTAGCCAATGCATTTCACGGACTTGATAATATCGATGTTATTGTTCTGTTCCCTTTCGCAGAAGTAACTGAATATCAGCGCAAACAAATGACAACGCTTGATAGGAATATAAGCGCCATCGCAATTGACGGGAAATTTGATGACTGCCAGTCCCTTGTTAAAAAAGCCTTCCTTGACCCTTCCCTGTCCCGGTGTTCGCTGACATCGGCAAACTCAATCAACATAGGCCGCCTGCTTCCTCAATCGGTATATTACTTCTACTCATGGTCCAGGGTAATCAGAGATATAAACGAGAGTGTCATATTCAGTGTTCCATCGGGCAACTATGGGAACCTGATGGGCGGAATAATTGCCAGAGAGCTGGGCCTGCCGGTAAAAAAATTCATAATCGCTGCAAACGAGAACAACGAGGTACCGGAATATCTCAGAACAGGTACATACAATATAATAAATCCCTCTGTAAACTGCATCTCAAGTGCCATGAATGTGGGACATCCAAGTAATATTGCAAGGATTGTTGCCCTATATGGAGGGATTATGAACAAAGAAGGGGTAATACTTAAAACTCCGGATATGAAAAGGATGCAGAAAGATTTCTGCGGCGTCAGTGTCACTGATGATGAGACACGAAAAACAATCGGAGATTTTTTCAGGCTTTACGGATCCCTTATCGAACCGCACGGAGCTGTGGCGTGGAAAGGTATGGAGATGTACCGGGATAAAAATCCCGATGTTGCTGATGATAATCAACTGTTTATCTCTCTTGAAACAGCCCATCCGTCGAAATTCAGGGAAGAAATAGTAAAGATCCTCGGATTCTCCCCTCCTGTTCCGGAACAACTTGCAAGGATTGATGCCCTGAAAGAGAACTTCGTTAAAATGGAAAATAATTATGATATGCTTAAGAGATTCATTCTCAGGCATCACAAACAATAAAGACCGATATGTATATTTTATGTTCTGACCTCGAAGGGGTTTTTGTTCCCGAAATCTGGATAAACGTAGCAAAACACACGGGCATTGATGAGTTAAAGCTTACAACCCGCGATATTAATGATTATGATGTTCTGATGAAAAGGAGGCTTGAGATCCTTCACCAGCACAATCTTACGATTCATGTGATACAGCAGGTAATTGCCAATATCAAGCCTTTGCCCGGGGCTGTTGAGTTTATTTCGTGGCTGAGAAAAAGAATTGAAATCATCGTTGTATCAGATACCTATGCGGAATTTGCAAATCCTATCATGGAGAAGCTCGGAAGGCCAACCCTCTTCTGTAATTCCCTTACAATAGATCACCTTGGAAATATAACAGATTATAATCTGCGTCAGCACGACGGAAAGAAAAAAGTAGCAGAAGCTTTGCAAAACCTTAATTTTAAGGTTATTGCAGTAGGTGATTCATATAACGACATCAATATGCTGAGAAAGGCCGATGCAGGTATTCTTTACAGACCGCCGCAAAATGTAATAGATGATAATCCTGACCTTCCGGTTGCAGTCTCATACGATGAGCTTAAAGGAATGATACTTGCAAAACTTGATGGTGGATCAATATCCTGATCATCCAATATTTATTATTTTTATAAGCAATATCCGGTGACAGCACCGGGTACAGGTTCTTAATTTTCGCAAAATGGATAAACCAGTCTTACGAAATAAAGCTGTTCCTGCTTTGCTTGCATTTCTCAGGATTGTCATCGGCTGGCATTTCCTGTATGAAGGACTTGTTAAGGTCCTTGATCCGAACTGGACAGCAAGATCATTCCTTGAAGGATCGAGATGGATATTCGGGGATCTTTTCCGTCTAATGGCATCAAACGATACTGTTATGCAGGCAGTCGACATTGCCAACGCATCAGGCCTTACACTTGTTGGCCTGGCCCTGATAACAGGACTTTTTACAAGGCTGGCATCATGGGCAGGCATTACAATGCTCCTGCTCTACTACCTGGCCTATCCGCCTTTCGGAGCTTTCGGCTACGGTGTTTCAGCAGAAGGCAACTACCTTATAGTAAACAAGAACTTAATTGAGCTTGTATGTCTCCTCTTGCTTGCTTTCACCCGGTCGGGAGAATTCTTCGGGCTTGACAGACTTGTTTATTCAAATTACAGAAATGATGATTCCGTCAAAGAAAAAGACTATGAGCCTGATCTGACAGGAAATAATAAACGCAGAGAGCTTATAAAAGGATTGGCCGGACTCCCTTTCCTGGCAGGATTCTCAGGGATCTTTATTAAAAATATTCCCGCACAGGGACCCGATGCAATATCGAGTGCTACACTTCCGAGGGTCACATACAAGAAAATCTCTGACCTTAAAGGAGAATTGCCAAAAGGTAAGATCAGCAACCTTGAAATAAGCAGGCTGATAATGGGATGTAACCTGATAAGTGGCTATGCCCATGCCCGGGATCTGATCTATGCCAATACGTTATTCAAAGCCTATAATACTGATCAGAAGATACTTGAGACATTTCATCTTGCAGAGATGGCCGGGATAAATACATGTTTTATAACGACACCTAACTTCCCTGTTTTCAATAAGTATCTTAAGCTTTACGGAGGAAAGATGCAAACAATCTGTCAGGCTGATCTGAAAGCCAGCAATTTCTATGGAGATATCGATAAGGCTATTGATTATGGTGCAACATCACTATATATCCAGGGAGGATATGCCGACAGGTATGTAAGGGATGGCAAGATCTCTCAGGTTGCAGCAGCTGTTGAGTATATTAAGAAAAAAGGATTTTCTGCAGGCGTTGGCTGTCATGCCCTTGAAGTTGTTGAGATATGCGAAAAAGAAGGAGTTCCAAATGACTATTTCGTAAAAACCTTCCATCATGACAATTACTGGTCGGCACATCCTGAATCAAAACGTGAGCCCTTCAGTGTCGACATCAAAAAATCAGTTGATCATAATATGATCCACGACAATATTTTCGACCTCTTCCCTGACAGGACAACACAGCTGATGAGCGGGGTAACAAAACCATGGATAGCTTTCAAGGTACTTGCAGGGGGAGCCATCGCGCCTAAAAATGGCTTCCGTTTTGCCTTTGAGAACGGAGCAGATTTCATCTGTGTAGGAATGTTTGATTTCCAGATAGTTGACGATATCAATACCCTTAATGAAGTACTCGCTCAGCTGAAAAACAGGCAGAGACCATGGTTCTCCTGATATGCTATTTCAGTATTGCAGACGTATAACTGTCAGCAATATCTGACTGATCCCTGGCAAGATCCGATATAATAACTATCAGATCATCTTTCCATGACAGGAAGATTGTGCCGTTATACTTGTCTGTAAATACATATTTCCCTGTCTCTGACTGCACCGGCTCCACACCGGCTGAGGTCAGGTAAACTGATGCGGTTTTAAATGCCTCTTCAGGCGATCCTGATTTAAGAAGGTATATATTAAACACATCATTACCAACCTGATAGATAGCTTTAAAGGCTTTATTGAGGAAGGAATGACCAAGAACACTTTCATTTAAATAGACCTCCTCATTTTTCTTCTTCCCTTCCTCTGGAAAAAGAGATATCAGTGAAGGCATATCTGTTTCGCCCTGCAGCATCATCTCAATCCTGGAGCCAAGAGCCCGTACAGCGTTAATTGTTTTGGGTTTTTCAGAAAAAGTTCGTATCTTAATATAATAGTTACCCTTGAAAAAATTAAGGGAACCTTCAATGTTATATCCCTGAGCCCCAAGCGCCATGAAACTGTAATCAGGCGACCGCTCCGACGCGTAAATTCCAAAAGCCATAGTATGATCGCTGTGCCTGTATATTTCTGCTTTTATAAGCTCTTTGCCCTTCTTGTATTCGGCAATATGCAGATCAATGAATCCAAGTGCCAGGAAGCCATCAGCAGCACCATTAATAAAATCCCAGAGATTCTCAGGTGTATAGACCGGGTATTTTTCAATTTTCCTGAACCCCTGCAGATCGGGAAATATTATATCCTGGGCAGAGAGTGAAAGCGGGAATAAAACAAACATCAATATGATGAGGAAATTCTTTTTCATCCTTTACGAGTTTTGGTTTATATACAGATCAGGCCAGAAAATCAAAAGGTATGTCCGAAACCCTTGTTATATCTGCGATCTTTTGTTTTACATCAAAGTTCCTGGAGCACCTTACCTGGCATACATCACAATCACCACAGGGATTATTCTTTATATCAAGTTCTCCTAACAGATGCTTAGCCATTGCCGGATTTGAATACCCGTAGGCATACATATAGGCACGCATAAGGTCGGGTATCTGAAGCCTTTTCGGGCAATCCTCAAGACACTGCCTGCAGCCGGAACATAACAGACCCGGTTCGTCTAATGTAGCAACAAGATCACTTTTTTCTTTCTCATCAAGGGAGATATCTTCAAGCACCTTTGAATTGAGTTCGAGTTCATCAAAGTTCGTCATTCCGGGGATTGTTGTTGCAATATCAGGGTTTGAGAGAACCCATTTCAAGGCGGCAGATGTATTTATAGGTTTTGTTTTTTCACGGTCAAGGAAACCACCACCTGCCATCGTTTTCATCGCTACGATACCAATACCGGCGTTTGCTGCTTTTTTTATTGCTTTCTGAAGCTCAGGCAGGTATGCAAGCCTGTAATTATACTGGGTTAATATCACATCCCAGATATCTGTATCTGCAGCTGCGTCAATTACAAGAGGCTCATTACGGTGAGTTGAAAAACCAATGTATTTGATGCGGCCTTCTTTCTTCAGTTGCTTTACAGTATTAATAATTGGCTTGTAATCAAACAGTTCAGGATTTGTAACATCGTGAACATACAGTATGTCGACATAATCCATTTTAAGCCGTGACATACTTACATTGAAAAGTTCCATGAATTTTTCAGGAGTTGTCTGGGCATTTGGCTTCCCGTTATTATCCGTTCCCGGTTTCACTTTTGTAGACAGAATGAATGAATCTCTGGGGTAATCTTTGAAAAGATTCCCGAGCATAGTCTCGCTGTTACCTCCAAGATATCCGTTTGCAGTATCGAATAATCTCATTCCTTTTTCATGGGCTGCCCTGCAAAGGCTCGAGTTATCAGATCTCATAACGCCGAAACTGACAACAGGGACCTTCAGTCCCGTTTTTCCAAGTGTTCTGTAGATTATGTTATTCTGTTCAGCCAGAGGTGAAGCTGCAGCTATCGGGGATATTGCAATAGCTCCTGCTCCGGCTATGCCTGTCCTGATGAATCCTCGTCGTGTTATCTGTTTCATATTATTTTATTTTAAATTTCTGATACGAACTTCAATATTGCTGTTCTTCAATAACTGAATTAGTCTATCCGTTATTGTCTCGCTGTAATGATATGGATAAAGGATCTGTGGTTTAAATGCCAGTGCGGCATCAGCCACCATTTCCGGTGTCATTGTATAGGGAAGGTTCATTGGCAGGAAAGCTACATAAATATC
>CAYNRI010000031.1:8475-27513 GCA_964399575.1 uncultured Rikenellaceae bacterium
AAACATGGTCTTATTTTTAATTCAGTTATCTGAAGTCTTTAATTGACATCTGGTATGAAGTGCCTTTTCCAAGTTATCAGTCAAAAAAATCAAAGCCCTCATTCATTTTAGAGGAGATACCTTTCGGCATCCTACTGCCATTAATCGTTTCATACTGACCAGTATTCATGTAACGAAATCATTCATAAAAATACGAATCTTAATATTTTAATCAAATTTATTATAGCCACTATCGTTTTATATATAAATTTTGATAACTTGCCGTGGGTATTTAGGTTACAGCGTTAATTATTTAACACTGATGCGTTTAGGGATAGATAAACAAACTTCGTTACTGTTCTCTTTTCTGGGTTTTTCTTTAATTGCATTCAGTCAGCCGGCAAAGGAGCACAGGTTCCATTTTAATACCACCACTGAGGATATCGGTTTTAAATCAACTGATAATTCCCTTACAATTGAGTATAATATCCCGGATCTTAAACTTCTTGATTTCTCTGATGAAAATGGAAGTTTTTACCGGATTATAATACCGGGACATATTCCCTCTGTTACTCCCGGTAAACCAGAGATGCCAGTTCTTAGCCGTCTTATCGCTGTACCTGACGAATTATCCTACAGGATAAAAATATCAGAAGTAAGGTCGTCAGTAATTAATCCTGCCAAAAAGAAGATAAGCGGAATCCTTTTTCCTGCTCAGGAAGGTGAGACAAAAAAGCCTCAGGGGAAAAAACAATTCGCACTTGATAAAGAAGTTTACTCATCGCGGGAATTCATAATGTCGGACACTGTAACAATTGAAGCTGTAAGCAGGTTGAGGGATATCAATCTGGCAAGTCTGACTATATCTCCCGTAAGATATAATCCCTCCTCAAACCTGATTGAAGTGATTACCTCCATGAAAATTGAAATCACTTTCTCAGGGATAAGTTCTAAAGCACCGGCTCCTGCATCTTTTTCAAAACTAATCGGGAAAGGGATTGCAAATTACTACCCTGAGGATGTCATACCAGCCTATTCCGAGAAACCTGTGAGGATGCTTATACTGACAGATACTACTTTTCGTGATTACCTTGCCCCGCTAATAGAATGGAAGACCCGTAAGGGTTTTAAAATGGAGATCCTGTATAAAGGTGAAAAATATGCCGGCGCGGATTACGCAGCGCTCAAGAGCACTCTGACAAATATTTATAATGCCTCGTCAGAAGAGAATCCCCCTCCGGAATATCTCCTTATAATCGGGGATGTATCAATGGTACCCCGGTACGGTACCAGCCAGATAACTGATATGTATTACGGAGAGTTCGACGGGAATGGAGATTATATACCTGAAATGTTCATAGGCCGGCTTCCTGTAAAAGATACTGCAGAGCTCAGATCTGTAATTAAAAAGATCGTTGAATACGAAAAATTCGAATTTGCCGACACAAACAGTTTTTTCAAAAACAGCCTTGCCACTGCCGGCTACGACGGAACCTATTCAGAGTACATGAATAACCAGGTAGGCTATGCAGTGTCAAATTATCTTAATGCTTCAAACGGTATAAACGGATTTCATTTCTATTACCCCCAGATCCAGCCTGCACATGAGGATACTGTAAAAAAGATCATTAACAGAGGAGTCTCTTTTGTGAATTATTCCGGTCATGGATCAGTAACAGGATGGCTCCATCTCAATATTGACACAGCAGATGTCAGAAAGCTTACAAACACAAATATGTATCCCTTTGTAGTCAGCAATGCATGCCTGACTTCAAAATTCGATGTTGCTTCATTGGGGAATAAAATGGTTGTCTCGAATAACAAAGGTGCTATTGGATTTATCGGATGCTCAAATGATTCATTCTGGAACGAAGATTACTACTGGGCTGTAGGTTTAGGCACACCATCGGAGTTTCCGACTTATGAGACTACCGGTCCGGGATTTTACGACAGGCTCTTCCATACTCACGGCGAATCAGCTTCCGACTGGTATTTTACAATGGGACAGGTTACATTTGCCGGCAATCTTGCCGTTAGTGCCAGCACAAGTTCCAGAAAAAGATATTACTGGGAGACATATAACCTTGTTGGTGACCCAAGCATAATACCAATTATTGGAATCCCTGAAGAATTCAATGTCAACACTCCGGATACTCTCCCACAGGGTATCACCTCATATTCCTTTCTGTCAGAACCATTCTCGTACGTTGCTATATCAGATTTCAATAATCTTTGGGATGCATCTTATGCAAGTCCTTCAGGATCAGTAACACTTGATCTGCCCACTGTTAAAGGTGACTCATGTCTTCTTGTTATTACCGGTCAGAACAGGAAACCGCTGATAAAGACAATTTATTTTTCGGATATAAGCGGTGAGTTCATTAACATGACAAAGACTGAGATCAGAGATATAAAGGGCAATAATAATGGTGTGGCTGATTATGGAGAATCAATTTACCTTGGAGTTACAGTAAGCAATTTCGGAAGCAAGGATGCAACAAACCTCTCGGCCCGCATATCAACAGCCTCCCAGTGGGTGAGTATAGATAAGGGATTTGTTAATCTGGGGACCCTTGAAGCCGGAAAGGAAATAGTTATAAACGACGGTCTTGAATTCACCCTTGAAAGAGAGATCCCCGACAAGGGAGTTATAACCCTCGACCTTGTGCTTAAAGATGACAGGGTTGAAAAACACTATAAAGTTGATGTCACGATCCATGCTCCTGAACTAGAGATACTAAGTTATGTCATTAACGATGCCGAAACAGGTAATGGTGATATGACAGCAGATCCCGGAGAAACATTCAGTCTTGTTTTCAGGATCCGTAACAATGGCAGCAGCAGTGTTGCAGGGGTAATAAATCTCAGCACTCAGGATCCAGGATTGTCAATACTTGAGCCATCAAAGAATTCAGGGAACCTGATAGCCGGGGAAATTTTTGAAATCCCTGTCCTTGTGCGTTTATCGCAGGCTGTCGGATCCGGATCAACAATATCTGTTACGACAGTCCTTGACTGTGATCCTTATAATGTCAACAGGGAATTCTCATTCAGAGTCGGACGTATCAGGGAATCGTTTGAATCGTCGTCCTTCGGTCTTTTCCCATGGATCAATCTGAGTCCGCAACCATGGACTGTAACAGAATCAAGCAGTGCAGATGGTATTATGGCTGCAAGATCCGGAGTAATATCCCATAACAATACAAGTTCTCTGATAATCAGAACATATTATGAGACAGAGGACATTATCAAGTTTTACACAAGGGTTTCTTCGGAGCAGAACTGCGACTACCTGATCTTCAGATTGAATGACCAGGAGGTATTCAAACTATCAGGGGAAATTCCATGGGAGCTAAAATCAGTAACTGTCCCTGCCGGTTATAATAAACTTGAGTGGATATACAAAAAGGATATGTCGTTATCTGCCGGCGGTGACTATGCCATGATCGACATGATAGATTTTACATTAAGCGGTTCAGTGCGTTATATAGAGAAGGATCTTGTAATGGGCAGGATAGTTTCTCCTGTCCAGGAGGAGAATCTAGGAAAGGAGCCGGTAACTGTTAAGGTTATCAATTTTGGACCTAAAACAATTACAGGATTTAACCTGGCGTACAGGATCGACAATAAACCGCCGGTGATACAGCATTTTGAAAACAATCTCATTCCTTCCCTGGACTCAGTCAGTGTTACCTTTAACACTCCTGCAAATATTTCGCGTTACGGAAGTTATAATATAACAGTATATTCAATTGATAATGAAGATGAAAACCCATTTAATGACACTCTTTCAGTCAGGATAGAGAACAATGATCTTGATGAACCCCTGCTTATCTTCCCAAATCCGTTTACTGATGAACTGAACCTTGTAATCAATTCCAAAGTTGAAGGGAAAGCAAGAATTACACTATTCAATTCAACCGGAAAGAAGATAATTGATTTTGAACTGCCCGTAACGGAAGGCATGAATGAAACAGTAATAAGGGATAACAGGCTTATTCCTGGAATATATTACCTGCGGATAGCATTGCCGGAGAACACTAAAACCCTACCGGTAATAAGGATGAGGAAATGAACCTCGTCATATTGTCTGCAACAGATAACAATAAAAATAATTTCAATGACCCGGACAATTCCTGACAGAGATTCAGCCCTGGAGCTGTTTAAAAAGTACAACAGATCGGAGAGCCTCACAAAGCATGCACTTGCTGTTGAAGGTGTTATGCGTTATATGGCCAGGAAATACGGAGAGGATGAAGAAAAATGGGGCATTATAGGTCTTATACATGATCTCGATTATGAATTATATCCCGACAAGCATTGCATAATGACAAAGCAGATCCTGGAAGAAAATAACTGGCCTGATGAATATATAAGGGCTGTACTTAGTCATGGATGGGGACTTGTAACAGATACTGAACCTGTCTCGCTTCTTGAGAAGACGATATTTGCTGTTGATGAACTTACAGGTCTTGTAGTGACAAGTGCACTTGTCAGACCTTCGAAAAGTGTTCTCGATCTGGAAGCAAGGTCGGTGAAAAAGAAATGGAATGATAAAAGATTCGCAGCAGGTGTAGACAGGTCTGTAATAGAAAAAGGTGCTGCAATGCTTGGAATAAGCCTTGATGAACTTATCAGCGACTGTATAATGGGGATGCGTGAGGTCGCCGGGGAAATAGGACTTACAGGTACTCTCACCAGGGGAGAAGGTCACCCGCCGGCTGGTGGATGATCATGTTAATTTTCAATACAAAAGACCAGCTTGCCAGCCACCTGATCCCGGAGATTTACGTGACCTGCGATTAAAGAAATTTATTTCAATTTATTTATCGATGGAAAAAACATCCATTCTGTTAGATCCAAAAGACAATCCATTGTTTGTAAAAGTATTACAGATACTATTTGGACTTGTTTGTTTTGGTGTGGCAATATTCTGGTTTGTATTTAACCTGAAAGCAGATGATACAGACAGTGCTCTGTGGATAACAGTAGCGCTTCTGATGTGTTTCGGTCTGTATCAGATCTTATCAGGCTTCGGAAAGACAAAAAGATACATTGAAATAGATAAAAGTGAAATAATCCTGAAGAAAAATACTTTTCTGCCAGTCTTAAAAATGAAGAATACTGATATAAGGAAGATTGAATCACTGCCTTTGAACATAATCTTTCGTCTGGCTTCCGGGGGAAAGACTATTCTCCGGTTCGGGATCAATTATCCTGAGCTTATAATCATTGTAAAAGACAGATTAAAGGAATTCTCGGAAATTAATAGTATTCCGTTCGATACTGAGAATGATACGGCAGAGGACTGATGTTCAGTAATAAAGGTTCAATTATTTGTTATCTGAGCACCATATCTGCAAAATCAATAAAATAATTCCAGTCTTTCAGGAGCATATTATGTTCTCCTTCTCTTATATGATAACCCAGATTACCGCTTATCACCTGTTCATCCAGCGGTGGCATTGCCTTCGGTAAACTCACCCTGGTTCCAAAAAGGTTGATTCAATTACGCTAAAAAGATGTATTTTAGCAAAGCCAAACCTTTCAGACATGACAGAGCTCTGGAGAAAAACAGGAGACAAGACACAATGCCTGCTTTGCCCTCATAATTGTATTCTGAGTGAAGGAAGATCCGGAATATGCGGAGCGAGAAGAAATAATGAAGGAATAATAGAACTGATAACATATGGAGTTATCTCAGGATATGCCCTCGATCCTATAGAAAAGAAACCACTTTATCATTTTTTTCCCGGGACCAATATATTATCAATCGGATCCTACGGGTGCAATATGCATTGCGATTTTTGCCAGAATTATTCCATCTCACAGAGGACTGCAGCGGGGTTTACGGTAAAGACAGAAGCAGAAAAGATCGTGAATGATGCAGTTGCTGCATTGCACAATACAGGAATTGCCTTTACGTACAATGAACCTGTGATATGGTTTGAGTATATCCGCGATGTTGCTGCCAAAGCAAAGAAAAAAGGGTTAAGGATAGTAATTGTAAGCAATGGTTATGTAAATGAAGATCCTCTGGACGAGATAATTTCATTTACAGATGCTTTCAATATTGACCTTAAAGCATTCAGCGACGATTTTTACAGAAAGCTTACCGGAGCAGAGCTTGAACCTGTTAAGAAAAGCCTTCTGAAGATCGCCAGATCAGGCAGGCACCTTGAAATAACAACTCTCATAATTCCGGGTTATAACGATAACGATAAAGAGATTGCCAGCCAGGCACAGTGGATTGCAGGTGAGTTGGGAAAGGACACCCCGCTTCACCTGAGCCGCTATTTTCCGATGTACAAAAGAGAGGATCCTGCCACTCCCGATGAAACCCTTAAAAGACTGGCAAAGATAGCTGCAGACTATCTCAGTTATGTCTATATCGGAAATCTCTCCACTGAGACCGGACAGAATACAAAATGTCCAAATTGTCAAAAAGTAGTAACACGCAGGGTTGGATACAGCATAAAGCTGCAGAACCTTGATCAGAAAGGTAACTGCTCATCCTGCGGTACATTAATTTACAGGTACTTTACTTCTTTTTCTTCTTCGATAAAGAACTAAGACGTCCGAATAATTCATCTATCCCGACTGTAAATTCCTTTCTGATCTCCTGAAAGTGCTTTTTCTGATTAACTCCATTGCCTTCAGGGACAGGAGTATTGATTTTGCTGAAAAGCTTATTACGGAAGATAACTGTTTCTGATATCAACTCGCTGATCTCTGCCGGGTTATTTTCAGGATTCAGAGCCGAATATGTAAGGCAATCCGAAATTACCTCATAAACACAGTTATCTATTTCCTTCTTGAGCCTTCTGATATTTGCCATCTTTGATTTATCTTTTGTTGAACTTATTTGTATCTGTAATCCGAAATTAATCAGAGACTTCCCGACCGGAACCGGATGATGCTTTCTTCAGCTTTGACAATGTACAGCTTACGAAGCTCCTGAATAAGGGGGTTGCTCACTTTAAATGTTTTATTATCAATACAGCAGAAGGGCAACACTATCGGGGATGTACCTGTCATTAATACGGCTTCATAATCTGTTATTGCCTCAGCCATCACGCATTCAAGTTTCACAGTGATCCCGTTCTCCTTACAGATATCAAGTATATGCTTGCGTGTTATTCCGTTTAGTATTGATCCGTCAGGAGCTGTAACAAGAATATCCTTTTTCAGAAAGAATATATTGGACCGGCTGCCTTCTGTAATCTGACCATTCTCATTTACAAGTAAGGCTTCATATCCGCCGTCAAGGATCAGTTTATTGAAAATAGTTGAGCGCAACTTATGATCAATCACCTTTGAAGCCGGATCTTTTCTTTCGGCATAGAACAATATGCCCTTGACTCCGTTACGGTATTGATCATCAGAAGGATAACTCGGTTGAATAAAATATGCAATATAATTGTTCTGCCCCTTGTTATAATTGAATACAATTTTAAGGTTTACCTCCTTCTTCCTGTCAGACTTGGTCAGGTTTATTATGTCCCTCTTTAGTGTCTCCCGATCTGCAAGCATCTTTTTCTTCTGCATCCTGACACTTGATTCCAGGCGCTCCATATGATCCCGGAAAAAAAACGGACTCCCTTTTGTCATCCTGATAACCTCATATATTGAATCACCTTCATAGACAAGGGAATTGTCAAAAGAATCAGCATCAAGCAAGTCCCCGTTCATTATAAATCTCTTACCAAAACACTCATTCATTTCTGAAAACTTTGATAACAAAAATACGAACTATAAATAAGACAAACTTCATTTGTAATTATATTCGTAAGTTATATTGCATCTATATTTTTTGAATATGTTCGCAATAATTGACATTGAGACTACAGGTGGCAGTGCAAGATCGGAGAAGATTACCGAGATTGCCATCTATCTCCATGATGGTGAAAAGATCACAGGGGAATACAAGACACTTGTCAATCCTGAAAGGAACATTCCGTATTTCATTACCAATCTGACAGGAATAACAAATGAGATGGTTGAGAATGCTCCCCATTTCTTTGAGATCGCAAAGGCAATCGTTGAGCTTACTGAAGGAAGGACCTTTGTTGCACACAATGCAAGATTCGACTATTCATTCATAAGACAGGAATTTAAATCTCTTGGATATAATTATAAACGGAACCTTATTGACACTGTGGCACTGAGCCGGAAACTTTTCCCGGGACATCGCTCATACAGTCTGGGCAATATATGCAGGGATTTCAGGATTGATATTGAAGGAAGACACAGGGCTGCCGGCGATGCACTGGCTACAGTCAGGCTCTTTGAGATGATCCTGCGGAAGGATGTTGAAATAAACGGCAGGTATTCAAACCTTATCAGAAATACAAGGATATCAAAGCTGAATCCGAAGCTGGATCTTTCGAGGATAGATGATATCCCGGAAGAACCGGGAGTGTACTATTTCTATAATGAGGAGGGAGATCTGATTTACATAGGCAAAAGCCGTAATCTGCAGCAGAGGATAAATACACATCTGTCAAACAACACTACTAACAGGGCAATGGAAATGCGCGACCTGATTGCTGATATTGACTGGGAGACAACCGGGAGTGAACTTATTGCCCTTTTACGCGAATCATTTGAGATAAAGGACAATAAACCAATATATAACAGGGCACAAAGACGTTCAGGTTTTCAATGGGGAATATTCAGTTTCACAGATAATGACGGATACCTGAATTTCAGATATGGGACGATTGACTCAGATGACAATCCTCTCTCGGTTTTTACTTCAAGGGATAGAGCGAAATCAAAACTTGTTTCCCTCGTTGAGACATATGAACTCTGCCAGAAGCTTTGCGGTCTGTATGAATGTAACGGCCCCTGCTTCCAGTATCATGTTGGCATTTGTAAAGGCGCATGCTGTGGCAGGGAAGCTCCGTCAGATTATAATATAAGAGCAAAAAAGGCAGCTGAGGAATTCATTTTCAGCAGAAATAACTTCATTATAATTGACAGAGGGAGAACTGAGGAAGAGAGAAGTGCCGTAAAAATCATCAATGGGAAATATGCCGGCTACGGATATTTCAATATAAATGATCTTGGCTTTGGTCTGACAGCTGTACATGACTGCATCAAAGCTGCGCCTGATAACAATGATGTCCGGGTCATTCTGAAAACATATCTCAGGCACAATAAGGTAGAGAAAATTATAAAATTCTGATTTTATGCTGCTTATGAACCTGATCCATGTTCATATTTAATGAATAAATCATAATTACAGTATTCGTGTTGATAATTCAAATAATAATACATTTGATATAATAACCTTTCATTACTTAACCATGGCTCTATTTACCCGGACTACAAAAAATCTGATCCTTCGTATTGATGAATTCATAGATAATGTTGAGCTTGGCCTGCTTGTTTTCAGGGAAGGTATAAAAGCTTTCCTTGAAAAGGACCAGGAGGCTTTTCTAAGACATCTGCATAAGCTTGACACACTGGAGAGTAATGCCGACAAACTGCAACGGTCAATTGAAAATGAGATGATAACTCATTCCATTCTCCCCCAGCACCGCCAGGAGGTCATCACTCTTATTGATGAACTTGATGAGATAATTGATGTATTAAAAAGTTCGCTTAATGAATATAATATTGAACAGCCTGAAATTCCGGAATCTCTGAACAAGAGCTTTTTAAGTCTTGCTGATGCTTCTCTCTTTGCTGCGGAGGAACTTATCCCTGCAGCCAGGGCATATTTCAGAGCTCCCCATACTGTAAGGGATAAACTTTTAAAGGTCTATTACTTCGAGACGGAGACAGATAAGATCTCCAGGAGTATTAAGAAGACTGTCTTCCAGGACATGAGTGAGCTGGATCTGGCCCATAAGGCTCATCTGAGATATATAATAAATAATCTTGAGAATATATCTGACCTGGCACAAAAAGCTGCAGATCTGCTTTCCGGTATGGCAATAAAACTAGTAATGTAATATGATCCTGTTTTTCCTGACAAGCGGATTATTCCTTGGATGGTCTCTGGGCGCCAATGATGCTTCAAATGTGTTCGGAACTGCTGTCGGATCCAAAATGCTTTCCTTTCGCAAAGCTGCTGTAATCGCTTCTGTCGCAGTGATACTTGGAGCAGTTATACAGGGAGCCGGCGCCTCACAAACCTTAGGCAGACTTGGCTCAATTAACGCAATAGGAGGTGCCTTTACACTCTCTCTTGCTGCAGCTGTAACAGTATATTCAATGACAAAAATCTCCCTGCCGGTATCCAGTACCCAGGCTATTGTGGGAGCAATTATAGGATGGAATATCTTCACCGGTAACAGAACAGATCCGGGCACTCTTATAACTATTATATCTACATGGATAAGCGGACCAATAATCGGTGCAGTATTTTCAGTTCTGCTGTATCTCCTGATACGCTGGATAAAGAGAGCTTCCGGAATTCATCTGATTAAATTCGAAGCATTAATTAAAACAGGACTTGTAATCGCCGGAGCATTTGGTGCATATAGTCTCGGAGCCAACAATATAGCAAACGTGATGGGAGTTTTTGTGCCGGCATTCAGCCTTCATGACCTTGACCTTGGGATCTTCTCCCTAACTTCTGCACAACAGTTGTTCCTCATCGGAGGACTGGCAATTGCTGCAGGAATTATTACATATTCAAAAAGGGTAATGGAGACAGTCGGCGGTAATATAATTGAGATCTCAGCTGAAGCAGCTATGGTAGTCGTTCTGGCACATTCGCTTGTACTGTTTATTTTTTCATCAACTGCACTGTCTGATCTTCTTGCACGATCTGGCCTTCCACGGATCCCGATGGTCCCTGTCTCAAGTACACAGGTAATTGTCGGATGTGTTGTCGGCATAGGATTGTATAAAGGAGCAAGGAACATTAATTTCAAGCTGCTCGGTCAGATAGCCCTCGGGTGGGTCACAACTCCTGTTATATCAGGCCTTATAAGCTTCTTCTCACTTTTCCTGGTTAAGAACATTTTCAATATTGATACCGGTTATAAAATAACTGAGGGAAGTGCTGATAATTTTATAGTAGCCGCAGCTGATGAAAATATTTCATTAATATTCAGGTACGTACTTATCGGAATAGTAATTATTGGCTCTCTGGCACTTATTTATTACATACTTCTTGAAAGAAAAAAATCAAAAGAGATAAGAATTTCGGAGCAGAAATTCTGGAAAAACATAAAATAGAATATCAGGTACCTTGGAATATGAACGGAATAATTGAAAAGATCAGAGCTGATCTTATCCATTTTGCTGATGATAAAACCCGTTTACAGGGAGAAAGGTTCTTTAAAGAAGAAGTTAAACTATATGGTCTGAAATCAGCTAAAGTGAGCGAGCTGGCAAAGGCACATTTCAAAACTATAAGCGCAGGAAGCAAGTCGGAAGTTTTCTTACTTTGTGAAGAACTCTGGAAATCCGGTTTTGCTGAAGAAGGATTCATAGCATGCGATTGGTCTTATTCGATGAGAAAAGAGTACGAGAGAGAAGATTTCAGGATTTTCGAAAGATGGGTCAGTAATTATATCAGCAATTGGGCAACATGTGATACTTTGTGCAACCATACTGTAGGTACGATAGTTGAAATGTTCCCGGAGTTTTTGAGTGATCTTAAAAAGTGGGCACATTCGGAAAACAGATGGGTTAAACGGGCTTCAGCTGTGTCGCTCATTGTTCCCGCCAGGAAAGGAAAATTTCTGAAAGATATTTTCGAAATTGCTGATATTATGCATTCGGATCAGAATGACATGGTACAGAAAGGATATGGATGGATGCTCAAAGCTGCAAGCCAGGCCCATCAGAAAGAGGTCTTTGATTATGTAATGAAGAAAAAAGCTACTATGCCCCGTACATCACTCAGATATGCGATCGAAAAAATGCCGGCTGAATTAAAAAAGCTGGCCATGGCCAGATAATAAGCACTCTTTTTTACCTTTACACAAAATTCCTGACATGAAAAAAGTATTTTCCTTCATTATTATTCTTGTTATTACCGTATCTGTCTTTGCACAGGACCGTATCACAGGACATGATTTTGCCAGCAGGTCTGAAGTAATTGCTGCCAACGGAATGGCAGCGACAAGTCAGCCCCTGGCCACGCAGGTGGCCCTTGATATTTTAAAGAAAGGGGGAAACGCAATTGATGCTGCCATAGCAGCAAATGCAGTTCTGGGTGTTGTTGAACCTACCGGATGCGGTATCGGAGGTGATCTTTTTGCCCTGATCTGGAGTGCTGAAAAAGATAAATTATACGGACTTAATGCCAGTGGCAGATCACCAAGGTCACTTAAGCTGGAATATTTCAAGGACAACGGATACGATGTCATCCCTCCTTTCGGACCACTGCCTGTATCAGTTCCCGGATGCGTCGACGGTTGGTTTGAGATGCATGAAATGTTCGGCAGGCTGTCAATCAGGGAGATCCTTCAGCCGGCAATAAATTATGCAAGGGATGGCTTTCCGGTAACCGAATTAATTGCCTTCTATCTCGAACGTAACACGCAGAGACTTGCTGAATACCCTAACATCAAATCAGTTTATATGCCCGGCGGTAAAAGTCCTGCGAAGGGTGAAATATTTAAGAATCCGCTCCTGGCCAATACACTTGAAAAGATAGTAAAGGGAGGAAGAAATGAATTTTACAGGGGAACTATCGCCAAGGAAATTGCAACGTTTATGCAAAAGCAGGGTGGATTCTTAAGTTATGAAGACCTGTCAAGGCACCATTCTGAATGGGTGGAGCCGGTCTCGGCAAATTACAGGGGCTATGATGTATGGGAGCTCCCCCCCAACGGACAGGGTATAGCGGCATTACAGATATTAAACATACTTGAAGGTATTGATATAGCAGGTATGGAATTCGGATCCTCAGAATATATCCATGTCTTCACTGAAGCTAAAAAGCTGGCTTTTGAAGACCGTGCAAAATACTATGCCGATCCTTTATTTACAAAAGTGCCTGTTTCACAGCTGATCTCTAAGAGATATGCTGCTGAAAGACGTAAACTGATCGATCCTCTCAGGGCAGCCAGGATTTACGATGCCGGAAAAACAGAAGCCGGAAACACTATTTACCTTACTGTTGCAGACAGGGAAGGTAATATGGTCTCACTGATCCAGAGCAATTACAGGGGAATGGGATCAGGGATGTGTCCGACAGGTCTTGGATTTGTGTTGCAGGACCGTGGAGAAATGTTCAGTCTTGCTCCGGGTCATGCCAACGTTTATGCCCCTGGGAAGAGGCCTTTTCATACGATAATCCCGGGCTTCATAACAAGGAATAACAGGCCCTGGGTAAGCTTCGGTGTAATGGGTGGCGATATGCAGCCACAGGGGCACGCACAAATAGTCATCAACCTTATTGATTTCAATATGAATCTACAGGAGGCAGGTGATGCACCAAGAATATATCATACAGGTTCTTCTGAGCCTACAGGACAAAGTATGACTAACGGAGGGACACTGCATCTGGAGAGTGGTTTCCGTACCGAAGTTATCCAGAAACTTTTAACAATGGGCCATATAATACAATGGGATCTTGGCGGATACGGAGGATACCAGGCTATAATGCGCGATGAGAAGAACAAGGTGTTGTTTGGTGCATCCGAATCACGGAAAGATGGTCAGGCTGCAGGTTATTAGCATTATTTGAAAAACGGTCTGTAAAATGATTTTACCTTAAGGGATTCCTTTTCCCAGTTAAGCTCTTCAGAAGCTGTAATTGAATTCCTTCTCAGTTCATTTCCAAGGTTCGCATCATCCCTTAGTTTAATAAGAGCTGAGCTTATATTTTGTGCAGTAATCTCAGGAATCATGATTCCGCAATTGTATTTTTCAATGATTTTTTTTATTTCAGGAAGGACACCCGCAATCACGGGAATACCGGCTGAGATATAGTCGCATAACTTATTCGGGATGCTGAACCTGTAGTTAAGGTTTGTATCTTTTTCAAGACACATACCTGCATCTGCTGATCTTGTGTATCGCATGAGCTCCTCCCAGGGCTGTGATGGAATAAATCTTACCCTGCTTGTAAGATCAACTGAGATCACCATCTCCCTGAGATCCCTGATGACATCTCCTGAACCTACAATCAGAAGGGATACATTATCAGTTACTCTCAGTGCCTCAATCAGCTCCTCACCTCCTTTATCGATATTTATGCCGTTTCCCTGAATAATCAGAAGAAAGTCCTTTTCATTAACAAGGAGCTCCTTTCTGGTAAAAGGCCTTATATGCTGAGACCTTTTGGAACAGTTCCTAACTACTGCCGCATCGACACCATACTCCTTTCTATACAGCATTGATATAGAGTCGCTTACTGTCATTACATTTCTCAGATGCGGGAGAATTGATCTTTCTATCAGTTTCCAGACTGATTTTACCCCGGGTCTGTCATTTAATTCCGGAACACCGGTGAAATATTCGTGAGAATCATATACAAGGGTAAGCCGCCGTAATTTTGATACAAGAAAATTAGGAAGGAGGGTATCCAGGTCGTTTGCAACAAGGATATCTGTTTTATGAACCAGGAGGAAGAAAAACAGTCTGAGATTAAATGAAGCGTAAAACAGGAATCCTTTTTTAAAGAGCATCCGGAATCTTCTTACAGGGAAATGCACAAGATCTTTCTTACAACAATCTCCGCGTTTTCTCCCGATTATAAGAACTTCACAACCTGTTTCCCTGACCGTTTCAGCTATCTTTATCACACGCTGATCGAAGCATATGCAATTGGTTACAGAGAAAGTTACCCTGGTCTTTCCGGCTTGCTTTTGCATGAGGTAAATTTAGGCATTTAGTTGGAATGTTGAAGCGTTGAAGCGTTGAAGAGGGGGAGAAAGGGCGAAGGGTAGAAAGGAGACAGGGTTAAAAAATACACAGGTATATCCGGATTATTGAGGAAGTTCCCGGCAGGGAATATAAATTTCATATTTTTACAGAAAAAAAGGATGCTGATCTTTAAGAATATTCCTCTCAGTGATTACAACACATTCAGGTTAGGGTACCAGGCTGATTGCCTTGTTCGCATAAGGACTGAGCAGGAGGCAATTGATTTTATGAAGAAAAGTTTTTCCTGGAAAAGGCCTTTGTTAATAATCGGAGGAGGAAGTAATTTACTGTTCACTGATGAATTCAGGGGGACAATACTTAAGCCCGACCTGAGGGGTATAAGGATCGAAAAGTGCAATGGCAGTGAAGTGATTATATCAGCAGGGGCCGGAGTAAAATGGGACAATCTTGTTGAATGGACCGTAAAAAAGGGGCTGTGCGGACTTGAGAATCTTTCCCTGATACCCGGTCAGACAGGTGCTGCAGCGGTGCAGAATATAGGAGCCTATGGTACGGAGATCAAGGAAACTATCCTTAAAGTAAAATGTATTACGGTAAAAGACGGGTCAGTACGTATGTTTGACAGGGATGAATGCAATTTCGGTTACAGGAGTTCTGTTTTCAAGACCACAGAGAAGGGAAAATTTCTCGTTACAAGGGTATGGTTCAGACTATCAAAAGATAAGAGTTTCAGAATTGATTACGGATCAGTCAGGGAGGAAATCAATAAGCTGGGACAAATAAATCTTGCCAATATAAGGCAGGCTGTTATCAACATAAGGCGCAATAAACTGCCTGATCCGGAAATAGAAGGCAACGCGGGAAGTTTCTTTAAAAATCCTGTCGTGTCAGCAGAAAAAGCTGCTTCTTTAAAAGCGATGTTTCCGGGAATACCCTGTTATGAACAAACTTCGTCGGATATTAAGATTGCCGCCGGATGGCTTATAGAGCAGTGCGGATGGAAGGGAAGGAGGATCGGCGATGCCGGCGTGCATGAAAAACAGGCATTGGTCCTTATAAATCATGGCTCTGCAAGCGGAGCAGAAATATTTGCCATGTCAGAAATGATAAAGAATTCGGTAAAAGACAAGTTTGGAATAGAACTGGACAGGGAAGTTGAGGTTATCGGTAAATCCTTCTCCTGTTGAGTTCCCGCTGGTATTCTGCAGCATATCTGTTATGTTCTGACAGGGTCCTTGAGAAATTATGGTAACCCGAGAAATCAGCTTTCGCAGCAAAATAAAGAAAGTCATGTTCTTCAGCGTTCAGGACAGCATTGATCCCCTGTATTGAAGGACAACCGATAGGTCCCGGAGGAAATCCATTGAATTTGTAAGTATTGTATGGCGATTCTATTGAGAGGTGTTTTGTGAGGACCCTTGTAATAGTAAAATCGTTCAGGGCGAATTTAATTGTCGGACAGGCCTGCAGCGGGATGCCTCTCTTCAGTCTGTTCAGGTACACACCGGCTATCCGGGGCTTCTCATCGGCTTTTGTAACTTCATCATCAATTATTGAAGCGAGTATCGATACTTCGACCGGATCCAGGTTTTTTTCCTTAGCCTGAGCCATCCGTTTTTCGTTCCAGAATATTTTGTATTCTCTTAACATCCTGTCGTAAAACTGACTTGCCGATGTATTCCAGAATAATTCATAGGTATTTGGAATAAAAACAGCAATAATAGTCTCTTCCGTAAAACCATCCTTCATATAATTTCCGGGATCTGAAAGAAAAGCAATTATTTCTGCAGAGTCTGCTTCAATAGTACCACCCACCTTCCCTGCAAGATCATTCAGTGTACGGATATTATTAAAAGTAACATCTACAGGAGACTGTCTTCCGGATCGCAGCTGGTCGATCAGTGCATTATAGCTCAGATCTTTATCAATTACATACCTGCCTGGTTTAACAAGTACCGGATATTTTTTTCGTTCTGCAACCCATTTAAGGATCTTTAGGTTACCTACCTTAAGATTAGCTGTCAATGAATCAATTACATGCTCATAGGACGCTTGACCGGGTATATAAATTGTGGTTTTATCCTGTGGAACCTTTATTGCAGGTTCGAAAAAGATCCTGTAGACAAAAAAGATGAAGATTACTCCAGTAATCCCTGCTGTGATTAAGCCATATTTAAGTAGTTTCTTCATTCATTTTTAGAGATCCAAATTTACAGATATTGTTTATTTATGCAAAAATATGGTATACGGCAGAGTATTTATAGCAGATTGTTTTTTAGGTTTTATTCATACTTTTACCGGGAAGAAATAATTTTATCAAAATAAAATCATATGAACATGTCTGTTACAACTTTACTAATTCTGCTCATTATCGGAGTGGTTACAGGTTTTATGTCGGGTATGCTTGGAATCGGAGGCGCTATTATTATGGTACCTGCGTTAATTTATATGCTTGGCTTTACTCAGCATATGGCCCAGGGGACAAGTCTGACTGTAATGCTTCTGCCCATTGGCATCATTGCAGCCCATAATTACTGGAAAGCGGGGCAGGTGAATATAAAATTTGCAGCAATACTTGTTATCGCATTTATCTTAGGATCTTACTTCGGTTCCAAGATTGCTCTTACAATGCCGCAGGCTACATTAAAGAAGATCTTTGCAATTCTGCTGCTTCTTGTTGCAGGCAAGATGTTGTTATCTAAATAGAATGAAAAAAAAAAGGAGAGTTTTTTTGTGACCTCTCCTTCTTAAATTCTGTAATCTCTTATCAGAACATAATACCTACGCTTAAAGTGATCGAGGGTTGACGGCTGTCGAGTTTGAATGTCTGGTCTCCTATATTAACAGAGTCACCAAATTTACCGCTCAGACTCCCGTTGTACCTTGCATCAATAGTGAGTTTATTGAACAGATCCACGCCCAGACCGGCTGTATAGCCGAAGGTTGCTGAACGGTACATCTCCTTGAAATCGGGATCCTCAATAAGAGCCTTGGGAGAACCGATCTGGATAGCTGCAGATGGCCCGGCATTAAGATGAAGGGGACCAAATTTTACACCCAGAAGGACAGGTATATCAAGCCTGTCAAATTTCTGTTTGACAGCTTCCGTTCCTGTAACTGTAGTAACATTATATTCATATGTATTTGATGCAAAGAGTACTTCGGGCTGAACAAAGACTGAACTTATTCCAATGCGCAGGAAAGCTCCTGCCTGAAATCCCCATGCTGCATCTTTAAGGGCTTCAATATTATTAGTCCCTGATGAAGGATCAGAAATATCATAATTTGGAACTGTTGCAGTGCTGGCGCCTACCTTCAAGCCAAACTTGATCTGCGAAAAAGCCGGAACTGCAATAATCAAAGCAAATAGAAATACAAATAGTTTTTTCATAATCATGTTTTTAAATTTCATTAAATCAGTTAATTAATTAACATTTTAATTGCAAACACATAATATATAACGGAAAAGCATGTAAAAAGTTACATGCTGAAGTATTTTTCGAAACCTTATAAAACAAAATGACCGGAGCCAGGCTTAATTCTTTTGGAGCTCTGAAAAGATCACATCCTTCATTAAATTGAATTCCTCCATATCAAAGAGCCTCGTCAGGAAAATGATTTTCCCATCGCGGTCGATTATTACATTGCGGGTCACTCCCGCTTCCTTATCGGCATAAAGGCCGAAAATATCTGCCCCAGGATCAAGAACAAGCGGATAGGTTATTGCCATATCCTGCTGAAATTTCCTGACAGTCTCAACAGGTTCATCACGATCAATGCCCAGCACAACAAGTCCTGCATCTTTCTTTGCCTGCCATATTTCGTTTTCAATAAACGGCATTTCTTTCCTGCATACACTGCACCAGCTGGCTGTGAATTGAAGCATAACGACCTTTCCCCTGAGGTCTGACAGTTTATAAGTCTTTCCCGAGGCTTCCCTTATAACAAAATCAGGTGCAATATCACCTGTTTTGACTAAATACCCTCTGTCATCGGCCTTCCTGGTATTGCCACTGCTGCAGGAAATAAGGTTTAAGATTAACAAGAAGAATATAATTGCTGTTGGCTTCCTCATAATTTTATATATTTAGCTTGTGTAAATATAAGAATTTCAAAGATGAAAAAAGGAATATACCTGATACTTGTGCTGGGATTAATCATTAGTTCAGTTAATTACGGGCAGGAACCTGAAGTTGATAAAGGGTTGAAGGCAATAACTACCGATGCCATCAAGGCCCAGCTTGGTTTCCTTGCTTC
>CAYNRI010000032.1:0-26506 GCA_964399575.1 uncultured Rikenellaceae bacterium
GGGGCAGCGTATTAATTGACGGTGTTGATGTCCGTGATCTCAAGACCTCTGAACTCCGCTCTTTAATGGGTATAGTCAGTCAGCATCCAATACTTTTCAATACTACATTCACAGAGAATATAGCCTTCGGGGTGGATGTGGCAGAAAAGGAAAAGGTTGAAAGTGCAGCCCGGATCGCTAATGCGCACGATTTTATTATGGAGACAGAACAGGGTTATGAGAGTTCGGTGGGGGAATCCGGCAACAAATTGAGCGGAGGCCAGAGACAGAGGGTAAGCATCGCAAGAGCTATCATGGCGAACCCTCCGATACTGATCCTTGATGAAGCTACATCTGCCCTTGATACGGAATCGGAAAGGCTTGTTCAGGATGCTATACTTAAGCTTATGAAGAACAGGACATCAATTGTTATTGCACACAGGCTGTCGACAATTCAGAATGCTGATCAGATCGTTGTGATTGATAACGGAATGGTTGTAGAAACAGGAACCCATAATGACCTTGTCAATAAAAAGGATGGGTTTTATGCAAGGCTTCACAGCTATCAGGCAATATAAAAAGTAACTAGACTGATAGGAAATCCCTCGCAGCCTGGCAACCCTTTGTCACCACTCGGAGTAGGGATGCAAAGAGAGCGAGGAACTGTAAAAACGAATATCCCCGGTTACTTCCTTACCGATCCATGATGGTTTTTCAAATGATTCATCAGCTTCTGACAGCTCTACTTCAGCAATAATAAGACCGGCATTTTTACCGAGGAATTCATCTACTTCAAATAGATGTTTGCCAACAAGGATCTCATGACGGATTTTATTTAAGATACCAGGTTCGCATAAATTCAGTAGTTCTTCAGCATCGGTAATTGAAATTTCTTTTTCCCACTCATCACGGCTTACGCCCGACGGGTCACCCGGGCCCTTTATCGTAATGAAAGCTGAATCTTCTTTAATGCGGATCCTTACTGTCCGTCCCGGAACACTTGACAGATAACCCTGAATAATCCTGTAGGATCTCAGAATTCCACTACGAAAATCTCCCGTAACAAAGAATTTTCTTTCAATTTCCTTTTTCAAGATCTTTTCCTGAAAATGTGTAGTACATTTTTGTTATTATAAATCAAAAAGCCTGCATATATGACTGCTATTCATGTTCTCAAAAACACAAGCAGCAAGCTGCTCACTGTTTTTATCACTGATTTTATACCTGTCATAAATTCTCTACCCTTTTCATACTGGGAACAAGGAAATGCATCACTATCCATGCTCCGACATATGCAATTCCGCAAAAAATGAAAAGAATTGAATAACCCGATTCAATCCTGCCTAGTGCTGTATAATGTTTCAACAGAAGACCGGCGGATTGTGCTACAAGAATTCCTCCAACTGCTCCGGCCATTCCTCCTATACCTGTCACTGATGCAACAGCTTTCTTTGGGAACATGTCAGATACAGTTGTAAAAATATTTGCTGACCATGCCTGGTGTGCTGCACATGCAAGTCCGATGACGAGTACTGCATACCAAGTATTGAATTTACCTAACCAGCTTGCAAAGAGAACTGATAATGGGAACAGTGCATAGATGAACATTGATAATTTACGTGCTTTGTAGGTAGGCATTCCCCCATTCATGAATTTCTTTGGCAGCCAGCCTCCATAAACTGATCCGATTGTAGAAATGGTATATACAACAGCAACAGCAAGTGTCCATGTTATAATTCCCGGGATATCTGAGTTATTACCGGCAAAACTCGGATTCAGTGCCCTGAACTGTTCAATTTTTCTTGCATTCTCCCCGCTGAGAAAAGCTGGTAGCCAGAATAGATAGAACCACCAGACCGGATCGGTGAGGAATTTGCCTAAAAAGAAAGACCAGGTCTGTCGGTATGTAAGAAGTTTGGTCCAGGATACCTTTTCAGTGGCTTTTTCAACATCAGCTCTTTCATCAAGGTCGCTATGGATGTAGTCATATTCTTTCTGGGATAGCTTGCCATTTTTTAGTTTCTGTTCCGGAGAACCATATATCTTGTACCAGAAGAACAGCCAGCTGAGTCCTATTGCCCCGACAAATATGAAAGCCCATTTCCATCCCCAGTGCATAGCGATCCATGGTACAAAAAGCGGTGTTATTATCGCACCAATATTGGCTCCGGAGTTATAAATTCCTGTTGCGTATGCCCTTTCTTTCTTCGGGAACCACTCAGCGATTGTCTTATTTGCAGCAGGAAAATTTCCGGCTTCTGTGAAACCCAATGCTGCACGCCATATTCCGAAAGTGAAAGCGTTATGTGCAAAGGCATGTCCTATAGCAGCAAAGCTCCATCCAAGGAGGGAGTAAGCATAACCCTTTTTTGTTCCGATCCAGTCAATGAATCTTCCTGCGATAGTCATTCCTATTGCATATGCTATCTGAAAACTCATTACCACCCATGAATAATATAATTCCTGGTTAGCCTTGTCCGTACCAAAGATCCCTTCTTCAGAAAGAACAGGTTTCAGCAGGCCCAATACGTTACGGTCGAAATAATTTACTGTGGTTGCGAAAAAGACCAGTGCGCATATTGTCCACCTGTATTTTCCTATTGATTCACTGATTGAAGTTACTGCCATAGTTATATTTTTAATGTGAGATTAAACATTATATGTTGTGGATGATGTTGTTCCGCCTCTTCCGGTCCAGTTCGTATGGAAAAATTCACCTCGCGGCTTATCTGTTCTTTCATAGGTATGGGCTCCGAAATAATCACGCTGAGCCTGAAGAAGATTAGCAGGTAATTTTTCACAACGGTAACCATCAAAATAACCAAGGGCAGATGATATTGCAGGGACAGGTATTCCGTTCGAAACTGCCGATGCAATTACCCTTCGCCATCCTTCCTGTGCTTTTTCAACCCTCTCTTTAAAGAAGGGATCAAGCAAAAGGTTTGTTATTGAGGGATTATTTCTGAAAGCCTCTTTTATTTTCCCAAGGAATGCCGATCTGATTATACAGCCTCCTCTCCACATCAGGGCAATACCTCCGTAATTCAGATCCCATTTATATTCATCTGCTGCTGCTTTCATGAGTGCATAGCCCTGCGCATACGAGACTATTTTTGAGGCGTAAAGAGCATCTCTCAGGTTGTTCAGGAATTCAGCCTTATTCCCTGTAACAACAGGCTCCGGGCCCTTAAATATCTTTGATGCCTTAACCCTTTCGTCTTTTACTGCTGAAAGACACCTTGAAAAAACTGCTTCTCCTATAAGTGTGAGTGGTATCCCAAGATCAAGTGCCGCAATACCTGTCCACTTCCCTGTGCCTTTCTGTCCCGCCGTATCAAGTATCCTGTCAACAAGAGGCTGACCGTCAGAGTCCTTGAATGCTAGTATATCCCTTGTTATTTCTATAAGATAACTGTTAAGGTCTCCTTCGTTCCATTCTTTGAATACAAGGTGCATTTCATCAGCCGACATTTTCAGGAGGTCTCTCATAACCTGATATGCTTCACAGATAAGCTGCATATCTCCATATTCGATACCATTGTGTACCATTTTTACAAAATGACCTGCTCCATTTTCTCCAACCCAGTCACAGCATGGCGAACCATCCTCAACTTTAGCAGCAATTGCCTGAAAAACTGGTTTTACTGAAGGCCAGGCAGCTTTTGAGCCTCCGGGCATTATTGAAGGTCCGAGCAAAGCTCCTTCTTCACCTCCTGAGACACCTGTTCCGATATAGAGGAAGCCCTTGCTTTCCACATAGGCAGTTCTCCTGTTTGTGTCAGGAAAATGCGTGTTACCCCCATCTATTATTATATCACCTTTGTCAAGATGCGGGATGAGGATGTCAATCATTTCATCAACTGCATTACCTGCCTTTACCATTAACATTATCTTTCTCGGACGGCTGAGGGAAGCAACAAGTTCTTCAACAGAATGAGCACCGGTTATATTCCTGCCCCGAGCTCTTCCTTTAAGAAAATCATCCACTTTTTGCACGGTCCTGTTATATACTGTTACCCTGAACCCTTTGCTTTCCATATTAAGAACAAGGTTCTCGCCCATCACGGCCAGTCCTATTAATCCTATATCGGAGAATTTATCCATCTGCGTTGTTATTACTATTTGTATCTGTGTTTGATAAAATTAGGTTTAATTAATCATCCAAGACGCTGCCTCGAGCTCCAGAGCCCGAGAGATGGGTTTGAAATATAAAACACTTTCTCTCCGTCGGGCATCTCATTGAATCCGTCTTTCATTTTATCAGGATTGTACTTCATTATAGCATCTCTGAGATCATAATACCTGAATCTCACCGATTCTATCTGTTCACGGCTCAGATGACCGGGACAGTAAGTTACTGAGAATCGCCCCTCTGAGCTGCCATGAATAAGGTGGGCTGCAGCACCAAGGTTTTGTCTGAGTTCCTCATTTTTTCTTACAGCTTCCAGTACTGCAGGTGTTCCGATATAACCATATTTTCTTACTAGCCGGTCTATTTCCTTATCCTCACCAAACTCTTTCAATCCCGGTGCAAGCACTATTATCTCACCAGCATCAGCCATTGCCATTCTAGTTCTGTAAATGCTTTTATTACCCAGCCATGTACTTTTAAACTCAGAAGGATCTAGGTAAACCACAACCTTTTTCAGGGGCTTTTCAAGTATTGTGAAATTAACCTTAAGTGAGAGTTTTGCAGCCGTATAGAAAACCTCCGGATCATCACCAATGAACAGACCACGGATTACAAGCCTGCCCGATCCATCGTATCCTATCACGGTAAGAATATATATCACAGGCAGATCCGGAATGAAACTACGGGCAGCATAATTAAGCATACTTCTTACGGGATTATCAGCCTTGCCCATAAGGTTCTCCATTCCATATACACCAGCTATAAAATGGCTTTTATTGATTCCTTCGTGACCACCTGTGCCAACAAAAAGGTTTTTATTATAGTTTGCCATCCCCATTACCTCATGGGGGACAACCTGTCCGACAGAGAGTATAAGGTCATGACCTCCCTTATAAATAAGTTTATTAAGTTGCGCCGGCCACGAGTAGTCAAGGGCTCCATTTGTTATCTGCGAAACCATATCGCCACCCACAGTCCCGACAGTGATGACATCCTTCCTCCAGTCATGAACACGGAACAGTTCCCTGGGAATGTCACCGAACATTTCATTGATCTGATTATCAGTCATCGGTGTATGCGTCCCAAGTGCGGGAAGAATATCCCTGAGATCCTTTTTATAGTATTTATACAGAAGAGCTGTTATCTCTCCTGCACGTGAATGTATACGGGTCTGATCAGGCGGTACAACCAATACTTTCTTCTTCCTCCCGATCTTTTCAAGCGCCGAAAACAATCCCTCTTCAAGACTTTGTGCATCTATAACACTATTTTCCGAACCCCTCTGATAATAGATCATAATTTCCTTCTGCTATACTAAACTCTCTAAACTCTTTCTGCCCTCTGCCTTCTGCCTTCCGCCTTCTGCCTTCCGCCTTCTGCCTTCCGCCTTCCGCCTTCTGCCTTCCGCCCTTCGCCTACACTCCCGAGTATGCACTGAAACCCCCGTCAACAGGTATTATTACTCCGGTAACGAACCTTGAAAGATCGGAGACAAGGTAGATTAATGTCCCTGTCAGCTCCTCGGGTGTTCCGTATCTCTCAACAGGTGTATTGCCGATAATTTTCCTTCCTCTGGGTGTTGATTCACCGGTCTTTTCATCTACAAGAAGAAACCGGTTCTGGTTAGTCAGAAGAAAACCCGGGGCAATTGCGTTGACTCTTATTCCTGTTTTAGAAAAATGAACGGCCAGCCATTGTGTTAAATTATTAACCGAAGCTTTTGCCGCAGAATAGGCAACAATTTTTGTCAGTGGCCTGTATGAATTCATTGATGAAATGTTCACAATAACTCCGGATCTCTTCCTAACCATGTCAACAGCAAAGACCATAGTAGGCAGGATTGTTCCCTTAACATTCAGGTCGAATACTTTATCAAATCCCTCGATCTGCAATCCAAAAAAAGTATCGGCCGGGTCTTCAGATCCATCCATCTTTTCAACCCTGGTTGTTGCAGCTGGAGAATTTCCTCCGGCTCCGTTAATTAGTATATCTACAGGTCCGAATATCCGGTTAATCTCATTTTTTGCTTCCTCAAGTGACTTTTTGTCAAGGACATTTGCAGCAAGGCCAATGCATTGCGATCCGGGCTCTTTCCCAATTGCTTCAGCTGTATTTACTGCAGCATCTTTATTGAGATCGAGAATCACCGTTTTTACACCCTGGACTGCCAGCGACCTGGCCATCTCAGAACAGATAACACCAGCACCACCAGTGACTACAGCAATTTTGCCTTTCAGATTTAAATCGTTCATATGGTAACTTGTTAATTTCTAAACTAAATAAATGTCGTCTGACTCCTGATCCGTGAAGAAAAGCATAGGATCAACAAATTCTATTTGTTGAAGCCGAGGTATTCTCTTGCATTTTTATACGAAACTCCCTCAATAATAGGTCTGAGCAGCTCATCGTCATCGGGAACAGATCCTTTTTCAACCTCTTCTCCGATGAAGTTGCAGACGAGACGGCGAAAATATTCATGACGCGGATAAGAAAGAAAGCTTCTGGAGTCTGTAACCATTCCAATGAATCGTCTTATCAATCCAAGTGAAGACAGGTCCCTGAAATGGTTCTCCATTCCGTTCTTCTGGTCGAGGAACCACCAGGCAGGACCATATTGTACTTTTACCGGTGTCGATCCGTCATTGAAATTACCGGCCATTGTTATCATCATCTCGTTGTCGGCCGGATTTAGATTGTACAATATAGTTTTTGCCAGTTGGTCCGTATCATCGAGAGAGTTAAGGAACCCGGACATCTTAAATGCATCCTGTGGGACTCCGATTGAATCCCACCCTGTATCCGGCCCCATTAACCTGAACATCCTTGAATTATTGTTTCGTTGGGCACCGACATGAAACTGCTGAACCCATCCTCTTTTGTGGTTCATCTTGCACAGTTCACTCATTATTGCTGTTTTGTACTTTTCAGATTCCTCGCCTGAAAGATTTTCACCTTTAAGTAATTTTTTAAAACATTTATCAGCCTCAGATACAGTAAAAGAAGTAAAGAAAAACCTTTCAAGGCCATGATCAGAACATCTTCCTCCCATTTTGTGAAAGAATTTATGCCGCTTCTCAAGGGCTTCAATGAGAGAGCTATAATCCTTAATCACAATATCTGCAGAGCTTCCGAGGCGTTCAATATATGTTATGAATTTGGAAGGGTCATCAGTTTTAATAACATTATCAGGCCTCCAGGTTGGGAGTATTGCTATCCCGGAGCTGCCTTTGAGACTTTTATGGTGTTCAAGAGTATCAGACGGGTCATCTGTTGTACAAACTACTTCAGCTTTAACCATTTTAAGCAGGGAGCGGATACTGTATTCTTTTGTTCTCAGTAGCTCATTTGCCTTATTGTATATCTTATCCGCAGTGACGGGAGAAAGAAGATCAAATATTCCAAAGTACCTTGCAAGTTCAAGATGTGACCAGTGGTAAAGGGGATTTCCTACAGCAACAGGCACTGTCTCTGCCCATTTTTTAAATTTATCTTTGTCAGATGCCTTACCTGTGCAGTATTTTTCATCGATACCGTTTATTCTCATGGCCCGCCATTTATAGTGATCGCCTTCGAGCCATGCCTGAGTAAGATTGTCAAACAGTCTGTCTTCTGCAATCATTTGTGGCGAAAGATGACAATGAAAATCTATGATGGGTTGATTTTCGGCATACTGATGATACAATCTTCTTGCTGTCTTGTTCCCAAGAAGAAAATCATCATTAATAAATGTCTTCATAATAAGGCGGTTTATCTCAAAAAGTAAAAAGTTTTATCCGGGAAATGAGAGTTTGAATTTTTGAACAGTCACGAAAATAGAAATAACTATTCAATCTTTCAAGAAATAGTTTTATAATAATCCTGCAGAATATTTATGTAAGGGAAAAAATAGATTTATTTTTTCCCTGCAACCGACAATGGATATACGTTTTGTGTCAGTATTTTTTTTCCGATAATATGGTGGTGGAACTTCACGTTTATTATAATTAAATCATTCTGCAAATATAGTTCCAGGCTAAAATCTCCAGCTTCATGATTGAGTAATGGTTTTTTTATTACTTTTATTGGAAAATTTTTAAAAAAAAAGATGAAAAAAATATTAACTATTATGTTTTTATTGTGTGCATTATGCATAGTAAATTCGCAGGCACAGAATAAAAATGTTGTGAATACCCAATCACAAGGAAATGTGCCACCACAAAGAATTCAGGATGAATACTGGTCTCATCCACAAAAAACATTTGATGAACGGAAAGCGCTACTTTTGGATTTTTGTTCCAGTCAGTCTGATATGTCAGGTAGAGGTGGAATATCGAATGAGATAGCTCGTTTAGCCTTAGGAAATCAATTAAATGATGAAGTTCTTAAATCACAAATAAACACTGTTTACAGGAATGGAGATACCAATGAATTTATTCTTGCAGGACTGCTTAGACTATATTATCTGTATCACGATACTCCATTAATCACTGATAGACAAAAAAAGGACATTTTACAATGTTTAAAGGATTTTAAATATTGGTATACAGAACCTGGATTTGACGGCCGATGCTATTGGACAGAAAACCATGAGGGGGCTTTTCATTCTGTCGAACTTTTAGCTGGTCAGTTATTAAAAGATGAAATTTTCACAAATAACCGCCAAAACGGGAGATGGCACATGCAACATGCATTAGATCGTTTGGCACAATGGATAGATTGGAGGATTAGATTTGGATGGAGTGAGTGGCTTGCTCATGGATATTATGAGGTGGACTTGATGACACTTTGTAATTTGTATGATTTTGCAGAGGATAAAACAGTTTCTGCCAGGGCAGGTTTATTGATTGATGGATTGTTATTTGAGATGGCACTTCATAATTTTCAGGGTGTCTTCGCCAGTTCACATGGCAGAACTTATACCAGATCCATTTTAGGTGCCAGAGGAGAAGGAACCTTAGGAACAATGAAACTTATTTTCGGTGTGGGTGTTTTTAGCGGAGCTTCAAATGGCACAATATCACTTGCGACTTCTTCTTATCGTTGTCCCGAAATAATTCAAAAAATTGCCAACGATTATTCAGTACCGTTAAGGATTCATCAACGCCAAAGTATTGATATAAAGGATGCTTATAAATATGGTTTGTCATATTGTGATGAATCATCTGCAAATTTATATTTAGGTATTCAGGATTATGCTCATCCGGCGATTGTAGATATGATGGAAAGAAATACAAATAAATACAGAGTATGGTTGGGTGGAGATTACGAAAAATACAGAAAGGTTTATGAGCAACAGGTTCTGCAATACGGAAAAATAATTACACCTGAACTGGATGCTCATGCCATGACAGAAACAAATATCGAAACTTATAAAACTGCTGATTATTCTTTGAGCTGTGCGCAGGAATTCAGGCCAGGTAGTCCTGGTTACCAGCAACATATATGGCAGGCAACTCTTGGTATTGATGCAACTGTTTTCACTAATCACCCAGGTTCCATGGACGAAGGTTCACGTCCCAATTATTGGGCTGGAAATGGAATATTGCCAAAAGCCGCACAATATAAAAATGTTTTATTTTGTATTTATGATATCCCTGAAACTAATCCTTTTCCTTATAAACGTTCTGAACAGAGGAGCAGACAATTTACTGAAGAATATTATAACACTCTCGATCAATTAGTACCCGCCGATACGCCAATACCTTTTACACATGCTTATTTCCCCAGGAATGCTTTTGATGAAGTGATTGAAAAAGGTAACTGGATTTTCGGAAAAAAAGGCGATGGGTATATAGCTTTGTATTCCCGGAATCCAACAGAATGGAACGAAAAGGAAGAAAACGCTGATCTTGTAGCAAAGGGCAAGGGAAATATTTGGATAGTCGAAATGGGTTCAAAAATAGATTGGAAGGATTTTTCCCGTTTTGTTACTGCCATAAGTAAAGCTAAAGTTACTTGTGAAGGATTAAATGTAATATATAATTCTCCTTCCCTGGGTGAAATGAAGTATGGTTGGTCAAAAAATTTTCAGGTTAAGGGTGAGATCGTTCCTTTAGATGACTATTTACGATTTGATAATCCATTTTCCAGGACTGAATTTGCTTCGGATAAGGTTGAAATTAATTACAAGAATGAAAAAGTAGTTCTGGATTTTAAAAATGCCAAAAGAGAAATAGTAAAACAATAATTCATAAAAGGAATGTTCTTTTATGTATTGTTTTAATCTTGATTTTCAGTAAATTTGAGTAAAACCCTGAAAAATCATCATTAATTAAATTAACACTCCAGCTACAGTTGGGGATGCTCAAAACCGTACTTGCGATTTTTAAAATCCACAGCATGAACTTTATTTTCTGGCGAAGAGATTAACCGGGATTCACTCGAAAAATAGTTTTATTGGAGCCTCATTCTATCACAGTTAATATTCAATACTGCAGAATGTAAGAAAAACAATTATTTAAAAGGAAAAATTAAATAAAACAAATAAAAAATGAAAATAGAATTGAGATATGCAGGTCATCCCTGCGATGTGAAATCTTATGATACTGAAAGGATCCGGAAGGAGTTCCTGATCGAAACGATCTTTGTCACTGATGATATTATTATGGTTTATTCAATGTACGACCGTTACATTGTTGGAGGGGCAATGCCTGTTAAGAAGCCTTTGAAACTTGAGTCTGCCGATGACCTGAAATCACCTTATTTCCTTGAGAGAAGGGAAATGGGGATAATAAATATCGGAGGTGAATCACTTATAGAGGCCGATGGTAATACATTTACTATTGGACATAAAGAAGCATTGTACCTTGGAAAAGGGACTAAAGATGTCATTTTCAAATCAGCCGATCCGGACAAACCGGCTAAGCTTTATATCAATTCAGCTCCGGCTCATCACTGTTTTCCTTCAAGGAAAGTAACTCTTAAAGAAGCAGAGGTAGTTGTAATGGGGAGCCTTGAAGCATCAAATCACCGTACAATAAACAAGCTTCTTATAAACAGTGTCGTTGAGACTTGCCAGTTGCAGATGGGCATGACGGAGCTTAAGCCTGGCAGTGTTTGGAATACGATGCCTGTACATACTCATAACCGCAGGATGGAAGCTTATTTCTATTTCGAGGTGCCGGAGAAGCAGGCAATTTGCCATTTTATGGGTGATCCGGACGAAACGCGCCATATATGGATGAAAAACGAACAGGCTGTCTTATCTCCATCATGGAGCATCCATAGTGCCGCAGGTACATCCAACTATACTTTTATCTGGGGTATGGCAGGGGAAAACCTTGATTATGGAGATATGAATGTGCGTTTTCCGGATACATTAAAATAATCAGATTACTAAGTAATTCAAAAGTATTAAACTTGTCTTATTTCCGATAATATGAAAGAAATATTTGATATGACAGGCAAAACAGCCCTTGTTACAGGCGGAACTCATGGAATTGGTCTTGCAATAGGTCTTGTCCTGGCAAGGGCAGGAGCAAAAGTATGTGTTAATGATATCCGGGATGAAAAACTATCAGCATGCAAGGAAGCTTTTGCAAAAGAAGGGTTAACAGTGTACACACTGAAATTCAATGTCACAAGCGAGGATGATGTGAACAGGGGAATAGGGCAGATTGAAGCAAATATAGGGACAGTTGATATCCTTGTGAATAATGCAGGTATCATCAAGCGTATACCAATTCTTGAAATGGCTGTTGACGATTACAGGGAGGTTATTGATGTCGATCTTGTTGCACCGCTTATTGTTTCAAAACGGGTTGTTCCCGGAATGATAAAAAAAGGTTCAGGCAAGATAATCAATATGTGTTCCATGCTAAGCGTGTATGGGAGGAATACTGTTTCCGCATATGCTTCTGCGAAAGGGGGCCTTAAGCTCCTTACTCAAAGCATGACCTGCGAATGGGCAAAATACAATATTCAGGTAAATGGAATAGGCCCTGGTTATATAGCCACCTCACAAACAGCAGCGATTCGTGAGAATGGTCATCCTTTCAATGATCTTGTGATGACACGCACTCCGGCAGGAAGATGGGGCGAACCCGAAGATGTTGCTTATGCAGCTCTGTTCCTTGCTTCAGGGGCAAGCAATTTCGTCAACGGACATATACTGTATGTTGACGGCGGGATACTGGCAAACTTCGGATATGTAAAAGGCGAAAATGAGATCAGGGATTAATTACCTCCTCATCAACAGCTCTCCCGTGGAAATAAAGTATTGAAGCAAATATCGGCAGTGCAGGCAGATACAAGGCATTTGCTGCTGATGACAAAACTATATAAAGCGGGTTTGAAGCAAAAGTCATGATGTTTGATGCTGCTTCCGGATCAGCCATTATCTTTAAAAAGCTTCCTGAAAAGGGTATAAGGATTATCCCTGAAAAGATCACAGAGATCACCATTATTATTACTATAAATACAGCCACCCATCCTATATTTATCCAGAACCTTTTATGAACAAGAGAAAAGGTTCTGGCTATAGCATGCCCTATATCAGTACCTTCAACAATCAAAACCGGCAGGAAAAACAAATACAGGGTGGCAATGTATATCGCAGCAAAGAATATCCCAACAATAAAAACAAGTAAGCCCAGGGCCATGGCTATCGACCCGAAAAATGAAAGAAGTATTATTATTATCAGGTAGGGAAGGAAATACCTGAGGGATCTGTAGGCTGATGAAAAAATAGTTGTACCGCTGTCGACAGGACTTAAGATCACATAATAATGCAACACCGTTGTGAAATATAGACTTATAAGCGCGATTATTACAATTGGTAATATCATGCCCCTGATTTTTTCGAGCACCACCATTGGGTCTGTATAGTTCTGTAGTTCCGTCAGGTTGAACTTCAGCATCAACAGGTGGGTTGCAACAGAAAGAATGAATGATGTCAGGAACAGCACAAGGAAATTTTTTCTGTAAAATTCCCATAATGAGCTCATGACACTGTCAAGTGTGTGTTTTCTGTATAAGGGGTGTTCTTTCAGGTTTTCCATATCATCAGTATTTTTTAATTTGGTCCATTCATTTTCCCTTTCTCCATTGCCTTAGAATATGCGTAAATGGGAAAATATACTTTTGTTTACTTGGTACGAAGATCCCTTCGTTCACAGTTTTCACATCTTCAATAGTATAGAATGCCTTTGGATTTACAGAGTTGATGATCTCTATTACCCTGTCCATTTCCTGACGCTGAACTATCGAATAGATGAGATGTACTTTTTCCTTTGCTCCCTGTGCTTCAACACAAGTGGCTCCGTATCCTTTTTTGTTAAGGCTATGTACAAGCTCAATCCCGCCCTGATGAGTAATTATCCTTATCATCATGATTCCCATTGCCAGTTTTTCCTCGATTATCATCCCGACAAAATTACCGGTAGCAAAGCCTGCTGCATATGCCACATAATTTACGTAATTATCAAGATTCTGCATTATCTTGCTTATGGCTGTTATCCAGATAAGTACTTCAAAGAATCCAAGTATCGGGGCAATTCTCCTGTTTCCTTTTGAAACAAAGATTATCCGTATAGTACCTATCGATACATCACAAATACGGGCTAGAAATATCAATAAAGGTATAATACCCAGAGTGAAAATGTCTGAATCGAAGAATGAAGTTGCCATATTTGATAAAGATTTACAGCTGGTAAAGATAGAAAATATGGTGTAATGTCATAATAAATGAAAGACTTAGGATTCTGTTGATCATTACCGGTCTGGCAATTAGGATGCCTGTCAGGAAGATTATTCTGTATACTTTAACCTCAGATTAACAACCTTGTTATAGACATAATAGCAGGGATCTTCACATATATCCCTTACAAACCTTACTGAAGGAGTTACGGAATTTATTGATATATAAGTAGTACCATTGTATACGTATGTGGCTGTAACGGTATAGGTTTTATTTAAGGCAACAGAACGGATGACTGAGGAAGACATGGTCCAGAATGAATCATAAAGAGTGCTGTCTTCAACAATGCCTTCGTAAATATCAATAAGCACAGCGTCTCCTGCCTTTTCAAGTTTTATCTCAAGTTCAGTACTGACAGGTTTGTTGACTGTGCAATTATCCCCTTCGCAATTGACAAAATAGTAAGGTAATTTTTCGCATGAAAAACTTATTACCAACACTAAGAATATCAGTGGTTTACAGATTTTTCTTATATAGTTTTTCAATACCATCTGATTGTTTTTACCGGTGCTTTTATGTTATTAAACTGGAAACTGAATGAACAACCTGTACGGTACCATACAGGCCCTATTTTATAAAAATCAGAAGTCATGAATTCTGCACCTGCATAAAATGAAAGCCTGTTCACTACCCATTTAAAACTGGCAGCAGGAACTATTTTAATTTTTCCTTCAGGTCCGGCCTCACTTCCCCGGAATGTCTCACCGAAAAAGTATCCTGCATTTAAAGAAGTTGTTAAATAGAAGTTGTTTCCGTAAAGCTTATCCGTAAGTGCAAAATCCTTATTTACGCCTAAATAGGCAAATGATGTTTTATCGAGATACTGATAGAACAAATTGTCTGATTGTCTTATAAGTACTTTTGTGTGGAAAGGTTTAGTATCAAGACCCGCAGTAAGGCTGATATTATTTAGGGGTTCCCTGAACGAAACAGAAAATCCGGTGTAAATATCCCTGAATGTGAACCTGGAGGAGATTGATAGTTCCAGTATGTTGAACTGGAGTTTTGTATTTCCCGGGAGACCTGATTCCTTAAGGAGTTGGATCATCTCTTTCCTGCGGTATCCTGCGGCTATACTGTAAGGATTTACAACATCTCTTTCCGGGTCGCTCCATCCTTTACCCCGTTTCAGCAGAACCTTTGCTGCGTCTTTCCGGTCAGATCTTATCGCAAGGCTTAAGGCATCCCATTTAAAGGTGTTCTTTTCGTAAAGGTCTACTCCTTTTTCAAGAAAAATATTCATCAACAGGGTATCCCCGTTCTGCGCTGCTATCAGGAAAGGGGTGAATCCGGTTTTATCTCTTGCTTCCAGGTTGCTGCCATAATTCATAAGCAAATCTGCCGTTCCAAGATTCCCTGCCCAGACAGCAGCCATTAAAGGTGTTGTCCCTTCATTTGTTTTAATATCCACGCTGGCATCATAATATAAAAGCATATCGGTAAGCGTGACATAGTCATAAATTGCTGCATAATGCAATGCTGTGGCTCCATAGATATCCTGGTAGTCGATTTCCGCTCCATTCCTTAAAAGGCTCTCTGCAATTTCAGTATTATTTCTCCTTGCAGCCAGGATTAGGGGCGTTTCCCTTCTGATTGTTCTCTTATTCGGATCTGCACCTTGAGATAAAAGGATGTTTACAACAGAAACGTGGTCATTTGATATTGCAAAAAATAAAGGTGTGGCTCCTTCAGACGTTTCAGTATCAACCTCAGCGCCCCGTGAGATAAGCTTCATTACCTCATTATCATATCCTTTTGATGATGCAATTATAAGGTTATATTCGAGAGCCCCGTAGTAAAAACCTGGCAAATATTCAGATGTGTCAACCATAATTTGCTGACCTGTCAGCATGCAGGAGTATGCTGACAGGACTATTGCTATACTTAATTTTCTGATTGACATGTGAACTTTTAACCTGAATACAAATTTAGTTTTTTATTTATTCACCGGTAATTCGTATTCAAATGTTATTGAAAATTGTTGACTCCTGATGATCCGGTTTAAGATTATTTCAGGCGATCATCAATTTCATAAAGATACAGAAGATCAAATCTCTTACTTTTTCACATTTTTTAATTAATAATTTCTATTCAGTAAGAATACTTTTTTTATTTTTATCCCTGAAAAGTATCAAAAGGTTGAATCGCTTAAAAAAAATACTGTTAGCTACTTTGCTTGTTTCCCTTTTTAGTCACAATCCTGGTGCTGTTGAAAAAGAGCATCTTATTGCTGATAAACTAAGGCCGGGTAATGTCAGGCTGTCAAATGAGAATTCATACGGTAAGGAATTTGAAGCTGCTGAAAAAACAGTCAGGTCTTTCATGCGGCAGTGGTCAATAAGAGGAGCCTCAATAGCTATTGCAAAAAATGGGGACCTTGTCTATGCAAAAGGATTCGGTCTTGTTGATACATTATCAGGTGAAGAGGTACAGCCTTATCATAAATTCCGCACTGCAAGCATTTCCAAACTTATTACTGCTGTAGCTGTTATGAAACTGAACGAAGAGGGCAAATTGTCAATTGATGACAAGGTTTTCGGCCCGGACGGCATATTAAATGACGACTATTTTAGTAATCCGGTTGATAAAAGAGTTTATGATATCACTGTAGCACATCTGCTGAGCCATGAAGGCGGGTGGACAATGAGATGGGGTGATCAGATGTTCATGCCTCTGACAATCGCTGATAAAATGGGTTTAAAACCGCCTGTACCAACACGGACTATAATCCGTTACGCCCTGGATAAAAGACTTCATTTCACTCCCGGAAAGGGGAAAGCTTATTCCAACCTGGGGTATAGCATACTTGGTCTTGTAATTGAGAAAGTAACAGCAATGCCCTATGAGGATTATTGCCGTGAATATGTTCTCGCCCCGCTAGGCATCTTCGATATGCAGATGGCTCATAACCTGCCATCACAGAAAGCCCCTTTTGAAGTGACTTATTATGAACCATCGGATATTGTGCCTAAGCCATCAATCTACGGTACTAACGAACTTGTCTCGCCAAGTTATGGAGGTAATGATATCGAAGCCCTGGGTGCTGCAGGTGCCTGGCTGGCAACTGCCCCTGATCTCGCCCGTCTGGCGCTGTCAGTCGATGGCTGCGATACCAGGAAAGATGTCCTCAGTGACTATACTATCGATTTCATGACTGATATTTCAAACGGATTCGCTCCGGTTGGCTGGAAAACAACATATCCCAACGGTACCTGGTGGAGGACAGGTTCGTATCCCGGCACCGCAGGCATGATAAAGAGACAGGCTGATGGGACCGTATGGGTTGTACTTCTGAATTCAAGTGCATGGAACGGACCGGAAATTCATTCTTATATCAACAGCATGATGACAAGGGTAATATCACAGGTTAAAGACTGGCCTTTTAATGATCTGTTCGAGTACTCTCTTCCTGTTCCGCTTTTCACTGAACTGGCTTATTATTAATACAAGCTCCGACCGATGTGCTTTTCGGTAAATGTAAATCTTGTCAAAGAAGAAATTGAACAGAGATACGGTGTTAATTTCCCTGATAAGTACAGGTACGAACCAAGCTACTATTACCAGGCTTTCGGGCTTCCTGAATTACCTGCTATATGTTCTGATGATCCGGCAAATGTCAGACTGCTGAAATGGGGATTGATCCCTTCATGGGTGAGATCAGAAAAGGATGCAGGGGAGATACGTACAAGGACATTCAATGCAAGAGCCGAAACAATATCATCAAAGCCATCATTTTCAAATTCTTTCAAATCAAAAAGATGTATAATTCCTGTCAGGGGTTTTTATGAATGGCAGCATGCCGGAAAGAAAAAGATCCCCTGGTATATTTATTGCGCCGGCTATGAGATTTTTTCATTGGCAGGCCTCTTCAGTGAATGGACTAATACCTCAACAGGAGAGAATTTGAACACTTTTACTGTCATTACAACAGAAGCCAATATGATGATGGCAGAAATACATAATTCAAAGAAAAGAATGCCTGCAGTGCTCAATCCGGAGTCTGAAAAGAAATGGATAGACCTGAATATCAGTCCTGAAGCTGCATTGTCTTTACTAAAGCCCTGCCCTGAAGATTTTCTGAAGGCACATACTATTAACCCACTCATAAACGACAGAAATTCAGATAGAAACAATCCGGAAATAATCCGGGAATACTCCTGGAAAAATAATGATTCATTTTTACTATAGTCTTCCTGTTTGCTTCCTTATTGAATATTACGGATAATTGTTGATTTCCTGATAAATAACAGCGATTTTAAGCACGCGATTTATTAAATTGCCTTGTTATAACTTAAAAATAAATACAAATGCGCCTGAATTTTAGATTATCAGTCATAATGCTGACTGTTTGTTTGTCTTTGTCCGGACAGAAAGAGGCAAGACTGCTCCGATTCCCAACGATTTACGATGACAAGATAGCCTTCAGCTATGCAGGGGATCTTTATTCTGTTGATGCTGAAGGTGGAATTGCCAGAAAGCTGACAACAGGTAACGGATATGAGGTATTCCCCAGGTTTTCACCCGACGGGAAACATGTTGCTTTCACAGGTCAGTATGAGGGTAATACAGAAGTATTTGTGATTCCCGGTGAGGGAGGAAATCCAAAAAGACTGACATATACTGCTACCCTAAGCCGCGATGACATAGGTGACAGGATGGGTCCTAACAATATAGTTATGACCTGGACTCCCGATGGGAAAAATATTGTCTACAGATCAAGAAGGTATACTTTCAACGATTTTACCGGACAGTTGTTTGCAGTGCCTGTTGAAGGAGGAATGTCGAAAGAGATACCTCTATCAAAAGGAGGATTCTGTTCCTATTCTCCTGATGCAAACAAGCTTGTATTTAACTGGGTTTTCAGGGAATTCCGGACATGGAAATATTATGAGGGGGGAATGGCTGACGACATTAGGATATATGATTTTAAAACAGGAGTCGTTGAAAAAATATCTGACACCAAAGCACAGGAAATAATTCCGATGTGGATAGGAAATGAGATCTTTTTCCTCTCCGACAGGGACAGGACAATGAATCTTTTTGTTTATAATACTGCTTCAGGGACAACAGAAAAGGTTACCAACTATGATGATTATGATATTAAGTTCCCCTCGAACAGTAAGGATCAAATAGTTTTTGAAAAGGGTGGCTTTATTTATAAAATGGATGTGAGGAGCCGTAAAATAGATAAACTGACAATAATTATTGCAGATGATTCTGAAGCAGCTAAAAAGATAACAAAAGATGCTTCAAAGAGGATAACAGCTGCCAGTCCATCACCTGACGGTGAAAGAGTAGTCTTCAGTGCAAGGGGGGATATTTTCAATTTACCGTCTAAGGAGGGTGTCACAAGGAATATGACAACCACATCGGGCATACATGAAAGAAATGCTGAATGGTCTCCCGATGGCAAATCTATTGCCTGGATCTCAGATTCATCAGGAGAATTTGAGATATGGATACAGAAAGCTGATGGATCAGAACCGGCCAGACAGCTTACAAAAGATCAGAATACCTACATTTTCCAACTGGATTGGTCGCCCGACAGTAAAAAGATCCTTTACAACACTAAAAAGAATGAATTACGGTATGTCGATATTCAGACTGGCAATACAACTGTTGTCGATAAATCTCCGAGAAGCCCCTTTTATGATGCTGACTGGTCACCCGACAGCAAATGGATCGCTTTCGTAAGACAGGAAGTGACCTTCCCCGTGGTTCGTCTTTACAATATAGCCAGCAGAATATCAACGGATATTACAAACAACTGGTATTTTTCATACGGACCGGCATTCAGTGATGACGGGAAGTACCTTTTCTTTGTATCACAACGGGATTTTAATCCTGTCTATAGTCTGACTGAATTCAATCATGCTTACCTTAATATGGACAGGATCTACTTGATAACTCTTTCTAAGGATACCCAATCTCCTCTGGCATCAGTTGATGATAAGATAGCCGAACCTGAAACAAAGGAGACCGTATCTGCAGGAGATGAAAAAGCAAGGTCAGCAAAAGATAAGAAGGCCGTTGTTACAAAAGAACCGGAACCCCTTGTAAAGGATATAAAAGTAGACCTTGAAGGGATTTTGAACAGGATTGTTTCCCTGCCTGTCAAAGCTTCAAATTACTCTGATCTTATACCTGTTGGCGATAAGCTCTTTTACACAATGAATAACAGAGGCGCAGATGGCAGCCCGGTTGTAAAATACTACGATCTCAAAGAGAAAAAAGAGGTCGAGGTGGGAGAGGGTCTTACTCTTCAGGTTGTACCAAGCGGTAAAAAAATGCTGGCACGTCAGGGGGGGAAATATGCCATAATACCAATTCCTGCAGGGAAGCCTGATATTAAAGAGACTATTAATACTGATAACATGCAGGTGCTTACCGATATGGGCGAGGAATGGAAGAATATATTCAATGAATCATGGAGACAGATGCGGGATTTCTTTTATGACCCGGGTATGCACGGTATCGACTGGAACAGGATGCGGGAAAAGTATTCTGTGCTTCTTCCTTACGTCAATCACAGGAATGATCTGACATATCTTATTGGTGAAATGATAGCTGAATTAAGTGTAGGACATGCATATGTAGCCAATGGAGAGCGTCCTATGCCTGAACGGATACAGACCGGCCTGCTGGGTGCAAAAATAAGCATGGATCAGTCAGGATTTGCAAGGATCGACAGGATATTGAAAGGAGCGAACTGGAACCCGTCACTTGTCTCGCCACTGAATGAGATTGGTGTGGGAGCAAGGGAGGGTGATTACATACTTGCAGTGAACAGCCAGCCTGTGACAAACGTAAAAGATATTTATGAACTGCTCGTCGGGAAAGCCGGTACTCTTGTTGAACTGACAATAGGCCCAAAACCGGATTTCACCGGTAGCCGTAAGGTAATTGTTAAACCAATTGCTTCGGAATCATCTCTTTACTATTATGACTGGGTTCAGGAGAATACAAGGAAAGTAAGTGATGCAACAAATGGCAGGGTTGGATATATTCATATCCCTGATATGCAGGTTGCAGGACTGAACCAGTTTGTAGAACATTATTATCCCCAACTTACAAGGGAAGCGCTTATAATAGACGACAGGGGAAATGGAGGCGGAAATGTATCGCCACAGATAATCGAACGCCTGTTGCGCAATATCACATATGTCACTATGACAACAAATGCACCTACCGGTGATGTAAATCCGGAAATGACCCACCTGGGGCCAAAAGTTGCATTGTGTGACAGATACTCTGCTTCTGATGGTGATCTGTTCTCTTACAGGTTTAAGTTTAATAAGATCGGAACACTTATTGGTACAAGAACCTGGGGCGGAGTTGTTGGTATCTCAGGTCCTCAGCCCTGTATAGACGGTGGAAGTATCAATACACCTTCATGGGCTCCTTATGCTGCCGACGGAAGCAGCTTCATAATAGAGGGTTATGGCGTTGATCCGGATATTGTAATTGACAATGATCCTCATCGTGAATATCTGGGAGAGGACGATCAGCTTGATAAGGCAATAAGTGTTGTACTTGAGCAGCTGAAAACCGGGAGCCGGAAAGTGGCTCCAATACCTCCTTTCCCTGACAAAAGCGGAAAAAAATAACGGAGATCTACTGAGCGACAAAATGATAGGTAAGAGTCCCTGCCTGTATCCTCGGGGCTTTTATATCTGAATTGAAGCGGGATACAAGCGCACTCGAAACAGCAGTCTCAGAGAGACAGGGATCTGATGTTGTGCTCTCTGCTCCGATTATCGATGCAGCCTCCACAACTCCTTTCTGATTGACACGGATTGAAAGGACAATTTTTCCGGATCCGGGACATTTATAGATCGGGATTGGCAGATAAGTATGATTCCGGCCTTCAAGCTCGTAATAGATGCGTGTCGGACCCTTGTAGTTTGCAGCAATTTCCTGTGATTCCCTGGCTTTATTCTCTGTTTCCTGCTGAAATGAGAGACTCTCGTCAGTATCAGGATCATCCTCCACACTCTGCTCATCAATAAGGTTCCCTGGATCTAACAAACCCTTTTCAATAAGCTCCTCCTTGACCTTATTAATATATTCTTCAGGATCTATCTCTATATCAGGCTTATTGGCAAGATTCCTTGCAATATTAAGCATCTCTTCATCTCCCTGCAGTATCTTTTCAATACTTGAAGCCGGCAGTTCGATCAACTTTTTATCTTCTTCCTCCGGTTCAGTAACCTGCACGAATTCTATTGTAAATTCCTCCCTGATATCGCTTCGGATCGATTTAATCTGAAATGACATGAAAATAATTGCAGCGATAAGATGCAGTATCACTGTCCCAAGTATCCCCGCCAGCCTGCCTTCATATTTTTTCATGAAATACGAAATTAGAAATTATTCTTTTTTGAGGCAGAATAAGGGAAATCATTTCCTTTTGGTCTTTTTCTTCTTGATTACCTTGGCAGGTTCAGGCTTTTTCATTGACCTGTCCCTGAACAGACCGTTTCTGACTGAACCTATGAACTTCGCCCAGGCAAGGGGATTAAGAAGGTTATTTACAGGATATTGCCCTCTTGTTGCCATTGAAGAGAAGTTCTGTTCCATTGAATATCTGTAACCGGCCTCGGGAGAGACATTAAGGTTCGCATCGTTTGTTATTGCAACATATATTGAGGCGATATTCTCATTCATGTTTTCAACTACGGGATCCACTGGCTGTTCCTTTGTCATATCCCTTATAAATTCACTATATGTCTTCCATGGTAGGATGGTTACCTCTTCAATAGAAATTGTATCGGGCTCAAGGACTATATCAACCAAAACATGCCTGCTCTCATAGGATTCCGGAATTATTGTATGATATCTTTTAAATCCCAGGGCCCTGAAAAAAATTGTATCACCCGGAGTACTCGTAAGGGAGTATATACCAGTTCTTTCGCTGATTATGCCTCGTCTCATTTTTTTCGAAACTACGGCAACTCCCTGAACAGGGCGGAGTAATTCATCAGTTATTATACCACTGACCTGCACAAATTTTTCCGGTCTTTCCTGCCCGGACACCTGACTTTTTGCAGGAATTAATGTAAGTGAGCACAGTATCGTTATGAATATTAACTTTCTCAAGTGAGATCTGCAAACAGGTTAATAACGTAAATTATTCGGTTCAAGTCTGCAAAGTAAACATTATTGATAATAACCCTGAATTATTTTGCTAAATTTTAATAATTTCAAAGATTTAAAAAAGTGTTTATGAGGATGAAGAATCAACTGCTTTTGGGTGATGAAGCTATTGCTCAGGCTGCGATAGATGCGGGTTTAAGCGGAATGTATGCTTATCCGGGAACTCCCTCCACCGAGATAATGGAATATATTCAGTTATCACCGGCTGCTGCCGCAAGAAATATCCACAGGGAATGGTCATCTAATGAAAAGACTGCAATGGAAGCTGCCCTTGGTATGTCTTATGCAGGGAAAAGGGCAATGGTAGCTATGAAACATGTTGGACTTAATGTAGCCGCTGACAGCTTTATAAACTCGGCAGTGACCGGAATTAATGGAGGACTAATTGTCGTTTCTGCAGATGATCCATCTATGCATTCATCACAGAATGAGCAGGATTCAAGGTTCTATGCCAAATTTGCCTTTGTTCCATGCCTTGAACCGTCAGATCAGCAGGAAGCATACGATATTGTTTTTGATTCTTTTGAACTGTCGGAAAAATATAAGATCCCGGTTTTACTCAGGATAACCACGCGTCTTGCCCATTCCCGGGCAAGTGTCAGACTGGTCAGGGAGAGTATGCCTCAGAAGAAAATTAATCTGCCTGCCGATCCGTTCCAGTTTGTTCTTCTCCCGGCTATAGCCAGAAGGAAATACAGAGCCCTGCTCTCTGCATATGAGACTATCCGGCTGGATGCCCGGATCTCTAAATATAACAGCTTCAGGGATGATAAAAAGAGGGAGCTTGGCATTATTGCCTGCGGTATCTCCTATAATTATCTGATGGAGAACCTGAACGCAGTATCGGTCAGCTATCCTGTCCTTAAAATATCGGCATATCCTTTCCCCTCTGACCTGGTAAGAGATATTGCCGGACGCTGCAAGGAACTTCTTGTTCTCGAAGAAGGCTACCCCTTTATCGAAGAAGCATTGCGGGGCATCCTGGATGATGGTATCAAGATATTCGGAAGAATGGATGGTTCGATCCCGCGTGACGGGGAGCTTAATCCTTCAATTGTAGCTAAAGCACTGGGAATTCCTGTTCCTCATGTACGGCAAGTCCCTGATCTTGTGAAGATGAGGCCTCCCTCTTTTTGCAAGGGCTGCGGGCATTCGGATACCTTCATTGCACTGCTTGAAGCACTGAAGGATTACGGGCCGGGAAAGGTATTCTCTGATATCGGTTGTTACACACTTGGTGCTCTGCCACCTTACAAAGCAATAAATTCATGTGTAGATATGGGAGCCTCAGTTACAATGGCTGTTGGCGCTGCTGATGCCGGGCTCTTCCCTTCTGTTGCTGTCATCGGTGATTCAACATTTACACATTCCGGAATGACAGGACTGCTTGATGCAGTGAATAAGAAATCTGTTATAACTGTTATAATTTCTGATAACTCAACAACTGGTATGACAGGAGGACAAAAATCACAGGCAACCGGGAAAATTGAACAGATATGTGCAGGAATAGGTGTGGATACTGATCATATCAAAGTAATTGTGCCCCTGCGCAAAAATCATGAGGAGAATGTGAGGATAATGAAGAAGGAATTTGAATACAAAGGCGTTTCAGTTATTGTTTCATCGAGGGAATGTATACAAACTGCAGCCAGAAGGAAAAGATCGGAAGCTTCTGGTGAATAAATGGAAAAAAGTATGAAGAATGATATTATTTTGGCAGGAGTCGGAGGGCAGGGTATTCTTTCAATAGCTGCAGTAATTGGCTTTGCTGCAGTCGGGAATAACCTTTTCCTAAAACAATCTGAAGTTCATGGCATGAGCCAGAGAGGAGGTGATGTTCAGTCGCATTTCAGGCTGTCTGATTCTCCGGTGGCATCCGACCTCATACCTCTCGGACACGCTGATATTATAATATCTGTAGAGCCTATGGAGGCACTGAGATACCTTCCCTGGCTTGCAAAAAAGGGATGGATAATAACTAATTCGGAACCTTTTATAAACATTGAGGATTACCCTCCTTTGGATGCGATTCTTGATGAGATACGTAACATTAAGAACAATATAATTATTGATGCTGACAGGATCGCAAAGCAATCAGGATCAGCAAGGGCTGGCAATATAGTTGTTCTCGGAGCCGCGTCTCCTTTTATTAGTATGCCTTATGAAAGTCTTGAAAACGGGATCCGCCAACTCTTCGGAAGGAAAGGAGAGGAGATAGTAGAAATGAATCTCAGAGCGATGAGAGCCGGAAGAGATTTCACAGAAAGAAACTCCCCAAAATAAAAAAGAGGCTGCCTCGAAGCCCTGAAAACCACCCCCTGCCCCCTAAAGGGGGTTCTCTGGAATCCTGAATATCAATAAGTCCCCCTTGGGGGATTTAGGGGTAAGTAAAAAAGAGGCTGCCTCGTGCTGCAGCCTCAAAAGGAAAAGCTCAATGCCATTTTTCTACTGTTCATCTTTAGCATTGCCTTTCCCTGACCTTAGGAGCAGAAGATCATTAAGGACTATCTCGGTGATATTTTTTGTTACACCTTTCTTGTCTTCATAGCTTCTGTAAACAAGCCTTCCTTCTACAGCAACCTCCCTGCCTTTTTTAAGGAATCTTGATGCTGTATCAGCGAGACCATTCCATGCAACTACATTATGCCATGTGGTCTCCTCAACTTTCTGTCCTTCAGAATTTTTAAAGCTTTCATTTGTTGCTAATGTAAAGCGAACAACCTTTTTTCCGCTTTCAAGCGTTTTGATTTCCGGATCCTGACCGAGGTTACCGATCAACTGAACTCTGTTTCTCATTGCATTCATAGTTTTAAGATTTTTGTTTGACATGTATATTTTTCTTTGTCAAACTTACACCCGCCTGTCCGAACGATTCGGTATCTAGTCATTTATACACGTTATTAAATCATTTTTAGCCGTTTGTAACCGTTTAAAAACGTTTTTTTATATCTTTATCAAAACTTTCGTGCTGTGGAAAAAAAATGTCTCGACTGCGGAGCAACTATCCGTGGTCGCACTGATAAGAAATTTTGTTCTGATCAGTGCAGAAATAATTATAACAACAAGCTGAACAGGGATACAAACAATTTTGTACGTAATGTTCATGGGTTGTTAAGGAAAAACCGGAGGATTCTTGCCGACCTTTATAACATCGGGAAGAGAAAGATCCACAAAGATGCACTTTTTGCCCTTGGCTACAACTTCAGTTTCTTTACTCATGTAATAGAGCTGGCGGATGGCCGGAAGTTGCATTACTGCTTCGAATACGGCTTCTCAGAAACCGGTAATGATTTCATCGAGCTCAGTGAAAACACTCAATATCTTGAATATCAATAATATAAATTAAATAAGGTGCTCCGGGCAAGCCCTATGGATGCTTTCACCAGGAAGAGTTTGCAAGGCTCCAGAGATTTGCAAAGCTTATCCTGATTATCTTTTCCATTATGTCCCAGTCAATTGTTGAAACCTCATCAGCCGGTGTATGATATTCCTCCCGATGACCTGGTTTGAATCTCATTACAGGAATGTCTGCTTCAACAAATGATCTGTGATCACTTCCTCCC
>CAYNRI010000033.1:0-26333 GCA_964399575.1 uncultured Rikenellaceae bacterium
CGGCTATGGTGTACCTTTTGATTTCGAGAGTCTTCTTAAATGATTTCCCGGATCTGAAATTAAATGTACTTTCGTTCAGGGTAAGGCTGACGTCTTGATTGTCAATAGTTATTATTATCTTCTCGTTATAATCCTCCTGAAGAATATAATCAGCCAGCAGAAAGGCTTTTTCAATCCCATCTCCACGGCGGAAATTCCATACCTCATCAGGCTGTGCAAGCCTCTGTCCGTCATATATTGATTCATCCGGCATTGTATTCAGAATATCAAATACTTCCTTGATACTTTTTCCTGCAAGGTCCTCAAAGCAGACCGGATTTCTTTCAACAGCAGCTTTTACGAAGGGCAGCCAGTCGATCTTGTCCATCATCCTGTAAGCGTAAAGAGTCAGCTGTGATAATTCAGAAGTCTTTGCACTTTCAGTTATTTTGTCTATGATCTCATCACGGTTATCACTAACTGAAATGACTGGAGTATTATAGTTCACATAGTTCTTGTTCCCGTCGGGCAGTTTCGGATCAATAAAGAGAAAACCGGCTATGTCGACAAACATTTCATGCAGTAAGGATTTCGAGATATGGTTGTTCGAACTGATTATATGCTCCTCAATAGCTTTTAAGCCTTTTCCCTTGTTCTTTTCAATTATCTCTTCCGCATCGTTCAGAATGATCCTGTCCTGAATCTGACTAAGATGGAATTCATCTCCTTCAATGTCCCTTATAAGGTGTTCCCGCGTATCATCTGAAATGCTGTATTTGCTTGTATGTTCGTATTCAAAGATCTTCTCGAGAGAGATATACCTGTAAATGCCTGAACACTCACACCGATACTGGAAAAGGAATTTGTATTTTGAGTGGAACCTGAGAAAATTAAGGAAGATTGTGATGGTCAGATCTGAAACAAGAAACCCCCGAAGTGCAGATGAAAACCTGTCGTAGGAATCCCTGTTTATAGTTGCATCTTTATAAATTAGATGTATATAACCCGAGATGTGAGAAACAACAGTTACCTTTTCATTCTTGAGAGCTCTCCGGGCTTTTTCCGATAAGGAAGTGCCGTTGAACCACATATTCTTTGTAACTATTCTGCGATTGTTAGTTATCAATCCTTCTTTCTCCAGGATAAAATTCTGGGAATGAAGAGGAGTAGCAATCAGAAAGATCTTTTCAAGGGGGATTCTGCCAACGACAAACATTGCGGCGGCATAAAGTGCAGATAATGATACGCATTCTCCGGCACCGGTGGAGAAATTATCTTTATGCCTGAAGGCAGTCATGGCTTCAATTGTCTCAGTCTTCCAATAAGGAATTATATCAGAGTTATATTTATCAAGTCCGAAATGTTTCCGGATGTCAATATCAAAGTAGTATTTATCTCCCTCATATCCGAACAGGGCATTTGATTGTCTGAGCAGATCAATGTCGAAGAAATCCCCGAACCGGGCTATTTCCTTTGGTTTGGTAGTGAGACCCCAGGTCGACAGATCAAGATTGAAAGCATAGTTCTGAATTATGAACTGTTTAATCCTGTTTGTTTTATAATTGAAACTCTTTCTGTCAATATTACTGAACCAGGGGTCGTTTTTCCATGCCCATAAAACCGGCGACATTATATTTGCAAGTACAAGCGGGTAAAACAACTCCGGGAATATAAATATCTCCATGTCGGAGAGGGTGAAGGCTGAAGAATACTTCTCGAGCGTTCGTGCATCTGAGAAGTCGGCAATGTTCTCTTTTTCCATTAAGACTTTTTCTAAAACTTGAAACAAACAACAAAAGAGGGGAACAAAAGTTTATCCGGCAGTCTGGATTAAATATATCTTTCGGAATCTGAGAAGAAGAAATCTGCTTCCCTTGCAGCATTTTCATCACTGTCGGATCCATGAATGGCATTCATAGTAACAGATACAGCAAACAGTTTTCTGATTGTTCCGGGGTCTGCCTTCTCAGGATCAGTTGCACCGATCAGTTTCCTGAATTCCGCGACAGCATTTTTGTGTTTCAGGATCATAACAAAAACAGGACCTGACGACATAAACTCAACAAGGCTTTCAAAAAAAGGTTTTCCTTTATGGATACTGTAAAAATCCTCAGCCTGCTCACGGGACATCCTGGTCATTTTCATTGCTGTAATCTCAAAGCCTGCTTCATTTATTATTGAAAGCATGGGCCCTGTCTTACATGTTCTGACAGCATTCGGTTTTATTATTGCAAAGGTGTAATTACCATTCATATCGCTCATTTGTGGGTTGATCATTCAGTGTTTGTCTTCAGGATAATTGCTTATCTTTGGAAACTTAAAACGGATAGCAAAAGTGGCAGATTTATTGAAATATGCAAAGGAATTATCGAAACTTTTTTCAAGCTCCGATAATATATTGCTTATCTGCCATATTAATCCTGACGGAGATGCCATTGGTTCTCAACTTGCATTATTTCATTATCTGACAAACAGCGGCAGGAATGTGCAGATGATCTCTCCAAACAACCTCCAGGAGTTCCTGAAATGGCTGCCGGGTTCAGATCTGATAAACATCTTTATCCGTCAGCGGGATCATTGTAAAACAATAATTGAGAAATCGGATCTGATAATTCTTCTTGATTTCAATCAACCTGAAAGACTTGGAGAGATTATGGATATCTTGCTTCATTCCAGGGCTAAAAAAGTGATAATCGATCACCATCTCAATCCGAAAGCCTTTGCAGATATTACAATATCAGATCCTTCAAAATGCAGTACATCAGAACTGGTTTATGAGCTTCTTGCCTGTCTTAGCAATAAACCTTTTATGACAAGGGCTATTGCAGAAGCACTCTATGTAGGGATCATAACCGATACAGGCAATTTTGAATATGGCAACTACTCAGGGAAGACACTGAGGATCGTTGCTGATATTCTTGATGCCGGGATAGAGAGAGACAGGATACTGGGACTTGTATATAGCAATTTCTCTGAAGACAGGATGAAGTTTCAGGGATTTGCACTCTATAAAAGGATGGTCTTACTACCTGAATATCAGACAGCTTACATTTATTTAACAAGAAATGATCTTGTTTCTTTTAACAATGTTAAAGGTGATACTGAAGGTTTTGTGAATATGCCTCTTTCAATAAGAGGTATCAGGTTTGCAGCTCTCTTTATTGAAAAGGATAATTTCATTAAGCTTTCTTTCAGGTCGAAAGGTAATTTCCCGGTAAATGAATTTGCAGCTGAATTTTTTTCAGGTGGCGGTCATCTGAACGCTTCCGGAGGTGAATATAAAGATACTCTGAAAAACACTATTGAATATTTCCTGAAAGTACTGAGGGAGAATTTCACACGTTATAATCCGAAATAAGTATTGATGTTTATAATAATTCTGATACTGGCAGTAACATTAACATCATTTTCATGCAGACCAGAACCCGGGACAGGAAACCGTAACGAGTTACCCGGAAAGAAGGAGCTTGCTGATATGAACAGGTACCTGGTCCGGAAAGACAGGGAGCGTATAGAAAGCTATATCGAGAGGAGGGACCTCCCGATGAAAGAGTCTTCATCCGGATTATGGTATTATATAGAAAATGAAGGACGCGGAGCTTTTTTTACTGATAATGACCGTGTTTTAATTGAATATAATTGTTTCCTCATTGATGGTACCAGGTGCTATTCCTCACAGGAGCTTGGACCAAAGGAACTCATTATCGGAAGGAGCGAGATGGAACCAGGTCTGAACCAGGCACTTAGAATGCTCAGGCCCGGGGGGGAAGGTACATTTATAATGCCTCCTTTTCTTGGTTTCGGATTAAAAGGTGACGGCAACAAGATCCCCTCAAGGTCAACTCTTGTCTATGAGATAAGGATACTCGATTAATTACAGTGTCATTATTATATGAAATTAATTTCTGTCCTGACTCAATCCTGCCTGTTTCTACTGAAGGACGAAAACTACCATTCTTTTATTCAGATCCGGCATATCAGCCTTCCATTCCGGCAATTTTTTTGTGATAATTGATTCACCCGGCAAAGTAAGGTCCGAAGCGATACATAGATGCATATCACTGCTGCATGTTTTCAGTATGTCATTGAGGATCTTCTGGTTCCTGTAGGGCGTTTCCATAAAGATCTGGGTAAATCCTTCCCTGGCTTTTTTTTCAAGTTCTTTTAGTTTTGAGACCCTCTCCTCAGGTTTTACAGGCAGATATCCGTTAAAAGTGAATTTCTGACCGTTCATGCCCGACGATATAAGGGCCATCAGTATTGATGACGGCCCAGAAAGAGGTATCACTTTTATTTTTTCTCTATGGGCAACTGATATAAGTCTTGCTCCCGGATCAGCAATACAGGGAAGCCCTGCTTCACTCATTAATCCCAAATCATTACCATTAAACACCCGTTATGTCCTCTTCCCTTGTGTGTTCGTTGAGTTCCATAAAGAATGATGAATCAATGGGAAATTGTTTATCAATGAGTCTGAGATATCTTCTGGCACTTCTTATTTCCTCAACAACAAAGAACCTGAGTCCCCTTGTTATCTCCAGCACCTTTTCAGGGATTATGGCTCTTACATCACTACCCCCCAACGTAACAGGGATCAGATAGATTTTTCCTTTCACTTGATTATATTATTCATCAAATATATTAAAATATGCTAATTGCTTCTTCTAAAAAAAATGTTGTTCGCGTTTGCTGTTTGTGATTTTTAATATAGGTTTGTCAACAAATAGCTGAATTGTGAAGATCACCTTTCTGGGTACGGGTACATCTCAGGGTGTGCCGGTTATAGCTTGCGATTGTACGACCTGCCTTTCTCAGGATCCGCACGATAAGAGACTAAGAACTTCTCTTCTTCTCGAGAAAAACGGGATAACTCTTCTGTTCGATGCCGGTCCTGATTTTCGTCAGCAGATGCTGAGGGAAAATGTCAGGAAACTTGACGCTATACTTCTTACACATGAACATAAGGACCATATTGCAGGAATGGATGATGTAAGGGCATTTAACTATAAGAGCCAGGATGCAATCGATATTTTTGCAGAGGACAGGGTACAGAAGGCTGTGAAGAGAGAGTTCTCCTATGTCTTTGCTGAAAACCAGTATCCTGGTATTCCCAGGATGAGGTTAAATCCGGTTACAGATTACAACTTCACTTTCAGAGGTCTTGAAATAATACCTATAAGGGTCAGGCATATGCATCTGGAGATTTTTGGATTCAGGATAGGCAATTTTGCATACATTACCGATGCTAACTATGTCCCGGAAGAGAGCAAAGAGAAATTGATCGGTGTTAAATATCTTGTTGTTAATGCATTGAGAAAAGAAAAGCACATATCCCATTTCTGTCTTAGAGAAGCCCTGGATTTTACAAGAGAGATATCACCCAAAAAAACATACATAACACATATAAGCCATCAGATGGGATTACACTCTAAGGTGAGTGAAGAACTGCCAAAGGGGATTTACCTGGCTTATGACGGGCTATCTTTTGAATGTGAAGATTAATAACGGTTTGATCTCTTTTTATAGCTTTTTACAAGCTTCTTCTGATAGCCGTTTGAAAAGTAATACCTGTTCCTTCCCAATTGTGATGCATTTACCCTTGATGCAGTTTGTCTCTTCTTGAGGTAGGGGTTCTGTTTCGCAGGAGCGCAACCCGTAACAACTACAATAAGGATGAACAAAAAAATGTATTTTAATATCCTGATTATCTTAGACATGCTCACATAATAGTTGTGATTGTTTTTTAAAATTACAATTAATTATTCAATAAAAAAACCGGTATTTTAAGTTATATTAACTTATTATCAACAATTATACGATACAATTTTTAGGGTAAGATTGTGTTATAATTTGTAACATTGAAAAGATTTAAATCATTATTTCATGTATCTTTAAATACATATTAGATCTCGCCGGGTTATGTTTAAGCTGCCAATTTTCAATAATAACTCTATATTATATAGATACGTATTTCTCATTCTTTTGTTGCTTTTTCTTGGTCAAAATGTATTTTCGCAGACATTCGGCCTGCTTGGAATTGATACAGACCAGGGACTAAGGGTTACTTCCGTGACCTTATCTGACAGCTCTGTGACTTATTTAGTCAACAGCCGACCTTTATTCAGCTTCCATTTAAAAGGGCAGTACCATACTTCAGCTGATCTGACTGTAAGCATGGATCAGGGCATTTCTACCCAGGTCCTTGATAACAGTCTGCAGATCAGTCTGGATCTTTCTGAATCTTCTTCTGCTGGTTTGTCAGGCGAAATAATATTTAAGAACATTGGCTCAGATTCCATTGCCCTTTCAGATATCGTTCCGTTTGGTGAAGACAGATCGTCCGTTTACATAACAGGTTATGGTCCTTCTGATCTGGCAAGGGCAAGGCTATTCCGCCCGGGCCTGGAACCCTTAAGAGTGATCCTGCCTGATAATGCATGGGAGTTGGGATATTCCTCCTTCGTAGTAAGCCAGGATCTTTCTGTTTGTGCCCTCACAAGAAGAAATGCTGTCGAAGGAGCTGTGAAAAGACGTTATGAGACTATAATGCCCCCTGGGTCAAGAGTAAATTACTCTTTTCACACTGAAATTTTCAGGGGAGAATGGCAGGAGGGACTGCGTCTTATGTTCAGGGACAGATATTTATATGATCTTGAGGAGTTTGATAATACTCTTTATGAAAGACAGGATCTTGCATGGATAAGGGAAAGTTATATCATTGTCCTTTCTGCGGCGTGGGACAGGGAGTTTTATAACAGGAAGACAGGAAAGTATACTTATCCTGAATTTCTAAAGAAAGGGATGGAATATTTCAAATATATCGACGTGTTTGGGATCTGGCCTACCTGGCCAAGGCTGGGACTTGATAAGAGGAACCAGTGGGATCTGTATAAGGATCTCCCGGGCGGCTTACCCCAGATCAGTAATTTTGTAAGGATGTCGCATCCTTACGGGACAAGATTCTTTATTGGATACAATCCCTGGGATAAAAGCACAAGAAGTGAAGACCATCTCAAGGGAATGGCATCCTTAATTAAGAGTATAGAAGCTGATGGAGTGGTCCTTGCCGGAATGGGCAATTCAAATAGTGATATCGAGGCAGCGGCGGATAGTGTCAGGAAAGGGGTGATAATGTATTCAGAGAGGATGGCTGTTGTAAAGGATATGCAGGGAATCATTGCCGGTCGTGTTAATACCGATATTTATTATAGTCCTGAACTGAATCTGAATAAGTTTATTAAACCTGACTTCTCTATCTTCAGGGTGTGCAATACAGGCGAAGATGTAAATCACCGCGAAATTGCTGTTTCGTTTTTTAATGGCTATGGGACTGAGCTCAATATGTTCCGGCCAGGAGGCAGGGATGAGAACTACGAAAAAGATCTTCAATTTCTTGCATCAACTACTTTTATTCTTCGGCAAAATAATGATGCATTTACTGATCAGAGCTGGACACCGCTTATCGAAACATCCACAGATAAAGTCTATGTGAATCGCTGGAGATCCAATGAGAAGGTTATTTATACAGTGCTTAACATGAATTCAGATGGCATAAACGGGAAAGTGCTCAGACTACCTGCCGTCAAAGGCAAGCACTTCGTTTCACTGTGGAACCATGAGAAACTAATACCTGATTCTGGTTCAAACTACGCATCTGTATCTGTTAATGCAGAGGGATGGCCGTCATCAGACAATGGTACCAGGAGAGAGGGATCTGTTGATTGCATTGCTGAATTGCCCATACTCCTCAGATCTGAAATATCGGGAGATTCACTCCATCTGGAAAGCCCAGGCAATGGGCGAGTGATAATCTGGAAGGGTGATCCTTCATACAGGACAAGATCCGTGGAATTCAGGGCACCAAATGATACTGTTGTAAGTATCACAGATATGTTTGGCTATTATGAAGGAAAGCTGGTAATTCAGCTTCTTGATAATAAAAGGTTGAAAGATGAAAATATCCTTACCCTGAAAGGAGGGAAGCCATGGATTGTAAGCAGGGTAGCCGAAACTGTAAGGGCAGTGGGTGTACCGTCCGGTATGGTGCTGATACCCGGTGCAGTTTTTTCATATAAGATAAATAGGAAGGAAGAGGTTGTGCCCTATCCCGTTTCTGAAAGAGACTCTGTAAGAGTGGACAGTTTCCTTATAGATAAATATCCTGTAACAAATGCACAGTATTATGAATTCATTGTCAGCTCCGGTTATACACCTTCTGATACATCCCGTTATCTCAGGCATTGGGATGCAGGCACTTTCAAACAGGGTCAGGACAGGTATCCTGTAGTGAACGTAAGCTATGAGGATATGCAGGCTTATGCCGTATGGGCTGGTAAAAGGCTGCCTACCGAAAACGAATGGCAGCTTGCGGCACAAGGTACGGATGGAAGAAAGTGGCCATGGGGTAACGAGTTTCATGCAACAAACTGTAATAACGCATTTGACCGGCCGACCCCTGTAGATGCATTTCCGAAAGGCCAGAGCCCTTATGGAGTAACCGACCTGGTTGGTAATGTCTGGCAGACAACAAATGATATGTATTTCAATGGTACCAGCTATTTCACTATTATAAGAGGCGGAAGTTATTTCAATCCTGAGTCAAGTGCTCTGTACATCCAGGGTGGTCCGCAACCACTTGACAGAACCCAGATGATGCTTCTTGTATCACCAGGGTTTGACAGAAGTGAAACTGTTGGTTTCAGATGTGTCAAGGATATTGACAGCAGAAATTTCAGGGTTAAGAGGTAGTTAATAGATCCTTCCGGCTCCATTCTCTATTTCAGGAAGATAAAAGTCTGGAACAAGACCGGTCCTTTTAGTATAGGAATCAGTAAGCCGGGTCATAAATTCACCTGAATAATCTTTTTTGACAATGCTGATTGTACACCCACCGAACCCGGCACCCGTCATTCGCGTTCCGACGACTCCCGGAAGTTTCCTCCCTTCGTAAACAAGAGTGTCAAGCTCTGTTCCTGTTACTTCATAATCGTTTTTTAAAGAATCATGAGATGCATTCATAAGTTCGCCGAAACGGTCTAAATTATTATCCTTTAATACTCTGACGGCCTCAAGTACTCTTTCATTCTCACTTATCACATGTCTTGCCCGGCGGATCAGAACCTGGTTAGTTATATACTTTTCCAATACAGGTATTTCATCAATTGTAAGCCCGCTAAGCGTGCTTATTGATCTGTATGCCTGCAGCAATTCAACAACTTTCTCACATTCTGCCCTTCGTTCATTATATTTTGAATCGGTAAGTCCTCTTCTTTTGTTCGTATTGGTAATAATAAATATGCAGTCATTCAGATTTACCGGAACATTTTCATAAGATAATGTTTCACAATTCAATAAGATAGCATGATCCTTCTTTCCGAAACCAACGGAGAACTGGTCCATTATACCGCAATTCATCCCGACAAACTCATTCTCAGCCCTCTGGCTCATTTTAACAAGCTCAAGCATATCAAACCCGGCGTTGAACAGTTCATTGATTGCTACTGCTGTTACAAGCTCTATTGATGCGGAAGATGAGAGGCCTGCACCGTTCGGGACATCACCATAAAACAGGAGTTCCAGCCCGCTCAGTTCTATTCCTTTCTTTAGGAATTCGTTTATCACACCAAGCGGGTAGTTGATCCAGTTACTTGCTTTTTTAACAAAGATTCTCTGAAGCTCTGTTTCTTCGTCATTGCTGAAATTGACAGAGCTGAACCTAAGGTATTTGTCATTTATTTTCCTGACAAGCAGGTAGGTGCCATAGTTCAACGCGCATGGGAAGACATATCCGCCGTTGTAGTCTGTATGTTCTCCTATGAGGTTGACCCTTCCGGGAGAGAAAAAAAGAACAGGATTATTATTCCTGTTCCCATATTTTTCAAAAAACTTTTCAGAAAAGAACTTAGTGTCCATTAATCAGACTTTTAATTTCTTCTCAATCTCGTTTATCTGGTTCCTGAAATGTTTATCGGTATCAATAAGGTTATTTACTGTTTTACATGCATGCAGTACAGTTGCATGATCTTTTCCCCCTATATGAGAACCGATACTTGCAAGCGAAGCCTTAGTAAGACTTTTGGAGAAATACATCGAAACCTGCCTTGCCTGGACTATTTCCCTCTTCCTTGTCTTGCCCTGAATGAGTTCAATAGGTATCTTATAATAGTCGCAGACAATTTTCTGTATATATTCTATTGTAATTTCCTTCCGGGTTGTACTTATTAGTTTTTCAACCATCATTTTGGCAAGTTCGAGCGTGATCTCTTTTCTGTTAAGTGTCGATTGTGCGTAAAGGGAGATCAGTACTGCTTCAAGCTCTCTTATGTTGTTTGAGATATTTAACGCAAGGAATTCAAAAATCTCTTCCGGAAGTTCAATGCCGTCGTTGTAAGCTTTTTTCTTTAATATAGCCAGCCGGGTTTCATAGTCAGGGCGCGTAAGATCTGCCTGCAATCCCCATTTGAACCTCGAAAGGAGACGCTGTTCCATGCCCTGGAGATCAACCGGAGGTTTGTCGCAGGTAAGTATCAGTTGCTTGCCCGACTGATGAAGATGATTAAATATATGGAAGAAAGTATCCTGAGTCTTTTCCTTGCCGGCGAACTCATGAACGTCATCAAGGATAAGAACATCTATCATCTGATAAAAGTGCAGAAAATCGTTCTTGTTATTATTTCTGACTGATTCTACAAACTGAGTCTGGAATTTATTTGCATTGACATACAGAACTATTTTATCAGGATGTTTCTCTTTCACAAGAATTCCGATTGCCTGTGCAAGATGTGTCTTACCCAGTCCGGAATCGCCGTAGATCATAAGAGGATTGAATGCAGTACCTCCGGGATTATTACCTACAGCTATACCGGCCGACCTTGCCAGCCTGTTGCATTCTCCTTCAACAAAATTATTAAAGTTATAGTCAGGATTAAGCTTTGGATCAAAGTGGATTTTTTTGATACCGGGTATAACAAAAGGGTTCTTTATTGAAGGTTGGGTTACGTCGAAAGGAACCTGTACGGGTCTGTTATGCAGATCTGTCTTGTATTTCGACGGATATCTGACTGTGTAAGGTTTGCCATCTGAGTAATTGGCATTCTCCATCACAACGTTGTATTCCAGCTTTGCATCGGTACCGATCTCCCTCCTGAGTGTCTTTCTCAGAATATCAATATACTGTTCCTCGAGGTACTCATAAAAGAAGGGGCTCGGTACCTGGATTGTCAGTATATTGTTTTCAAGCTTCAGCGGAATGATTGGTTCAAACCATGTTTTAAAGCTGACAGACGGAATAATGTCCCTGATTATCTGCAGACAATTGTTCCATACGTCATGATGAGTTTTATTCATTTAGGCTGGTCGTTTTTCTATGATTTTTATTAGGCTTAATTAAGTAGCAATATTTGTAAAAAAAAAACTTAAAAAAAAAACTTTTTTCACTTGATTTATTCAAAAATATTCTATGTTTTTAAACATCAGTAACTTATAGGAAACAATTTTTAATTTAAATGTAAATCACTGATTATTAATTAATTATAGAACATATTTCGAGTTAACAAGTGGATTACAACTCATTATGGATTCCTGCTCAAAATTCAACAATTGTATTCTAAAATGAGTAGTATTTTGACCTTGATTTTGTTTTCTTTTTCAGTATCAAGATAATCTGAAATTTTGAATTTTGTATTATTCAGCCGGAATATTTTTTTTACCAAAAATAGAAAAATGAACATACCTTCTGGGATTCTCTTTCAGATCCCTTAAAAGCATATCCATACTTGCCAGACTTTGAGTGAGATTATTGTAAAGCGAGTCATTCGTGAGCAATTGTCCTGCACTGCCTTTACCTTCATTTAAACTTCCGAGCATAGCTGATGTATTTTCCAGCGTACTCTTTAAATTTGAAACAGTTGTATATATGTCGGCTGCAGCCAGGGTATCTGAAAAAGTGCTAAGATTGCTGAAGGTGTTGCTTATTTCATCTGAGCTGTTCGAAAGCATCTGGGTAAAGCGGGTGAGGTTTTCAACTGATTCCTTCAATTCCTTTTCCTTTGTTCCTATAATATTACTTATACTTTCAGAAGTATTGCTGAGGTTGGCAACCGTGCCATTGAGGTTCTTTTTGAATTCCGGATCCATAATATCGTTGACTGAAGATATAACTGAATCAAGGACAACTATCAAATCTGTGATCCGTTCCTTGACAGGCATAAGCTCGGTTTCAAGCGTTGAAAGCAGTCCTGCCGAAAGCTTACCCGGAATGGTATCTCCAAATTCATAGAAACCTGGTCCATTCCCGAATACAAATTGAACTTTCATTCCGGCAATTATTGAGACCGGCACTATTTCAGCAACTGTATTCAGGGGAAGCCTGAAGTTCCTGTCGACGGAAAATACAACAAGCAACCGTCCTGTTTCAGCATCAATGAAGTCAATTGATTGAACAACGCCCACCTTATAGCCATTGATCTCAACAGGACTCGATTCAGCAAGACCTCCTATTTCATTATATACACAATAGTAGTTAACTGTTTTTTTAAAAAAATCTTTACCCTTCAGGAAATTGAAGAGCCAGATGAACACAACTAAAGTAACAAGGGCAACCGCACCGACTTTGACTTCATTTGATATTTTCATATTTCGTCTGTTGATTTATTTTTTCTTTTTCTCATCCAATGCCTGTTGCAGAGGCATAACTTCGCTGTCTTTTATTGCAATGACAAAAGCATCCGGATAGACTGCCTCAACTTCTTTCCGGTGAACTACAGCATCATCATAGTCCCTGAAGGAACCTGTGACGTATCTGAACCGATTCCTGTAAGGTATCTCGGTTATATCCTGAAGGCCCTGAAAATTCTCAGGTTTAATTTCTGTTTTTGTTGAAGCTGATGCCACCTGTACCATGAAAAAGATCTCTCCTTTTGTCATGGAAGGTATATCAATACTTTTTTCTTCAGATAAAGCTGCCCTCTCGGTGCTTATTCCACTCATCCTGTCGATTTCATTTATGTAATCCCTGCAAGCCCTGTAAATTGCAGAAGCAAGGTGATCCTGCCCCTGTGCAGAGTTCAGGTACTTTTCCTCCGCAGGGTTTGTCATAAAGCCTGTTTCGACAAGTACACTGGGCATTGTATTTCTGTATAGAACAAGGAACCTTTCCTGTTTCACTCCACGGTCTTTTCTTTTAGCCCTTTCAGTAAACTGAGACTGTATTCTCGCGGCAAGTTCAATGCTCTGTTTCTTATAGACATTCTGTGTAAGGGTAAAAATAATATATGACTCAGGGGATTTTGGATCAAAGCCCTCATATCTTGTCGTATAATCCTCTTCAAGAAGGATAACTTCATTTTCTTTCATTGCTACCTCGAGATTGTCTTCACTGCTTGAAACCCCCATTACATAAGTCTCTGCTCCCGTGATGCTGCTGTATTTGGCCCAGTTGGCATGGATTGATATGAAGAGGTCAGCTTTGTTCCTGATCGCAAATGCCGGACGATCATAAAGGTTCAGAGTGGAATCCCTTTTTCTGGTATAGATTACTTTTACATCAGGGATATTATCTTCTATGTATTTACCTGTTTTTAAAGCTATTGCAAGGTTAATGTCTTTTTCTTTACTGAATTTTCCAAGAGCTCCCGGGTCCCTTCCTCCATGTCCCGGGTCGATTACAACTACCCATTTTCCTTCATTCTTTGGAAGAGGTACTGCAAGAACAGGCGAAGCAATTAAGAAAATGGCCGGAAGTAACAGGAGATATATTGCATATATATTAATGGTATGATGTTTGCCGTTTTTAATATTTATACGCATCTTATGTTCATGTTTTTTTAATAGTTTTGCCGCTGACATCATGACGTCACACAAAAACTATACAAAAATAGTATTTAAGTTGTATTTTTTTACTGAAAAGCGGTTACTTGTAGTGCTCCTCGTGATGGTCCAGTCAATTTCGTTATTATCACAGGGTGATGTGTTAATTCAGAATCAAGCTCAGCCGGTAAGGGATTCCACCGTTACAGATACAATAATAGGGCTTAAACGAATATCCGGCGATGCAATCGAAAAACAGGTGACATATACTTCCAACGGGTATATTAAAAACGACCTGTTAAATAAAAAAGCCACAATTGTTGATAACGCAGTTGTCAATTATGACAATATAAGGATCTCTGCCGATTCAATCGAGTTCAATATGGAGACTAGCGAGGTATTTGCAGTCGGTCTTCCGGATTCAACAGGTGAGGTAAGAGGCAAACCTGTTCTTGAAGTCGGTACACAAAAATATGAAACAGATACTCTCAGGTATAATTTCAAAACAGGAATGGCAGTTGTCAAGGTAATAGTTACTAAACAGGATGAAGGATTGCTTCGAAGCTCTGTGGGGAAGATGCTTGACGATGGAACTTCAAATATTTATAAAAGCACATATTCCACATGCGATGCTGAGATCCCTCATTTCTATATAAGCCTGCCAAAAGCAAGGGTGTATCCGGGAAAAAAGATAATCTCAGGTCCTGGTCATCTGGTACTTGAAGGAATACCTTTACCTCTTTATCTTCCCTTTGGATTTTTTCCGATTCAGACAAAAAGTGCTGAATCGGGAATAATCATGCCAAAGGTCCATTATGAAGAGGGCAGAGGGTATGCTCTTACAGACGGAGGTTATTATTTTGCTATAAGCGACTATTTTGATCTGACACTGAAAGGCAGTATCTACACTAACGGAACATGGATGGCAACTGCCCAGACTGCTTATAATAAACGGTATAAGTATTCAGGTAATTTTTCATTCAGTTACGCCAAAAATATATCAGGACATAAAGGATTGTCGGATTATAAAGCATCAACAAACTACAGTCTGGGCTGGACATTTAACCAGGATGCCAAGGCCAGGCCGGGATCACGATTCAGTGCGAGCGTCGATATGAGTTCATCGGGATTTGACAGGAACAACAGTTACCAGATAGAGCAATTCATTACAACAACAAAACAATCATCCATAAGCTATTCAAAAAGCTGGACCGGCACTCCTTTAAACCTCTCGGTAAGTATGAACCATAGCCAGAATACAAAAACTGATATTGTAAACCTGAATCTTCCGAAGGTCAGTTTCAGCGCTTCACGGATTTACCCTTTTAAAAAGCTTGGCAAAGCTGGATCAGGAAAATGGTACCAGGATCTTCAGCTGCAATATTCCGCCTCACTTGACAACAGGATCACAACAAAAGACAGCCTGCTATTTACTTCAAGGGTTTGGGATAATATGCAGAATGGGTTTACTCACAGAATACCATTGAGTATCCAGTTCAGACCTTTTAATAATTTCTCGATATCCCCGCAGGTCTCTTATGAGGGTGTCATTTACACTCAGAAAATTGATAAGACCTGGAATCCTGATTTTGTTAATCCAATAACGGGAGCCGTCAATCCATCAGCACTTATTGATACAACAAGGGGATTTTTTTACGGACATGCCCTTAAACCATCTATAAGCGCAGGCTATAGTCCACAGATATTCGGGACTTACGAATTTACAAGCCAAACCTCAAGGATACAGGCAATCCGTCATGTAATAAAACCGTCTGTGTCATTTAGTTACGTTCCATATTTGAGACAACTTGCTACAAATATGTACAGGAAGGTTCAGGCTGATACAACAGGTCGGACAGAAGAGTATTCTATCTTTCAGGGGGGAATTTATGGAACACCTTCTCTTGCTCAAAAAAACGGCGCTGTCTCTTTCAGTCTTACAAATCTTCTTGAAGCAAAGGTCTTTGAGCGCAATGATACTACCGGTAAACCGCAGAAAGTCTCTATTATAGAGAACTTCGGGATCAACACTTCCTACAATATTTTTGGTGATTCTATGCGATGGGCCCCGATCTCAATGGTGATGCGCACAACATTGTTTAAGAACATAAGCATATCGGGGAGCAGCTCTTTTTCACTTTACGGCCTTGATAATAACGGGAAAGAGATAGGATCTTACTACTTATCGACAGACAGGAAACTTATGCGCCTTAAAAATGTGTCAGCAACTATTGATTTCAGCCTCGACCGATTATTTGAAGGAAAGACTAAAAAACCAGCTGCAACAGCACCTGTGCAGGTCCCGGCTGCTTCCTACCCTCAGATGGATCAGGCAGGTGCGGCAGGTTTTTCCGCTGAAACTGTCTCGTCAAATGTTTTCGACGAGTACGGCTATATGAAATTTGATGTGCCTTGGACAATGAATGTTAGTTACAGGGTTGATTATTCCAGATTAGCAAAATCGTCACTATCACAATTCCTTTCTATAAACGGCCATCTGGCTCTGACAAAAAAGATGGATATAACATACCGGACAGGCTATGATTTCGCTGAGAAGGAAATAACAACTACCCAGATATCAGTTGTACGTGACCTTCATTGCTGGAACATGAGCTTCAGCTGGATTCCAAACGGAACAATGAAAAGCTGGGAATTCACAATCAGGGTCAAGGCTGCAGTATTATCCGATCTTAAATACCAGAGAACAAAAGATTACCACGATAACTATTAAAACACCTATAAATGAAAAGAATAATAAATACAGAGGCTGCCCCTGCAGCTATCGGACCTTACAGCCAGGCTGTAGAGATTAACGGCACCCTCTATATATCAGGTCAGGTGGCTATTGACCCGGCGACTGGAAAACTTGCAGAGGGAGATGTTAAGGTTCAGACGCAACAGGTCATGAAGAATATTGAGGCAATACTTAAAGCTGCAGGTTATAGTTTCGGGGAGGTTGTAAAATCGACTTGTTTCCTCACAGATATGTCGAATTTCAAACCAATGAATGAGGTTTACGGGCAGTATTATTTTGAGAATCAGCCTGCCAGGGCTGCATTTGCTGTTAAAGAGCTGCCATTGGGAGCACTTGTTGAAATTGAGACTATAGCGGTAAAATAAAAGGAGGATGTCTCAAAAACATGCCTCTCTTTATCCACCCCTAAATCCCCTAAAGGGGACTTTCTGATATTCAGCATTTTAGAGAACCCCCTTTAGGGGGCAGGGGGTAATCCTGCTGGCTTTTGAGACACCCTCCTCTTATTTCTTTCATGAAGAAGAGCCGCTTATTCAGCGACTATTTCAAAATCGATCTCTACTTTTACTTCCCTGTGTAATTTAACAACAGCTTTATAGTTTCCGATCTCTTTGATCTGGTCTTCAGGCAGAGTAATGCTTTTTCTGTCTATTTCAAAACCTTTTTCCTTTAGGGCTTCGGCTAACTGAATTGTATTAACTGAACCAAATATCTTACCTGAAGTACTTGTTTTTGCACCGACAACAACCTTAAGACCTTCCATCTTTTCAGCCAGTGTCATAGCCTCGGCTTTGATTTTTTCTTCCTTATGTGCCCTTTGTTTCAGATTCTCTGCATGCATCTTCTTTGCAGAAGGTGTTGCTGCAACTGCATATCCTTTGGGTAATAGATAATTCCAGCCATAGCCGTTTTTTACATGCACCATATCATCCTTTTGTCCTAGTTTTGGAACATCCTGTAATAAAATCACATCCATTTTAAAGTCCTCCTATTTTAACAAGTCAGTTACGTAAGGCAGAAGTGCTATATGTCTGGCTCTTTTTACAGCTTTTGCCACTTTTCTCTGGTATTTGAGCGATGTGCCAGTAATCCTCCGGGGAAGTATCTTCCCCTGGTCGTTCAGGAACTTTTTCAGGAATTCCGGATCCTTATAATCGATATACCTGATCTTGTTTTTCTTGAACCGACAGTATTTCTTCTTTTTTACCTCAACAGTTGGAGGCGTTAAGTATCTGATTTCTGATTCATTCTGTGCCATTTCTTATTCCTCCTTTGTTTTAACTGATTCTTTCTGTTTCCTCTTTTTCTCAGCATATTCAACTGCAAACTTCTCCATCCGGAAAGTAAGAAACCTGATGATCCTCTCATCACGACGATACTGGACTTCCAGCTTTTCAATGAGGTTCCCTTCACCTTTGAATTCTATCAGGTAATAAAACCCTGTCGATTTTTTTTGAATAGGATAGGCCAGCTTCTTCAGGCCCCAGTTCTCTTCATGAATGATCTCACCTTCATTTTCGGTGATGATCTTCTTGAATTTCTGTACCGCTTCCTTCATCTGATTCTCAGACAAAACGGGAGTTGCAATGAAAACGGTTTCGTAATTGTTTAACATAGTTTATTATCTTAATTTTAAATTAATTTGGCCTGCAAAAGTACAACATTTTTCCTTTAATCAAAAAATAATCACCTGAAAATTATTACTTAAACCGGTGTCTCTAACCTGCAACAATGATAGTTTTCCTATTTTTTGGAAGCACTCTTTTGCAGAAGCCTTTTTAACTATATTTGTAAAGTTAAGCGATCAGGCTGCATAAAGAAAGAGAATGGAGAATTTTATTGTATCAGCACGCAAATATCGTCCTGCCACATTCAGTATGGTAGTGGGCCAGGATGCTATAACAAACACTCTTAAAAATGCAATTAAAGGTAAGCACCTTGCTCAGGCTTATCTCTTTTGCGGACCCAGAGGGGTTGGCAAGACAACATGTGCAAGGATTTTTGCTAAAACAATAAACTGTTTCAACCTAAGGGAAAATGGCGATCCTTGCGAGACCTGTGAGTCATGCCAGTCATTTAACACCCTGAGGTCTTTTAATATACACGAACTTGATGCAGCATCAAACAATAAAGTTGAAGATATAAGAAGCCTTAATGAGCAGGTAAGGATCCCTCCCCAGATTGGGAAATACAGTATTTATATAATCGATGAGGTTCATATGCTTTCCTCATCAGCATTCAATGCATTCCTGAAAACACTGGAAGAGCCCCCGGCTCATGCAATCTTCATCCTTGCAACAACAGAGAAACACAAGATTATCCCGACTATATTGTCACGATGCCAGATCTTCGATTTTAACCGTATTAAAATCGAGGATATAGTGAACCGCCTTATTTATGTGGCTCATAACGAGTCAGTATCAGCAGAAGTGGAGGCTCTCCATATTATTGCACAAAAAGCTGATGGCGCTCTCAGGGATGCATTGTCGATTTTCGATCAGATAGTCAGCCTTTGCGGTAGAAAAATGACTTATAAGGATGTCATCGAGAATCTCAATGTACTTGATTACGAATACTACTTCAAAATTGTCGGAGGTGCTCTTAGAAATAATCTTTCAACTCTTCTTGTTACTTTTAATGAGATTCTTGAAAAAGGATTCGATGGGCATAACTTTATTTCGGGACTTAACAGTCATCTGCGCGATCTGCTTGTAAGCAAGGACGAATCTACCCTGCAACTGCTTGAAACGACTCCCTCCGTAAGGCAGAGGTATGCTGAACAGGCATTGGAATGCCCGGTAAGTTTTCTTTACAAAGCCCTTGAAATTGGGAGTAACTGTGATATCACATATAAGAATAGCAAGAATCCCCGTCTTCATGTCGAACTTGCATTAATCCAGATGTGCAGGATAATTGCTGATCCCATCAGTGATCCTGAAAAAAAAAAGCCTGAGACCAGACAGCTGAGCTCAAATAATGATGTTATCCCTCTGCCTTCCAAATCAGAGATAGTACGGGAATCTGAAAACCCTGAGAAAAAAGCTCCTGCTAAGAATCCGGGTTTTATTTCAAGGCATCAGCCAAATATAGAAAAGGAAGTCAGATCTTTCTCAATCAGGGAGGTAATTTCAGGTACGGAGGAACCTCCGGGTATCAATCTGAACAACATAACTGCGGCTAATGATGATCTATCAACAGATGATAAGGCTAAGGATGATCTGACTTTAGAAACTCTTGCAACTGCCTGGCAGGAATTCATTAATGAACTGAAAGGTGAGGGTCCGCGCATAATTAGTATGTTCAAATCGATAAAAACGGAACTTGATGAAGAGAATACAATTAAGATCCATCTGACAAATGCTGCACAAAAGGATATATTTGTCCAGAACTATAAACAAAAACTCTCCGGCTTTCTTTTGAGCAGATTCAGAATCACTGAACTGGAGATTGAGACATCTGTTGACCAAACCGACGATACTGAAATTTTGTATACAGATGAGCAGAAATATAATTATCTCCAGTCAAAGTATCCTGATCTGAAAGAATTTAAAAAAACTTTTAATTTAGATATAAGTTAAGTTAATACTTTTGTACTGGAACAGAACTTATCTGAATAACAGTTGTTATATTGAAATATTTTAAAACCTATAATTATGTTAAAGAAAAAAGTAGAAGATATCTGTAACAGACAGGTTGAAAGGGAAGGTTATTCATCTAATCTCTATCTGGCAATGGCTGTATGGGCTGAAACTAATGGTCTTGCCGGTGTTGGTCAATGGTTGTATGCCCAGGCCGAGGAAGAAAAGATGCATATGCTCAAGTTTATAAAGTACATAAACGAAAGAGGAGGAAAAACTATAATCCCTGCGTTCAAGAAACCGCCTGTAGAATATAAAAATGTCGACGAGATGTTTAAGGAAGTCCTCAAGCATGAACAGTTTATTACAGCCAGTATTAATGAGATAGTTGAGCTGGCTCTGGCAGAAAAGGATTACAATACTCATAATTTCCTTCAGTGGTTCGTTACTGAGCAGGATGAGGAAGAGGCTTCAGTTCAGACAATTATTGATAAGCTTAGTCTGGGTGGCAAAAATCACCTGTATCAGTTCGACAGGGATATTATGAACCTCAGGGGACAGAAAGATAATGCTTCAGCTTCTGAATGAAAAGACTGATTCTGTTTCTTCTGGGCGCCTTACTTGTCAGGAATGTTTCTGCATTTAATATGCGGGACCCCGGATTAATTTTGCCGGTAAATTCGGTATGTTATGCCGGCAATAAGGTTAACAGGATATTTATACCTCCGCCGGCTAAATTTCTTCAGAAAGGAGGTGCTCAGCAAGAAGCCTTAATATCAGTTATTTATGTTGATTTTCCGGAAGCACCTAAAGCAGCTTTTAACTATGCTGTTTCAATACTCGGATCCTTATTGCCTGAGGGTACTTCACTAAGGATCAAGGCGACCTGGAAGGCTCTGACAAATGAGGGGGTTCTTGCTAACTCTTCATCAACCGCATTCCTTGCCGGATGGGGCATTAATGCACTTAATCCATACGCTTATTACCCCGTAGCTCTTGGTGAAAAAATCGCCGGGAAGGATTATAACGGAGAAAGTGAAGAAGATATTGAACTGACCTTCAACAGTTCTGCTGCCTGGTACTTCGGAACGGATGGTGCTACTCCAAGCTCCAAATACGACATGGTAACAGTTGTATTGCATGAGCTTATCCACGGCCTGGGTTTTGTCGACAGTATGACAAAAGGAAAATGGACAGGGTCCTATGGACTAAACTCCATTCCTCTTATTTTTGATACATTCGTTGAGAGTCTGGATGGTAAAAGGCTGACAGATACTTTATACTTCAATAACCCTTCACCAGAGTTAAATCAGCAGTTTACAAGCAAAGAATTATATTTTAACAGCCCCCTGCTGAGCAATTATACCTCAGGAAAAAGAGCTAAACTGTATGCTCCGTCAATTTTTGATCCCGGATCAAGTATAGCTCACCTTGATGAAAAAGAAACACTTGAGGCAGACCAGCTTATGACTCCCTTTGCAGATCTTGGTGAAGCAATACATGATCCGGGAAAACTGACAATGTCGATGCTCGGCGATATGGGCTGGATAAACACCAGGATTGTTCATGAAGAGCTTAAGGATACCGAAGAATCCCTTGAGGAGATAACAATTTCTGCTGAAATAAGATCAGATACTCTTTATAATCGTGACAGGGTGGGCCTCGTTTATACTTTTAACGGTTATGATGATCCGGCTGAGCGTGATACAGTATTTCTTACTTCACTGGCTGGCGATAATAATTATTCAAGCTCCCTTACAATACCTTATTACGGCAGCAGCTTTGATTACCATCTCTTTGTGGAAGATGATTTTTCGAGGATATACAGGCTGCCGTCCTATACAGATAAATTTCATTATTCAACATATATCGGTATCGATACTGTGAAACCTGTTATTACGTATTCTCCCCAAAAATTTTATTTCGAGACTGTCGATACGATATTTTTTGAATTGAATGTTGCTGACAATATCGGAGTAGATACAGTTTATCTCGAATACAAGCTTAACGAGGGTGAATTGTATTCTATAGGACTCCAATCAGATGGAAAGGAAGGTTATAGTAATTCTTTAAATACTGAATCTTTTGCATTGAAAGGCGGGGATAAATTCAATTACAGGATAATAGCAATTGATAAAGCCCGAGTCCCGAACAGCAGGGTATACCCTGGTGAAGGAGAATTCTTTGCCGCTCTGATTGAGAAAATTAATGCAGCTGAAAATTCTTATTCTACTGATTTTACTAACTCATCATTTGATTTCTTCCTGGACGGGATGAAAATATTGAAGCCCAAGGGATTCACTAATTATGGACTTCACACACCTCATCCCTATGAAAGCCCGGAAGAAACAGGAGACAGTATAGGTTACACAGCAATGCTCAGAACTCCTGTCATTTATGATGATCAGGGAATGATTATTAGTTATAAAGAGATTGTCCTTGTTGAACCCGGAGAAGAGGGTTATGATTTCGGGTCATCATATTTCTATGATTATGTTATTGTTGAAGGTTCTAAGGATTACGGCAAAACCTGGTTCCCGCTGGCTGATGGATATGACAGCAGGATAAATAATTCCTGGTTGGAAGCATATACCGGATCAATTGAGGAAGATAACTCAACATTTGTTGGAACGGGATCAATAATGGTAAAACATACTATATTTCCAAGGGTCTCATCACATATTTCTTCCGGTGATCCGATGATAGTCAGGTTCAGATTATTTTCAGACCCTTATGCTCATGGCTGGGGATGGGCAATTGAGGATCTACACATAGGACCGATAATTGATGGGATAGACGATACAGAATCTGTGTCTCCTGTTATCTATCCTAACCCGGGTGCGGGATATTTTACTATTGGTCAACTTGAAGGTGAAAATACGCAAGCTTTTAAATACAGCATATACAATTCAGTGGGGGCCCTTATCAAACAGGGAGTTTCTGAAGGAGGCAGAGAGATCAGTATTGATATTTCGGAATATCCTGCAGGACTGTATCTGATTGTTCTTCATCAATCTAATGGAATCAGGACTCTGAAATACATACTGTCGAGATAAATTCTTTTACAATAATAGAAACGGTAACCTCTTCTTTTTATATGAAACTGGTTTGGGAACATATTATCTGAAAAATAAACTAATTTTGCGTTTTATTTCAAGTATATAAGAAGCTAAACGATGAGCGTCATAAATAAAGTCCTTGGTCTGTTCCTTGGGAATAAATATGAGAGGGACATGAAGGAGATAAATCCTTATGTCGAAAAGGTACATGCTGAATTTGCTAAGATAAAAGATCTGACAAATGATCAGCTCAGAGACAAAACCCTGGAGTTGAAAAAGGAACTGCACAGCCGGCTTGAGGAGGATGAGAATCAAATAAGATCCTTTAAGGAAAAAGCTGAATCTGAAGAAGATGTGTACAGAAAAGAGGAGATCTATACTGAGATCGATAAGATAGAAAAGAATATTGACTCAAAGCTTGAAGGCATTCTTGATGAGTTGCTTCCTGTTGCTTTTGCAATTGTGAAGGAGACAGCAAGGCGTTTTAAGGAAAATGAAGAACTTGTTGTAACAGCACGACAATTTGATAAAGATCTTGCTGCGAAAAGGGGAAGTATAATCGTACAAGGCGACAAGGCGCATTGGAAAAACACCTGGATTGCCGGAGGTAATGAGATTGTATGGGATATGGTCCATTACGATGTCCAGCTTTTCGGAGGGGTGGCACTGCATAAAGGTAAAATTGCCGAGATGGCAACAGGTGAGGGAAAAACAGTCGTTGCTACTCTGCCCGTGTTCCTTAATGCTCTTGCAGGCAGAGGCGTTCATATTGTAACAGTAAATGACTACCTGTCAAAAAGGGACTCAGAGTGGATGGGCCCTATATATGAGTTTCACGGCCTTACTGTTGATTGCATCGATAAACACCAGCCCAATTCTGCTGACAGGAGAAAAGCTTATCTCGCCGACATAACTTTCGGAACAAATAATGAGTTCGGATTTGATTACCTCAGGGATAATATGGCCATTAATCCTGAAGACTTAGTCCAGCGGAAACATCATTATGCAATAGTTGATGAGGTCGATTCTGTTCTTATTGATGATGCCAGAACACCTTTGATAATTTCAGGTCCTACACCTAAAAGCGACTCCCAGCAGTTTGATGAACTTAAACCTAAGGTGGACAAGCTTGTGGGTGCCCAGAAAAGGCTTGTTACACAAATACTTGCTGATGCAAAACGCCTAATCTCTGAAGGTAAGAATGAAGAAGGAGGCATGCTTCTGCTCAGGGCATTCAAAGGTTTACCAAAAAACAATGCTCTTATAAAATTCCTTAGTGAAGAGGGAAACAGGACGCTTCTTCAGAAAACTGAGAATTTTTACATGCAGAATAACAGCAAGGAAATGCCGAAAGTGACGGATGAGCTTTATTTTGTGATTGATGAAAAGGCTAATTCGATAGAACTTACAGAGAAAGGACTCGACCTGATCTCAACATCCGTGGAAGATGCAAGTTTCTTTATCCTCCCTGACGTCGGCTCGAAAATAGCCGACCTTGAAAGATCGGGTAAAACTGAGAAGGAAATACTAAAACTTAAGGATGAACTCCTGGCAGATTTTTCAATTAAATCTGAACGTGTTCACACCATGACACAGCTTCTGAAAGCCTGGACTCTCTTTGACAAAGATGTCGAATATGTTGTCATGGATAATAAGGTTAAAATAGTCGATGAACAAACAGGACGAATTCTTGAAGGCAGAAGATATTCCGACGGACTCCATCAGGCTATCGAAGCAAAGGAAAACGTCAAAGTTGAGGCTGCCACCCAGACTTACGCTACAATAACACTTCAGAACTATTTCAGAATGTACCATAAGCTTGCAGGTATGACAGGTACAGCAGAAACCGAAGCAGGTGAGTTATGGAACATTTATAAACTCGATGTTGTTGTAATACCGACAAATAAACCAGTTGTCAGAGATGACAGGGAAGATATAATTTACAAGACAAAGAGGGAAAAATATAATGCTGTAATAAACGAGATAGTTGAAATGAACCGGGCCGGAAGACCGGTGCTCGTCGGTACTACATCTGTGGAGATATCCGAGTTACTAAGCAGAATGCTTAAGATGAAGGGGCTGAAGCACAATGTCCTTAATGCTAAACTCCATCAGAGAGAAGCAGAAATAGTTGCTGAAGCTGGTAAACCAGGGACTATAACTATTGCAACAAATATGGCAGGCCGCGGAACTGATATAAAACTGACTGAAGAGGTAAAAAGAGCGGGGGGATTAGCTATTGTTGGAACTGAAAGACACGAATCAAGAAGGGTTGACAGGCAGTTGCGAGGACGATCAGGCAGGCAGGGTGATCCTGGATCCTCACAGTTTTTCGTGTCTCTGGAGGATGAACTGATGCGTCTTTTCGGATCCGAGAGGATTGCCGGAATAATGGATAAACTGGGTCTGAAGGAAGGTGAGATGATTCAGCATCCAATGATCACAAAATCAATTGAGAGGGCTCAGAAGAAAGTGGAAGAGAATAACTTCGGCATACGTAAGAGGCTTCTTGAGTATGACGACGTGATGAATTCCCAGAGGGAGGTGATATACAAGAAAAGAAAGCATGCACTGCTTGGGGAACGCCTTAGTGTAGACATCGCAAATTCAATGTATGATGTTATTACCTCAATGGTTGGTACATACACCAAAGCTGGTGATTTTGAAAGCTTTGATTTTGACCTGATAAGGTCATTCTCAATGGATTCACCGGTGCCGTCAGCAGAATTCCTGAAAAGCTCTGCTGATGAGATCGTTGAGAAAGTTTATTCAAAGGTTCTCGAGACATATAAAAGAAAGGTTGAGAGTATCTCACAACAGGCCTATCCTGTATTGAAAGATGTCTATGACAGGATGGCGCACGCTTACGAAAATGTTGTGGTCCCAATATCTGACGGTGTCAGGGTATTTCAGGTGGTGACAAACCTGAAAGCTACTGCCGAATCAGAGGGAAAAGAGCTCGCCCGGTCCTATGAAAAGACTGTTGTCCTTGCTACTATTGATGATTCCTGGAAAGAGCATCTGCGTGAGATGGATGAACTGAAGCAATCAGTACAGAATGCAACATATGAACAGAAGGATCCTCTCCTTATCTATAAGTTTGAATCCTACGAGCTGTTCCAGAATATGATAAACAAGATAAACAAGGATATTGTA
>CAYNRI010000034.1:0-25095 GCA_964399575.1 uncultured Rikenellaceae bacterium
CCTCCAATGGGACTCGAACCCACGACCTGCTCATTACGAATGAGCTGCTCTACCGGCTGAGCTAAGGAGGCATGATGCAAATATAGGAAATTTCACTCCAGATTTTTAAGTCTTTGCAGTAAGGGTGGATGTGAATAATGGAAAAACACATACAGAGGATGAGGCATCATATTTGATAAATTTTTTACGGAGAGCTTTTTAAGAGCATCGCTGAGAGCAGGTCCATAGTTATTATCCCTTACGAATTTATCAGCCTCAAATTCATGTTTTCGTGAAATAATATTGGAAATCAATCCAATAGCAAGAGAAAGCGGACTGTACAATATTCCAAAAACTATCAGCCCCAGGTGGAAACCTGGTTCTTCAGCTCCAAGGGCAAGTGAAAGCTCCGGATTATCTGCCACAAGTGAAAAAAGGAAAAGCATAAGTCCTGTCAGTATTACTGAAAAGACAATTCCGGTGAGTACATGTTTCTTCCTGTAATGTCCTATCTCATGTGCAAGTACTGCAACAATTTCATTTTCAGTCATTTCGTTTATCAGAGTGTCAAACAGTACTATCCTTTTCTTTTTACCGAAACCGGAAAAATATGCGTTGCTCTTCGTGCTTCTTCTTGAACCGTCAATAACGAAAATATTATTTAACTGAAAACCTGTCTTAACCGCAAAATCCTCTATCTTGTCCCTCAGAGAGCCTTCCTGCAGAGGAGTCTGTTTGTTGAAAAGGGGTACTATAAGCTCCGAGTAAAAGAAATTCATAAAGACTGAAAATACAGTTATTAGTATCCATGCGTAAATCCAGAATAATGATCCGGTCTTATAATAAAACCAGGTTATTAGACCAAGAACTGGTGCACCTACAATAAGTGCAATTAACCAGGACTTCAGATGATCACTAATATATGTTCTGATAGTCATTGTATTAAACCCGTATTTTTTTTCGATAACAAAGGTGTCGAAGCAGCTGAAGGGAATGTTTATCAGGTCTGAGGCCAGGCCTGTTATTCCAAAGAATACAAGGGCGACTATTATCATATTCTGGCTTATATTCCTGGCAGCATCATCCAAAAAGGCGAAACCTCCGAGAATGATCATTGCAAGGATCACTATCAGGTTAAATGATGAAGACCAGAAGGAAAGCTTCTTATTATCTTTATCATATAATTGTGATTTTCTGTAGTCTTCATCAGGGCAGATCCCTTTAAGCTGATCAGGCAGTTTATCGGACCACGTTCCAGAATTAAGGTGCTCAAGGTATCTCTCTGTTATGTATCCGGCGACCGGGAAGATAATAATCAGATAAAAAAAAGTATTAGTCATTAAATGAAAGGGTATAAAAAAAAGAAGCAGGGTGTCTGTTTAAAATAAGTGTGGAATAAATATGTCTCGCTGCATTTCCTCGTGCTAAAAGGATAGACACCCTGCGAAGCTGTAAATATAATAAAATTTTTTAAGTTAACATACCTCCGCACACATGAATTATTTGTCCATTAACATAAGAAGACAGGTCCGATGCAAGAAAAAGAGCTACGTTGGCCACATCGTCGGGTGTTCCGCCTCTTTTAAGGGGGATCTTGTTGACCCATTCCGTTTTTACATTCTCCGGCAGTTTGTCAGTCATTTCAGATATTATGAATCCCGGTGCAATTGCATTGCATCTAATGTTTCTGGACCCCATTTCTTTTGCAATGCTCTTTGTGAAGCTTATTATGCCTCCTTTTGATGCTGCATAGTTGCTTTGTCCTGCATTGCCTGACACTCCTACTACTGAACTCATATTTATAATCGACCCGCCGTTACCTTTTACCATCTGCATTATCACAGCTTTAGTCAGGTTAAACACTGATTTAAGATTGACAGTTATAACTGTATCCCATTGTTCTTCAGTCATTCTCATTAAAAGTGCATCGCGGGTGATCCCTGCATTATTGACAAGTATATTAATGCCGGAGAAATCTTTGATTACCTCAGCCGCCACTTTTTGAGAATCAGTATAATCAGCAGCGTTAGAAACATATCCTTTAACCCTGGTGCCATACTTGCCAATTTCAATTACTGCATTTCTGAAATCCTCGTCATCCGCAATATTTGTAATGGCAATATCAGCGCCTTCCTTTGCGAACATCATTGCGATGGCTTTTCCGATACCTCTTGATGCTCCGGTTATTAATGCTGTTTTTCCTGTTAGTAGTCCCATGTTTTAATAATTTGTGGTGCAAATATAGGAAGAAAGTCTTATAGTCTTAGAGTCCTGGAGTCTTATAGTATGGGAGGACACTGGGCTTAAAGCCTTAAAGCCGTAATGCCTTAAAGCCGTAACACCTTAACGCCTTAATGCCTTTGCCACAGTATTGCCAATTTCGGCAGGGGATTCAACGACAATGATGCCGCATTCTCTCATTATTGACATTTTCGCGGGAGCTGTATCGTTCTTCCCTCCTATTATTGCGCCTGCATGCCCCATTCTTCTTCCTTTAGGAGCTGTCTGACCTGCAATAAATCCCACGACAGGTTTTATACTATTTTCCTTCATCCAGTATGCTACATCAGTCTCCATGCTTCCTCCTATCTCACCAATTATAACAATAAGTTCAGTGCCATCGTCCTGCATCATTAGTTGCACTGCATCCAGTATTGATGTGCCAACAATCGGATCTCCTCCTATCCCTATGCAGGTTGACTGTCCCAGTCCCAGTTTTGAGACCTGATCGACTGCTTCATATGTAAGAGTTCCTGACCTTGAAATAATCCCGATTGTACCTTTACGGTGAATAAAGCCTGGCATAATCCCTGCCTTGGCTTCACCAGGAGTAATTATGCCGGGGCAATTCGGCCCTATAAGCCTGCAGTCAAATGATTTAATATATTCCTTGACGATTACCATCTCCGACACGGGTATGCCTTCAGTTATTGCAACAATCAGTTTAATCCCTGCACTTGCTGCTTCCATTATGGCATCTGCCGCATGAGCAGGCGGGACAAATATTACTGAAACATCAGCAGCAGTTTCGCTTACAGCTTCGCGAACTGTATTAAATACCGGCAAACCAAGATGCCGCTGTCCGCCTTTCTGAGGTGTAATACCTCCGACAAGCCTTGTTCCGTATTCTATCATCTGTGAGGAATGGAAAGTACCCTCACTTCCGGTGAATCCCTGAACTATGACTCTTGAGTTCCGGTTCAATAAGATGCTCATGATTAGCTATTTAGTAATTTTCCCAAATAAAATTGATGAAGCTTGCATGTTGCAGGGTAAAAAACGTAAGCTGCTTTGGTTTTACCTTGCACCTTGCACCCTGCACCCTGCATCTTGCACCTTTTTCCATTTGGTGTTACATATAAATTGATAATTACTTCAAACTCAAAAATACCTAATTCTCTCCCCTTTTCGTTATATTTGAGTAGGAAAATTAATTTCAGGAAAGGTGAATATAGATCCTGTGATATATATCGGGATATCGCAATCATTTTTTGCCGGCTTGCTTATATCCACAAAAAAGCCTTTTACTGTTGCCAACAGGTTGATGGCAGCCTGGCTTTTTCTTTTATGCATAGAGTTGATATTTGCCCTGCTCAATTCCAGGGTAATTGAAATGTATGCTTTCCCTTTCATTGCATTTACCTATGGTCCGCTGCTTTACCTCTATGTAAGGTCTATGACAAATCCGGAGCGTAAATTCAACTGGATCAATCTCTTGCATTCTATTCCTTTCTTAGTGTTCTTTGCCGTTTCGGTGATATTCAGGGAAGTCCCTCTCCTTGAGGATCTGCGGGATTTTTTTGCTCCTGACAGGTTCATCTCATTAAGGATCGTTTACAGTACGGCTTTTTTTCTTTCGGTAACGGTTTACAGTATACTTTCATTTATTGAGATAAGAAAACACCAGCGCTACCTGCAGGATCTTGTTTCCTTTACCTCAGGAGTTATCACGCTTAACTGGCTGAAGATACTCTCAATTAGTTTTTATGTTGCCTTCCTTGTCCTTTTTGTCCTGGGAGGCCTGAACATGATTGGTGACATAATCCCCTTTGACCCCTATTTTGCAGTTTTCGGTTTTATTGCACTATTCTCATTTGCCTATAGTTTCTATGTTATAAAACAGCCGGAAATATTTGGTGCAGAGATAAAATTTAGCGGGGATTACGGGAAAGAATCGGAAAAATATACTAAGAGCGGTCTTAAGGATAAGCAAGCCATTATCTATCTGAATCAGCTTATTTCAGTGATGGAAAATGAGAAACCGTACCTGAACAGGGATCTTAGTATTCAGGATCTCTCAGAGTTAACCGGCATACCCCGTCACCATATAACACAGGTCCTGAATGAAAAACACGGCAGAAATTTCTTTACTTTCATCAATGAGTACAGGGTAAGGGAGGTTATTTCGAGATTTGAGGATCCAAAAAATAACAATTTCACAATCCTTGCTATTGCCTTCGACTCGGGTTTTAATTCCAAAACTACCTTTAACACAATATTCAAGAACATAACAGGAATTACACCAAGCGAATACCGCGAAAAGAAAACCGGCATAAAAGGATAGACCAATACACTCCCCTTAGTCAATCCTGTTTCCCCTTACTTGTTTTCGCTTAGTACATCCCAAGCGGCACGTACCATATTTCGCAAAAATGCAGGTGCGGGATAGCCGGATCAGACGATGCGCGTGCATACTTATCCTTCCTTTGCTGAAAAAAGAATTATGAACTGCATTTCATTCAGGATAGCTGCGTTTTTATTCCTTGTTACGGGAACAGCATCCGGTCAGGAGGGAGATAATTTAAATTTGAGTGAAAATCCGGTCAGCAAAAGCCTGTATGGCTTTGTAAGAGGCGGTTTTTATGGAAATTTCAGGGACTCTGACAATAAATTCAACATACCAAGTTCATTTTCAGATTTTGCATTAAAGGCAGACATCAGCGACGGCACTCATTTTAAAGGATTTGCAGATCTGAGATACCGCTACGGAACAGAATTTTCAGAACCTGTTAACAGATTTGACCTCAGAGAAGCTTTTGTAACTGTGAGCGGGAAAAAGTGGGATATCAGTGTCGGGCAAAAGATAATAAAATGGGGCCGGGCAGACTTCACAAATCCCACCCAAAAACTAAGTCCTCAGAACCTTGTTTCCCGTTCAACCGATCATGAGGATATGGATATGGGAAATCTTCTGGCTGAGCTAAAGTGGCATCCCTCCCCTGTCCTGACTATTCAGGCTGCGGGTATTCCATACTTCAGGTCTTCGCGCCTTCTTATCGGGCCTGTTGACATTCCTTCCTATATAAACATCTATCAGATTGAATCATTGCTGACAGAAAGGAAGATGTTCACATATGGTTTGAAAACTGATCTTCACCTGAAAGGAGTCGATCTAAGTCTTTCATGGTTCGATGGTTATGATCCAATGCCCGGTATTGCACTTACAAGGTTTTCAATTGATACGATCAATATGATACCTTTCCCGTCTGCAGATCTAAGGGCAAAACCCTACAAGATCAGAAATTTAGGAATTGATTTTGAAGCGGCAATAGGAGAGTTCGGAATAAGAGGTGAAGCCGCCTGGACAAGACCCTACCTCTCATTTAAAACCTATGAATATGTACCACTGGAGGAGATAAAACTGGTTAGCGGAGTCGACTGGATGAAAGGTAACTGGCGCATTACACTGGAATATTCTGCCAAGGTAATCCCGCATTTTGAACCTTCAGCTGTCGAACCAATGTTGACTGAAGAAATTGATCCTGCACTTCTGACTACCTTCCTCTCAACTCCCGGTTTCAATTTTGAGGAGTATATCCGTCTTCAGGCAGCAGCCTTTAACAGGCTTTACAATTATCAGCTTAAAAAGTGGTATCACTCAGGAGTATTGAGAGTTGAGGCTGATCTGTTATACGGGAAACTGACACCGTCGCTAACAGCAATGTACAACTTCACATCACAGGACCTGATGCTTATGCCGGAATTAATATGGAAACCTGCTGATGGTCTGACAATAACAGCGGGCGGAGAATATTTTTCCGGAAAAGAAGCTTCCCTTTATGATATTGCAGATGAGTTTATGAATTGCTTCAGGATAGGTGTTAAAGTAAATTTTTAAAAATGACCAATTTTATTATAAAATACCGCTGGTTTATAATAGTTGCCTGTCTTGTAGCAGGCATCTCTCTTGGATTGCTTATACCCTTTTCGAAAACGGATCCCGACATAAGGAACTATATTCCGTCCAGGATGCCCTCCAGAATAGAAACAAACAAGATAGAAAAGGAATTCGGGGTCCAGGATATTGTGATGCTTCTTATTTCCGATTCGACAATACTCACTGAAAATAATCTAAAGAAGATCAAGGAGATAGATAGAGAGTTGTCAAAGCTTACAGGAGTTACTGACAGGATATCTCCATTTACAGTTCGGACAATAGAAAGCAACGATGAAATGATGGTTGCAGATCCGCTTATAAGAAGAATTCCAACTGACAGGGAAGGGATGGATGAGTTGAAAGAAAATATCCTGAATAACAGATTTGCCAGGGATATTGTCGTATCGTCAGATATGACAACTGCTTCAATAACAGCAACAATAAATACCTCAGAAACAGAAAACTCAACACTGCATAAAATCGATTCAATTGTTAGCCTTTATGGCAAAGGTACTGACATCCTTAAAGGAGGCTTACCCTATGTAAGGCAATATATTATAAAAGATGTCAGGCGGGATGCAGTAATCCTGGTGCCTGTGGCTCTTTTACTGATGCTTCTGATCCTTAAAATCTCCCTGGGAGACTGGAAAAGCGTAGCTATTCCCTTTTCGGTTGTTGTATTATCAGTAGCTATAAGCATGGGCCTGATCCCCCTGTTTGGATGGAAGCTATCAATGATAGTTATTCTTGTACCGATAATTCTTATTGCAGTAGCTAATAATTACGGCATATACCTTATAGCGCGTTACCAGGAGCTTGGATTAGAAAGTAAAACAAATTCAAATACAGGGATCATCAGGGAATTACTTTACTCGCTCAGAATGCCGATCCTTTTCAGCGGACTGACGACAATTGCCGGTGTTCTGGGACTATTGGCACATTCAATTATACCAGCCCGGCAGGTTGGACTGCTTGCGGGGATTGGTGTGTCAGCTGCCCTTTTTATGAGCCTTTTCTATATACCCTCCCTGCTGTTCGCAAGGGGAGATATCAGGAAGGAGGGAAAATTAAGCAAAAGAGGGACAGACGGTTTATACAAGTTTCTGGACAGACTATCCGGAATAATAATAAAATACTCACGCAGGATACTGATTAGTGCTGTTTTCATCACTGTTGCAGTTTCAGCGGGCATAATGATGCTGAAAATTGAAACTAACCAGGAGAATTACTTCTCGAAAAAGAGTCCGGTTAAGATGGCTTCTGAATTGATTAACAAGAAATTCGGAGGTTCTCAGACAATCTCAGTTATGATTTCAGGTGATATTAAAGATCCTGCCGTGATGAAGGGAATTGATGAGCTCACAAGGGCGATTGAAAAAACGGCAGGAGTCGGACAGGTATTTTCTATATCTCAGGCAGTGAGAGAGATGAGTAAAGCTATATATACTGATGCTGAAGACGGGTATGATGATATTCCGGAAACAAGGGAAAGCATAGCTCAGATGTTCGAACTTTACAATATGAGTGGTGATCCTGATGATTTCAGCCAGATGATGAATCTTGACAACACGAAGGCTCATGTTCTGATAAGGCTTTCAGATCCTCAGAACAGGATAATAAAGGATGTGAAGTCGCAGATTGAAAGGCTTACTGCATCAATACCTGCAGAGATAACTATCGGAGGTTACGCAATTATTATGACTGATTTCGCTGCTTCGATAATAAAAGGGCAGGCATTGTCACTGATCTTTGCTCTTGCAACTGTCTTAATACTTCTATCGTTTATCTTCCGGTCAGCAAAAGGCGGATTTATAGGGTCTGTTCCGCTTGCTGCTTCAATACTAATCATGTTTGGATTCATGGGATTTGCCGGGATTGCACTCGATGCAGCCACTGCTCTGCTTTCGTCAATAATGATCGGTGTTGGTGTGGATTTTACTATCCAGTATATCTGGTGCTTCAATATCCAGATCAGAAACGGATTATCATATGAAGAGTCCACAAAGGCCTCTCTTGCTTTAATTGGCCGGAGCATAATAATAAATGCAGTAACAGTTATGGCAGGCTTCTCTCCTCTTATAATTTCGGGATTCAGATCGATCAGGTTCTTTGGCTATCTCACTGTTATCTCTATCGGGTCATGCCTGATCGGGGCACTGATAATTGTTCCTGCGATAATAGTCCTCTTCAGACCGGCTTTTATAGCAAATGAATTAACAAATACAAATACCAGAAAAAATGAAAAAGTCAATAATCTTACTAATGTCAATAATGTGGCTTAATCCTGTATCAGCCCAGTTGCCTGACGCTGACCAGATAATGAGTAAATCCCGTGAGCTTTCAATTATCAGTTCATTCCAGGCAACTATTAAGCTCTCAATAACTGAAAAGACAGGAGCATCGCGGAACAGGACTATCTCAATGACATCAAAGAGCTTTGCGGGAGGACTTGAGAAACGCCTGATAAAATTCCTTGAACCGGCTGATGTGAGAGGAACCGCTATGCTTATAGTTGATAATAAAAGTGCATCTGATGAGATCTGGATTTTCATGCCTGCCCTGAAGAAAACCCGCAGGATATCATCATCAGAGAATGGGAAGAGTTTTATGAGCTCTGAGTTCTCAAATGCCGATATGGGTTCGCCTAACCTTTCTGACTTCAAAAGCCGACATCTTGACGGATCGGGAACTGATAATACATGGATCATTGAGAGCCTTCCTGTAAATGATGATAAAGCTGACGAATACGGTTATTCTAGGAAAGTCAGCTATATAAGCATGGACAAGTACCAGGTCTATAAAATGGAGTTCTACAATTTTGATGATCAGCACTTCAAGACAATTGAAATTAAAAGCTTTTACTCAATGCCTGAAGGTAAATACATGGTTTCGAACATGATAGCCAGTAATCTAGTAACTAAGCGCAGATCCGAGATCCTCTTCAATAATATTACAGAGAAGGTTCAGGTTACGGATTCATATTTCACAGTTCAGAACCTTGAGCGCTAAAATGTCAGTTGCGTAAGACTTAAGCTTCTTAAGCGACTGTTGTCCTTTTGTATAAGTTTCATACATTTGCGTGAAAACAGCCTCTTGACTATGTTAAGGACAGGAGAAACAATTTGTGCGCCAGCCACATCAGGCAGAGGTGCGATAGCAGTTATACGTATCAGCGGACCGGAAAGCCTCGATATCTGCAAAAAAATCTTTTTCCCTTTCAGCAAGAAAGCTGAGATAGACAGGCGAAAGGGATATTCCATCACTTATGGTGAAATACGTTCTGAAAATGAGCTGATTGATGATGTTCTTGTGAGCATTTTCAGAGCCCCTCACTCCTACACAGGCGAAGATTCAGTTGAGATCTCTTGTCATGCTTCCGCTTACATACAGCAGAGGGTATTGGAACTATTGATAAGTAATGGTGCAGCTCCGGCCCGGCCCGGGGAATTTACGCAACGGGCATTCATGAATGGTAAGATGGATCTATCACAAGCTGAAGCAGTTGCGGATCTTGTTGCATCCGAATCGCAAGCCGCCCACAGAATAGCTGTTAACCAGATGAGAGGATCTTTTTCCGATGAGATCCGGATACTCAGGACTGAGCTCATTCATTTTGCTTCGCTTATAGAACTGGAACTTGATTTCGGTGAGGAAGATGTTGAGTTTGCGGATAGAAATGAACTTGAAGCCATAGTGACAAGGGTACTGAAGATGACAAGGGAACTTGCATCATCATTTAGTTTAGGTAATGCCATTAAAAATGGTGTTCCTGTGGTAATTACCGGAAGTCCGAATACAGGAAAGTCAACACTCCTGAACACCCTGCTCAGGGAAGAAAAGGCAATAGTATCAGAGATACCAGGCACCACAAGAGATGCTATAGAGGATACGGCAATTATTGAAGGTATCCAGTTCCGTTTCACTGATACTGCAGGTCTGAGAGAGACTGATGATGTAATTGAACGGCTTGGAATTAAAAAGACCCGTGAAAAGATACAGACTGCAGCAATAATACTTCTTGTAACAGACATAAACGATACTCCGGATCAGATCAATAAGACCGTGGACAGTGTAAGGAAGACAACAGCCGGATCTGATATCAGTATGATGATACTGATAAATAAGACTGACCTGATAAAAACAGCTGAAAGAGAAGAGATAAGTAAGGATATATCTCTTTTACAGGGTGAGTCACTCTCCTTTATTTCTGCCCTGACAGGTGAAGGTATTGACGATCTGAAGAAAAAATTATTACAGTATACAGATGCTGCAAGAAAGGCAACTGATCATGTAATAATCACAAATATAAGGCATTATCATGCATTACTTCAAGTAACTAATAGTCTGGAGCGGGTAGTTGCCGGATTAAAGCAGAACTTACAGGAAGATCTGATTGCAATTGATATCCGCCAGGCAATACACTATCTTGGTGAGATAACCGGCGAAATTACTTCAGACGAGATATTGGATACTATATTCAGGAACTTCTGTATAGGGAAATAACCTACGGATGCCTGTATTTTTCCCTGTACTCTCTTCTAAGAAGTTTTGATGCCTCTTGATTACCGATAATCTCATTCTTTTTCTGATCCCATCTGACTGTTGTTCCGGTATAATATGAAATCATTGCCAGCTGAACAGTTGCTGTTGATTTAAATGCATCTTCAGGTTTGCTTTCAAGAATATTTTTGTCCCTGTTTCTAACAGCTGTAATAAAGTTTGCGACATGGTTATCCTGCATTGCTGATGATGATAAGGATATGTCTTCTCTCTTGGCTTCCTTGCCAATGCCGAATATTGCCAGTTTCCCATCCTGGCCAACAATAGTACCCTTATCGCCGTAGAAAAACACTCCTGTCTTGAATTCTGTCATTACATCTCCGTTGCCCCACATGCGGTGCTGCCATACGACCGGGACCTTGCTGAAGGCCATTTTCGTCAGAAGGGTATCAGGAGTTGTTATCTGATCTTTCAGAACGTACAAGCCTCCGGATGAATTGAATTCTTCAGGCATGTCAAGATCCATTGTCTTTCTCACAAGATCGATGTAATGTATTCCCCAATCTACAAAATGCCCGTTTCCATATTCTTTCTCAAGACGCCAGTTATAGTGTCCGATACTTGGTCTGTAAGGCAGTTTGGGAGCAGGTCCGCACCATTCGTCCCAGTCGAGAGCAGCCGGAGGATCCTGTATCTTTGTATCCTGTGGTCCCGGATCATAGTGTATCTGTGCAACTATCTGACGGACATCCCCTATCCTTCCGGATTCTATCAGCTCCCTGCACCTTTTAAATGCATCGCTCTGGCGGCGCTGGAATCCGATCTGGACTATATTGCCGGCTTTCTCATAAGCTTTTAGCATTGCCAGTCCTTCAGTTATGTCATACGCAAGTGGTTTTTCAGAATAAATGCTGAGTCCTTTCTCGCAGGCAGCTATGAACTGAAGGGCGTGCCAGTGCGGCGGAGATGCTATGAATACTGCCTCAAGGCCCTTCATATCGAGGAGGTCATTGTAATACTTGAATGTTTTTGGTCTTGATGTCTGAAGTTTAGCTATCTCGTCTGCATTTGTGCTCAGACGATCGGAATCTACATCGCAGATCCCTATTACTTCTACATTGCCCGTCTTAAATGCTGCCCTGATATCTACCATACCATACCAACCTGCACCTATCAGGCCGATCCTTATCTTACGGTCCTGCTGCAGTGACGGAATATAAAGAGATGATGCAAGGGCTGCTGAGCCAAAAGATGTAATTTCAATGAATCTTCTTCTTTTCATATTCTTTTGTTATTAATTATTTCTTGACTTGTACAGTATCTAACTTCTGTGATAATTGACAGGCTGCTTTAACATGCAACTAAGTTAATTTTTTTTCTCTTGTTCGCACCGGCATTAATAATAAATTTGTGTTACATATGATTAAATGAAAAAGAACCTCCTGTACACTGATGTCCTGAAACTTAACAAGCCCCGGGCTTTTCAGGTTATGATTAAACCGGCAGGGCCTGCAGGCAATCTTAGTTGCTCCTATTGTTACTACCTTGAAAAACAAAAACTTTATAGTGCAAGGAATTCATTCAGAATGAATGAAGAGTTGCTTGAGAACTTTACAAAGCAATTCATCGAAGCAAATGAAGTTCCTGTTGTTACATTTACATGGCAGGGGGGTGAACCCACCCTTGCAGGTATTGATTTCTTCAGAAAAGCAATCGCTCTGCAAAAGAAATATTCAAATGGCAAAAGAATAGAGAATACTCTGCAGACCAATGGGACATTATTAAATGATGAATGGTCTAAATTCTTCAGAGACAATAATATACTTATTGGGATCTCAATCGATGGATCAGAACATATCCATGACAAATACCGGAAAAGTATTTCCGGAAAATCTACATTTAAAATTGTCATGAAAGGTATTGAATCACTTCAGAGGAATAATGTTGACTTCAACACACTGAGTGTTGTGAATGACTATAACGTGAATTTTGCATCAGAAACATACAGATTCCTGAAAAGTATTGGTAGTCATTTTATGCAGTTCCTTCCGGTTGTTGAAAGGATTGCATCAAGTACTGACATCAGGGCTTTACAATTGGTAGCCCCGATACACGGAGAGGCAAAACTGGCACCATGGACAGTCGGTCCGAAAGAATATGGCCAATTCCTGATAACTGTCTTTGATGAGTGGGTAAGGAATGATGTCGGCAGAATCTTTGTCCAGCTGTTTGATACAACTCTGGCAAATACTGCGGGCTTCAATCCCGGCTTATGCACTTTTAGTGAGACGTGCGGAGATGCTCTGGTAATGGAGCATAACGGAGACTTTTATTCTTGTGATCATTTTGTATATCCCGAGTATTATCTGGGGAATATAACTGATACTCCGCTGGCTGATATTGTGAGGGCCCAGGCACAGTTTGATTTCGGGATCAGTAAAAGGAACAGTCTTCCTGATTATTGTCGTCGTTGCGAGGTCTATTATACCTGTTATGGAGAATGTCCGAAACACAGATTCCTGCTGACGCCAGACGGGAGACCCGGATTGAACTATTTATGTGAAGGATACAAATTGTTCTTCCGGCATGCCGGGCCATTCATGGAGTTCATGACAAAGGAGCTGAAAGCAAAAAGATCTCCTGCAAATGTAATAAACTGGATCAGAAACCGTGAAAGCACTGCAATAAGGAAAGTTATTCCGAACCGGAATGATCCCTGTCCTTGCGGGAGCGGCAAGAAATATAAGAATTGCTGTGGTTTGAATATTTCCTCATTTCAGGTACAAAATGGCGGTCTCTGATTGATTCTTTTGATTATCACCCTCGGAAAAATAAAAATTTCAGTTTTGATCTTGTAACCATTTCTTACTTTACGAGTAACCAGTATAGAAAACATCGGATTATGTTATGGAAAATATCCCTGATGAACTAATAATGCAAAATGTAAAAGCGGGCAAGATTGCCGAATTGTCGGTTTTGTTTGAAAGATATCATCTGAGACTATATAACTTTTTCATTAAGATGGGTTTGCAAAAAGATATAAGCCAGGACATGACTCAGAACCTTTTCTATAGAATGATAAAATACCGTAATACCTACAAGGAAGGGAATAGTGTTAAGTCATGGATATATCAGATTGCCAGGAATATACAATCTGATTATCACAAACAGCGAAGAAGATCTGAGGACCTTTTAATTAATACTGAAAATTATCCGGAAGAAATAATTTCCGAAACTGATTATTTACAGGAGGAAGATTATGAAAGACTGGACAGAGCAATTATGTCACTTAATGAAACACAGAGAGAACTGATTGTTCTGAGCAGATACCAGGGACTGAAATATGAAGAGATATCGTCTATCACCAATCAGTCCGTTTCAGCAATCAAAGTGGCTGTTCACAGGGCCATCAGACAATTACGAACTGTGTATATGACTCAAAATTAAAGTTTAGTAAGATGAAATGCGAGGAATTTGAAAATCTGATGATAGATTACCTTGATAAAAAGCTGGACAACAGCCTTACCAAGGAAGTTGAAAAACATCTTGAAACATGCGAGAAGTGTTTGGATGAACTGAGGGATTTCCAGCAGATATTAAAACATATGTCGGAACAAAAAATGAAAAAACCCGATGATTCCATGAGGATCAACTTTTACCATATGCTGCACAGTGAGATAATGAAGAGCGAAAAAAATAAGATGCAGCCGGCAAACAACATCCGGGAACCCTGGTATAACAGGGGAACTTACCGTGTTGCAGCAGGAATAGCTCTCCTGGTTTGCGGATTAGTGACAGGGATGCTTATTTATTCCGGGATAATGGCTTCGTCGCAAAAGGTGGAACTGGCCAGACTGCAGGGCGAAGTTTCAAATCTCAAAAAAACTGCGATGTTCACCCTGCTTGACAAAGAGTCATCAAGTGAGCGCATTATGGCAGTCAGCTATGCCGATGATCTTGAAATGCCTGATAACACTGTAATAAATGCACTGATAAACACTCTCAACACCGACAGGAATGTGAATGTCCGTCTTGCAGCTGCATATGCACTGGCCAGGTTTATGAATGAAAATACAGTCCGTGATTCACTTGTTAAATCTTTGACAATTCAGAATGATCCGATCCTGCAGATAACCCTTATAAATATTCTTGCCGACAGTAATGAAAACAGGGCTATTGAACCGATTGAAAGGCTGATAAATGATGAGGATACAAACGACGAGGTGAAAAAAATAGCCAGGGAAAAGGTTAAGTTATTGATATGAAATGAAATAATAAATAATTGAATTCAATATTATATAAATCAGCGCAAATTCCGGAATTGCCTGAAAGAGTTAAAACTAAAAAGCTAAAAATCATGAAATCAATAAAATCAAGTTTGTTAATACTGCTTACTGCAGTAATTTCTCCTGGTCTGTTGTGTGGTCAGGAATACAAGATACCTGTACAAAATACAAGGGATGTAAGGCTTATCCTTACGAATTTTACCGGAGAACTGCCAGTCGAAGGTTATAATGGAAATGAAATAATAATATCATCATCAGAGATTTCGGTTCCGCCTGAGCGTGCAAAGGGATTAAAGCCGGTTTATTCCAATGGTACAGACAACAGCGGGATTGGCCTTTCTATAGAAAAGACGGGCAATCAGATATCGATCACTTGCCTTCTGCCTTTCACAAAACGTAATGATTATAAGCTGAAAGTACCTGATAATCTTGCTTTGGAAATAAAAAGCGGATGCGAACGGGCGAACATGATCTCTGTTGAAAACATGAAAAATGAAATAGAAATAAATAATTGTCATAGTATTGATCTTAAGAATGTTACAGGTCCTCTCGTCCTGGCGACAATTTCCGGGCATATTGATATCACCTTCAGTAATATGGCGGCAGATAAAGCCTTTTCCGTGAATTCAATCAGTGGCGATATTGATGTAGCCCTTCCCGTTAAGGCAGCTGCTGAATTGACACTCGCTACTATAAGCGGAGGTTTTTATTCCGATTTCGAAATCAGCAGCACTCAGAAAGACCTGAAACAGATCGGGGGTAACAAGCTTAACTTCGTATTGAACGGAGGTGGATCTAAATTCCTGATAAATACTGTCTCAGGAAATATATATCTGCGTAAAGCTAACTAGACTGTTCCTTCAACTATATTCTTAATAAAATATTTAAAATGAAAGCTGCAACAACTTTATTGGTTGCCCTGGTATCGCTATGCACTCTCCGGGGTCAGGAATTAACTGAAAAACACATTGATTTTTCCGGTAAAGAGAATCTTACACTGAACATTAAGATCGCTGATTCAATCAGAGTACAGACATGGAGCAGAAACGAGGTTTATGTAACAGCATCGGTAAATATAAATGATAATAAAGATAATGAGGCTTATACAATCTCGTTTGACGACAATCAGAAGTCAGTAATTATAAGTGCTGATTTTAAAAAGGATTATTTCAGAGATAAAAACAATTTCTGTTGTGATGATACAGATATCAGGTGGAATATCTTGCTGCCTGATAATGCGGAATTCTCAGTCGGGACAATAAACGGTAACATAATAATTACAGGTATAATATCGAAGCTGGAAGCCAGATCGGTAAGTGGTTTTATTGATCTGGAAGTCCCGGCTGACAGATCAGAAAACGTTGAATTCTCAACGATTACAGGCACTATTTATTCCAATCATGATCTCAATCAGTCAGGATCCCTGGTGTCCGGCAAGAACGTAATCTGCCGGAGTCTGAACACTGGCGGGCCTTTAATAAAACTTGAAACTGTCAGCGGTGATATATTTTTCAGAAGATCTGGCTGATACAGAATAAAGCTGATAATTTATGCTGTTCCTTATTAACCTCAGAAGCAGGATGCAGCGTTTACATGAAGATTAAAGTCTTTACTGTCAGTAACATGATTTTGCCTGTTCGTTTCGAAACCGTGTTAAAATATTAATATTGTTAATGAGATGAATTGCTTATCAATTACCCGGTCAACCTTTCTTATTTTTTTCATATTCCTTGCCGTGAATATCTATCCTCAAAGCTCTTCTGAAAAGAGAATCTATAACACGAAATTCACCGGTACTCCTCCTTCGATCGACGGATCGGATAATGAAGTGTGCTGGGACGAAGTGGAATGGGGATCGGATTTCATCCAGATGGATCCGGAAGAGAATAAACCACCTTCACAACAGACATCATTTAAAGTGCTTTATGACAACAACAATATTTACTTCTTTATTAGAGCCTATGATAATGATCCTGAGAAGATAAGCAGGATCATAACAAGAAGGGACAATTTCATTGGTGACCGTGTGTCGGTAATAATTGACAGTTATTTTGACAAGCAGACTGCTTTTGCATTTACAGCTATGGCTTCAGGTACTAAAGGAGATGAAACTGTAACTATGAACGGTAATTACTGGGATGATAGTTGGAATCCTGTCTGGTATCTTGAAACGGCAATAGATGAAAGGGGCTGGTGCGCTGAACTGAGAATTCCTCTTAACCAGTTGCGTTTTGGCAATAATGAGGAACAGATATGGGGGATCCAGGTCAGCAGGCAATTATACCGTCTGGAAGAAAGATCAACATGGCAATACATTCCAAAGGGCTCTCCAGGCACAATTCACCTTTACGGGGAATTACATGGGATAAAGAATATCCGACCAGGAAAACATATAGAGCTCCTGCCCTACGCTGTCGCCAGGACTGAGCGTTTCGAAAAGGAAGAGGGAAATCCTTTTCTCGATGGAAAATTAAACGACTTCTCAGGAGGAATCGACGGGAAAATCGGAGTTACGAACGATCTTACTGTAGACTTTACAATCAATCCTGATTTTGGTCAGGTTGAAGCTGACCCCTCAGAAGTTAACCTTACTGCTTTTGAAACATATTTTTCTGAACAACGACCATTTTTTATAGAAGGGAAGAATATTTACGAATTCGAACCTAATAATACAATAACAATAAATAAATTCAATGGCGATAATCTATTTTATTCCAGAAGGATAGGCCGATATCCCCATTATTATCCCCAGGTATCACCCGGTGAATACGTCAAAATGCCGGATGCAACAACAATACTGGGTTCAGCCAAGCTTTCCGGAAAAACAAGAAAAGGCCTTGCAATTGGGGTGCTTGAGAGCCTTGCCTCAGGTGAAAAGGCTGTAATTGATGATTCAGGCATAAGGAGAAAGGAGAGCGCAGAACCTCTCACAAATTACTTTGTAGGCAGGTTAAAAAAGGACTTTTATAAGGGCGAGACCGTTGTTGGAGGGATATTTACTGCTGTAAACAGGAATATCGAAGATAATTACCTTGATTTTCTTCCCTCTTCAGCATATACTGGAGGTATTGACTTTCAGCATAACTGGAAAGAAAGGACTTATTACCTTGGGGCCAATATGGAATTCAGTACTATACACGGCAAGGAGAGTGCAATTACACTGTTGCAGAGATCGTCTGCCCGTTATTATCAGCGGCCTGATGCTGAACACCTGGAAGTAGATTCCTCATTAACGACACTTTCGGGATTTGGCGGGACCTTAAAATTCGGTCGCGGGAGCAATAAAAAGATCCAGTTTGAAACCAGTCTGACGCTCCGCTCACCAGGACTGGACTTTAATGATATGGGATATATGAGATACTCTGATGTTATTCATCATGCAACCTGGGCCGCATATTATATAAGGAATCCCTTTGCTATATTCAATAACTTCTATCTTAATACAAACTACTGGTTTTACTGGGATTTCTCAGGAAAATTACTGTCTGCAAATACAAATATGAACTTTAATACGCAGTTCAGAAACAAATGGCGGTTAAATGGCTCATTCACAAGGCAGGGTGAGCATATTTCAACTTCGATGTTACGTGGCGGCCCTTCATTTACAATGCCAGGTGAGCTTTCAATTAATCTCAACATAAATTCCAACCAGTCAAAAAAGATCATATTCAGTACAGGTTTTTACAAGGGACTTGGCGATTTACGAAATTTCAGGATAAGCGAATACTGGGGAACTTTTCGGATTCTGCCGTTTAATTCCATGTCAGCTTCAGTGTCTCCCAATTATTCTGTCAGCAGAACAGATCTTCAATATGTTGTTGCTGTTAATAATGCTGGTGATGATAAATACCTGTTCGGAAGGCTTAACATGAAGACACTTTCATTCACCTTAAGGTTTAATTATACAATAAACCCGCAGTTGAGTATTGAATATTACGGACAGCCTTTTATCTCCGAGGGAAAGTACAGCGATTTCAAGAAGATAACCAGTCCGAATGCCAGTAGTTTCAATGACAGGTTCCATGTATTCGAGGATAATGAATTAAAATATGATCAGGTCGGCAATTTTTACTCTGTTGATGAGAACAATGATGGCAACAGCGATTACTCATTTACGGATCCTGATTTCAGTTTTCGGGAATTCCGTTCCAATCTTGTTGTAAGATGGGAATACCTTCCGGGTTCAACTCTGTATCTGGTCTGGTCACAGGGAAGGACAAGTTCAGAATCGGACGGATTATTCTCATATAGAAATGATCTGAGCAATCTATTTGAAATTGTTCCCCATAATGTATTTCTCGTAAAATTGTCATATTGGTTTTCTCCCTGAAAATTATCGGCAACTTTTAGAAATGCCATAATTGCGGTAATTTCAGCGAATTTCCCCGGCTTTTAAATTAAGGATTTGAATATCTCACAAGAATTGAATTTTTCTTGTGAGATATTGCTTTATTAAGGGTATAATATACACTATATCCTATTTTTTTTACCTGGCCAAAAATTTATTTCTTGAAAATAGATTTCAAATACTTACTTAAACCCTTCAAATCATGAAAAAACCGGACAGTTCATAAAGTCCTGATTCAAACTCGGAGACAAATTAAAAATCTGACCAGAAGAATTTTTAGTATTAATTAACTCTAAACCATTTATTTATGAAATTAACTTCAATAAAAGAAGAATTATTTCAGCGTTTGCGGAAAATAATTCTTCTCAACCTGGTTTTTACCGGATTGTTTCTGATACTCGGGAATAACAGGGTTTCAGCGGATGATCCGGTGTCTGAAGATATGCTGCAACAGCGTACTGTTACCGGAACGATACTTGATGAAAACAGAAATCCGATGCCGGGGGTTAACATTCAGGTGGAAGGCACAAATCTCGGGGTTATTTCTGATGTTAACGGAAAATATTCGATCTCTGTGCCACGGGCAGATGCAGTTCTTGTCTTTTCATTCGTTGGTTACAACGAAGCGAAAGTATCATCAAGCGGGCGTACTACAATAGATGTTAACATGGAACCATCTCTTGAGAGCCTGGAGGAAGTTGTTGTTGTCGGTTATGGTGTTCAGAGAAAACGTGATGTAACCGGATCTATAACTTCTGTTAAAACAGAGGATCTTCAGAACCTGACCCTGACAGATGCTGCTCATGCCTTGCAGGGTAAAGCAGCAGGTGTTCAGATTGTGAATCAATCCGGTGCACCGGGAGCTGCAGCTTCAATACAGATCAGGGGATATTCATCAAACTCGAAAACCGACCCTCTGATTATCGTTGATGGTCTGAAAGTCCCCAATATGAACTATCTCGATCCGGAGAATATAGAGTCTATTGAAGTCCTTAAGGATGGAGCTTCGGCTGCAATTTATGGCATTGAAGCGGGGAATGGCGTTATTCTTGTAACAACCAAATCCGGTGGCGGCCAGGGGAAAGTGTTCTATAATTTCCAGTACACGACCCAATCTATTGCCAATTATCCCAAAATGATGAATGCTCAGCAGTATATGGATTATCAGGTTGAGTCAGGTTCAGCTAATCCCGAAGATTTTCTTTACGATGGTGTTACTGATACAGACTGGGGGAAATTAATGTTTGAAAGGGGTACAATGCCTCGTCATGTGCTGGGCTTCCAGGGTGGCAACGACCGCGGTAATCTCTATGTATCTCTGACTTCTATTGACAACGATGGTATTGTTACCGGGCAGAAAGATACATATAACCGTCTTACAGGCCAGATTAATGGTGATTATAAGTTTAAGAGCTGGATCAAGGTAGGTGTAACAACATCTGTCGACAGAACAAAGTCAAATTCAGTTACAGAAGGAAGGACTATAAGTCTATTGGGAGCGGTGCTGGCTTACGATCCCATTACGCCATGGTCATATGCACCTGGTACGGAACCTTCACGTATAACGACCTGGCTGAATCAGGGTTATACATTACCAACAGATCCCAAAACCGGATATATCTACGGATCTTCTCCGTTTGCCGGTAACAGCCTGATATGGCACCCTGCTATAATGCGCGACAAGACTGATTCCGGTAATACTGATTTCAATGTAAGGGGAACAGCCTATGCTGATTTCACACCGATAAAAGGTCTTACAGTAACATCACGGTTCGGATACCGTGCCGGTTACAGTATGAATAATACATACAATCATCCTGTATTCGTCAATGCTACAGCAAACCAGAAGATGTCTATCAATGCAAGAGCGAGTAACAACCTTTATTATCAGTGGGAGAACTTCGCCAATTACCTTTTTGACGTAGGAAACAATAATTTCACTGTAATGGCTGGTAATTCCTATCAGAGAACAGAAGGAGACTTCGTATATGGCAACGCCGATCAGCTTTCAAACCTCTATGAAAACTACCGCTATTTATCAAATGCCATCAATTCGACAGGAATGTCGGTACAAGGCGGTCTTAGTGAAAGCGCCAATATGTCATATTACGGACGTGCAGGCTGGACATACATGAATAAATATAATCTCATGGCGAGTTTCCGGGCAGATGCCTATGACACATCGAAACTTGACAAAAGTAATCGATGGGGTTATTTCCCTTCAATTTCAGGAGGATGGACTGTCAGTAGTGAACCGTTTATGGATAACATTAAACAAAAATTCGCCTTGTCATTCCTGAAATTAAGGGCATCATACGGAATCAACGGGAATGTCGGTGCATTGGGATCTTACCAGTACAATACGACTCTGTCAACAGCTGTAGGTTACGGATATGACTTCACAAATGGTCAGTTAACAGGAGCATACCCATCCAACCGTTTGCCTAATCCTGACATTAAATGGGAAACTTCGCATCAGTTAAATATAGGATTCGACGCACGTTTTCTTCGCGACAGGCTTGATTTAAGTGTTGACTGGTTCAATAAAAACACATTTGACCTGCTGACAAGTACTGCAGCCCCGGCTAATACAGGTGCTTCAAGTGTTTACGTGAATGCCGGCAAGGTTAATAATAAAGGTCTTGAGTTTATGCTTGGGTGGAGAGATGAGATAGGTGGTTTTCGTTACAGTCTGAACGGCAATTTAGCAACACTGAAAAATCTTGTTACAGAGGGTACCTCAGCAAACCGTGTTGCCGGTGCAGGTGTTCAGAGCGGATACACTGTTACATATTTTGAAGAAGGGTATCCTTTATGGTACATGCGTACTTTTGTTGTTGATAGTTTCGATGAGGACGGATATGCCGTTTATAAAGACTTTGATGGCATAGCAGGCATCAACGCACAGGATCAGACTATGACCGGAAGTGCAATTCCAGACCTGACGTATGGTCTTACAGTAAACCTAGCCTATAAGGGCTTCGACCTTAATGTATACGGAGCAGGTGTACATGGAAACCAAAGACTATATGCATGTCTGCGCGGTGATTTTCCTCAGCAGAATAACCTTGCTATTTTCTATACAGACAGATGGACTCCTGAAAATCCTGACGCAAGATTCCCAAGACCTGATTTTACAGACACCTATCAGACAACTACAAACCTGAGGATTTTTGATGCATCGTTCTTCAAGATCAAGCAGATCCAGTTGGGATATAATATTCCGAAGAACATAGTTCAGAAAGCCTGGCTGTCAGACGTGAGGGCTTATATTTCGTTAGATGACTGGTTCACATTTACAGATTATCCGGGGATCGATCCGGAGACCAGTGTAAATACTACACAGAGTCTTGCCATAGATGCTGGCGGCTACCCTATTGCCAGGAAAGTAGTTTTTGGTATAAATGTGTCATTCTAATCTTTAAAATCAATTACAATGAAAAACAGATACATAATAAGATTAGCGCTTTTTTTAGCAATCTTCGTTGCTTCGTGTGATCAGGACCTCCTTGATATTAAACAAAAAAGTGCTCTCCCGTTAGAAGAATATTACGCAAATGCAGGTCCCAAAGAAGCTGAAGGGCTTATAGCAGCAGTATACAACCGTTTATTTAATAATGTATATGGTATTGCCACGACATTATTTGTCGATATATTAAGCGACGACCATCATGCCGGAGGTGCTTCATTCTCTGATCTTGCAAATAATTTCCAGGAAGCCAGCAATATGATAGCCACTTCACAGACTGCGAACTTCAGGACGATGTACAACAGCTGCTATGAGGTTATATACTGGTGTAACCTGATACTGGAAAAGATCCCGGCAAGTGATGATGCAACAATCAAACGAATAAAAGCTGAGGCTGATTTTATAAGAGCTTTATGCATGTTTGAGCTTGTCAGATGGTTTGGGACCCCTCCATTTGTCGATCACGTTCTTGCAAAGGACGAATACAACATGCCAAATGGTGATCCCGCTTTAATTATTCCATGGTGTCTGGAACATATGCAGGCTGCTGCAGATGCCCTTCCTGCCCTCTCAGGTATAGGCCAGCAGAAAGCTTACGGGGCACGTATCTCGAAACATGCAGCACTTGCATACAAAGGCAAGGTGGCCCTCTGGTACGGGACAAGATATAATAATCCCACAATTCTGAGCCAGGCCATTGAACCGTTAAGAACCGTAGTAAATTCCAACCTTTATGGTCTTGTTGATGATATGTCCATTATCTCGCGTAAAGCAGCAGATTTCAGCAAGGAATACGTATTCGAACATAATTCAGCTGATAATAACGGATATTCGAGAAATCAGTCAGACCTGAGACAGACCTGGATGAACCTTCGTCCTGAAAATATGGCTATTCCTGATCATATTTACATGCTGGGCTGGGGTTGGTGTGCTGTTTCCGGAGAATTCGGGGAATTCCTCGAAGCTCATGAGGGCGGGATCGAAAAACCTCGTTTCAAATCAACTATTCAAACCTATGAGCAGATACTTGATAAGTCATACGAACTGTCTGCACTTCCTCCCGGTATTTTCACAGGTATAGCTCATAATCAGGGATATTTCCGTTACAGAAATATTTTATTTAAAGAGGACTTGTATACTGACATTACAGGCTGGTGGCAGTATTCTGCTTCCAATTATCATTATATGAGATATCCGGAAGTGTTATTAATGTACGCAGAAGCTCAGTTCCTTGTCAATGATGATGCAGACGGTACAGGTCTGGCAGCCCTGAATCAGGTACGTGTAAGGGCACAGCTGGATCCTCTTACTTCTATGACCTATCAGGACATTAAAGATGAGCGTCGTGCTGAGATGTGGGGAGAACATGAACGCTTCTTTGACCTTGTCCGCTGGGGTGACGCTGCAGAAGCTCTGAAAGACAAAGGAAAGACCTGGTACACTTTCTGGGGATACAAAGACGGTACAACCGAATGGGATATTCAGACACGTGAAGGCACTGGCAGCGGATGGGACACGAGAGGAAAATATAAGCTTTTCCCATTTCCCTATGAACAGCTTTCAGCTAATTCGAATCTCGTCCAGAATGAATACTGGTAGCAGATTCTTTAGATTTTTTAAGAGTTTTTAACAAAAAAACGCTGTCACTAAACCCGGCAGCGTTTTTTTTTGATCACTTTAATACCTGATATTACTATTAAAGTAACTGATATTTAGATAATACTGCTACACAAAAATGAAGTATGTCAGCTTTTATGGTACGAATTTAATTGTGACAGGGAGCTTTCTGTTTAAAATAAATATTTTTTTTCTTGTTTTTGTTTGGAAAATAATTTTAATTTTATAGGCATGATTTTTATGCCTTATGTAAAGGCAAGTGGAAACCGGATGGTTTTCAAACCTGATTAAGTTAGTATATATTTGATAAGTGGATCATTTTAAGCAAAGATTTGGATTAATTATTCATGCCAGTTCTGAATATCGGTTTTAATCCTGACAATTATGCAAATAGTTTGGAAAGGACTATTGAAAGCATAATTGTTTTTAAATAGTGTTCAATTTGCATGAGAGATTCTTTTATGAAAATGAATCGACAGCAAATATACGTACCACTACTTAAACCTATATGCCTATGTAAAAGAAATGTGACCTTAAAACATGGAACGATTTCAAATTCCATGTATTGCTAATTAAAATTCTACAATTTTCCTGATAAGGAAAAAATTGGATTTAATCTAAACAAATTAATTAACCATGAAACAAAAATTACCTAACCTTATTCCTCTCGTCAGAGAAGGAGTAAAAAAATCCTTACTAACAATTGGTATTGTTTTGTTTTCTCTGACCTTCAGTACAT
>CAYNRI010000035.1:0-24529 GCA_964399575.1 uncultured Rikenellaceae bacterium
TTCTCGCGTGTAAAGATCCGATAACCAGGGAAAAACTCTAAATCAGGCCCGGTCTTTTCCCGCTATCCTTTCTACTTCCCTGAATACCCGCATCAGATTAGCTCCCCAGATCTTTTCAATGTCTGTTTTGGAGTATCCCCTTCTTAATAATTCAAGGGTTATATTTTTCATTTCTGCTACTGAACGGCATCCTTCAACTTCACCACCCCCATCAAAATCTGTTCCTATACCAACATAGTCAATACCTACTACCTGAACAACATGATCAATATGATCGACCACATCAGCTACAGTTGCCAGTTTTTTGTATTTATTCTGTAATTCTTTTCTCTGAGAACGATAATCTTTCTGCTGCTCTTCAGTCAGCTTTTTGATATCCCCCCAACTCTCTTTAAGTTCTTTAAGCTTTGCATCAAGTTCGGGGTTAGGCTCTGGAGTTTTAATATAGCTGCTCAATATACATATCTGTATTACACCGCCATTTGCCTTGAGTGCCTGGAGCATCTCATCAGTCAGGTTGCGGGGACTTGAACAAAGAGCACGGCAGGATGAATGTGATGCTATAACAGGAGCTTTTGAGACTTTAAGAACATCAAAAAATGATTCGTCTGAAATGTGAGATACATCGACAATCATCCCTATTTCATTCATTTCTTTAACGACCTCTTCCCCGAAAGATGAGAGACCATTGTTTTCAGGACCTCCCGGATCATTTGATGAATCACATATGTCATTATTCCCTGTGTGGCAGAGTGTAATATATCTTGCCCCCAGATCATAATACTGCCTGATACGTCCCAGGTCCTTCCCTGCAGGATAACCATTCTCAAGGCCAATAAATATAGCCCGTTTCTTTTTCTTCTTTATAATCAGAGCATCGTCAGGCGTCAGTGCCAGCTCAGCAAGAGCGGAGTTCTTCTCCAGGCTTTTATGAATAGCGTCAAATATCTGCAGTGCACTTTTATGGGCATTCTGATATGCAGTATCGTTTCTTGCACCCTGACCTATAAATACTGCAAAGAATTCTGAATCGAGACCGCCTTCCACCATCCTTGGAAAATCAACACAACCCTCATCATTCCTTTTTCCAAGGTCAAAGTCTGATCCTAACAGATTCAATGGAGTATCGCAATGTGTATCAACAGTAAGGATCTTCTTATGAAGCCTGTCTGCTTTTTTCAATAGTTGCGTATCAGTATTTCCGCAGGCAGGTAAAATTAAAACAGTAAGAAGTATTATAGTGGCCTTTTGCATTCCTGGTTTAATTTGAATGTGTGCAAGATAATAATTTTGAATTCTTGTATTTAACTCGCTCTGCTATTTAACTATAATTAACACAGCTTTAATCAAACGACAGCCACCAGGCGAACCTGTGCTTGTAGACGGTCTTTTTTCTCAGAAATTAATCTAAGTCAGCCCTGATAGTGAACGAAAAGAATAAGTGGCGGTTAAAAGAAGCCCCCGTCCGCGGGTAAGCGGACTGGGGCAGCCATGAAAAGAATGGAAAAATTGCTTTTGGACAGTAAAAGCTTCTTTAAAGTTTTACAACTTTATATACGTTATTTAATCTACCTTTCGTAAGTCTCAGGAAATAAATGCCACCCGGCAGGTCCTGCAGATTGATCTGTTTCTCATGCATAAATGCTTCAATAAAATCAGTTCTTACAATCCTGCCCATATAATCAATAACAGATATCGCGACTTCTCCTTCCAGTGCTTCATCTAAAAGCAGGGTGATGACGTCGACTGCAGGATTCGGATAAATTGTGATCTTTACAAGGGATTCAAGATTTTCCTGAAAGGATGTGATTATCAGCTGTTGCTGGAAACCATGAGTTAGTATCAGATTGGATGAAGAGAATGTCGGAACTATCGTTTCACCAAGAGTCCAGCTCAGTGAGACTCCTGTCGCACTGTTATACCCCCCGGCACTGGAAATAACATCCTGGCTGGCAACCTGTGACATTACCGGGATAATGAGAAACAAGCCTAGGATGACTACTACGAATCTCCTCATTTTAAAACGATTACTATCGATCAGAATGATACTTAATGTAAAAATATACTTATTTTTATCAAATTGCAATAATAATCAATGCCATTTTCATGAGACCCCCAAAAAAGTCCATAAACAGATGCTCTGACAGGGTTAAAATTAACAGAAAGGGCAGATCATTCAGGATCTTAGATTCCTGAAAAATTCCTGAACCCCTCGTCAAGCCATCTTTTGTATTCCTCAATATCCAGATTTGTGATCATCGGGTCATTGAGGGGCTTGCCTTCAAAATCTGTAATTACGTAGAGCGGAAGGGAATTAGTCCTGAATTTCGAGATCTCAAGATCTTCATTCTTTTTCCCTATTGTCTTCTTCTGTTTTCCGTCGATCTCAGAGACTATCCATTCATTTTCAGGAAGCTGTGTCCTGTCATCGACATAAAGTGAAATTATAACGAAATTATCGCGCAGTCTCCTTAGTATTTCAGGATCTGACCAGACCTTTGCTTCCATCAGCTTGCAATTGGCGCAGGCATGCCCCTTAAAATCAAGTAAGACCGGTTTATTTTGTTCTTTTGCACATGCAAGTCCCTGTTCATAATCGAAATAGCCTGTTAAACCAAGCGGCATTTCGAATTTATCAGCATATTTTGGTTCGGAACATTGGGAACTTATTTTAAGCTCCTGGAAGAAGGGCGTTGAAGCAGGAACATTTAACGGAACTTTCTCCTTATTGCTGAACCATGACGATCCCTGGGGAGGCAGAAATGCTGATAATCCTTTAAGCGGAGCTCCGAACAGTCCGGGGATCATATAAACTACGAAAGTAAAGACAGCTATAATTATAAATAGTCTGAAAACTCCTATATGTTTCAGGTCGCTGTCATGCGCGAGCTTTATTTTGCCCATCAGATAAAGCCCCATAAGGGTAAAGAGCACTATCCAGACGGAGAGGAAAAGGTCTCTTGAAATCAATCCCAGGTTATAAACACTGTCAACTGTTGAAAGGAATTTCATGCTGAAGGCCATCATTAAGAATCCAAGGACTACCTTGACAGAATTTAACCATCCTCCCGATTTCGGCACTTTACTAAGTATTGATGGGAAAATGGCGAATAGTGTGAAAGGCAGTGCAAAAGCGAGTCCAAAGCCGAACATCCCGATTGTTGGCTTTAATACATCGCCTGATGCTGCTTCAACAAGAAGTGCTCCAACTATCGGCCCTGTACATGAAAATGATACTATCACTGTTGTCAATCCCATGAAGAAAGCAGCCAGTATCCCTCCCTTGTCAACTCTGCTGTCACTACCGGTGACCCATTTTGACGGAAGCACTATCTCAAAAGCACCAAAAAATGAAACAGCAAAAATGACAAATAAGATGAAGAAGACAATATTTGGGATCCAGTGAGTACTGAGAGCAGATGCAAATCCTGCACCAGCACTTGTAAGTGACACTATTATCCCCAGAGATGAATAGATCAGAATTATTGAGAGTCCGAATATGCCTGCTTTCAGAAAAGATTTCGCCCTGGTATCAGAACCCTGTGAGAAAAATGCAACAGTCATCGGTATCATGGGAAAAACGCATGGAGTGAGTATCCCTGCAAATCCGGCAAGAACAGATATAAGAAAAAAACTGAATAAGCCCTTTCTCAGGGGTTTTGTTGATGCCAAGTCTGGTGATGCGTCAGCAGGCCCGCTTCCGGCATCTCCTATTCTAATGCTGAAATCTACATCTTTTGGCGGTGAGCATGTTACGTTATTGCAGGCCATATAGGACACAATACCTTTCACAGTAAAAGAAGGAGATGATGATACTATTTTCTGCCTGAACTCAGCCTTGTTACTGTGTGATTTTATCGTGAGGCCGAAAGCTTCATCAAATACTTCCTCAGGAGCTGTAAGCTCATAAGCTTCCCCATCGGTTGAAAAGTTTTCTGCTGCATCCAGTGCTATGGATGTAGGAATTGGTCCACCTTCAGGGATATCCATCGAATAAATATGGGATCCTTGTTCAATAAAGGCGGTAATAATAAGCTCAAAATTACCCTCTCCCTTATCCTCATAACCGAATTTCCATGTTACAGGGTCAAAGATCTGGGCCTGAAGAGCCAGGGATATAAGTAATAAGGGTATTATAAGAATTCTTTTGCCGGGCATAGTTTAGGTTTTTCTTTTCCCAAAAATAACAAAAGATAAAACAAAAAGCGACAGAAAATGTTCGGGCAGGGGGTCTGCCCACAGGGTTATACTAGGTAAGGTCGATCTCGTTCTCAAACCTGTCGTAGAAATGGTACTCAAGCATATGATATGAAGTAACCGCCTGTACCTTGAGTATTACTTTGTATTTAAGATCCCATTTCACAAAGACCGGTAATAAGCCTTTAGTCAGGTAAGATGCCACAAAAGGATGTACATTTAAAAGGAGTTTCTTTGTTTTTATTTTGCCAACTATAAAAGACAGTGTGCTTTCAAGCTCGTCAGTGAACAGAATTGTTGGTTTAATCTCACCTGTTCCCTGGCAGGCCGGACACTTTTCATCTGTAATGATTTTCATCTCTGGCCTGACTCTCTGCCTTGTTATCTGCATAAGTCCGAACTTAGTGAGGGGAAGTATATTATGTTTGGTCCTGTCGTTAGCCATCAGCTCTTTCATCCTGTCATAGAGCATCTGTTTATTTTCGCCAGTCTGCATATCAATGAAATCGATCACAATTATCCCGCCCATATCTCTCAGTCTTAGCTGCCTGGCTATTTCAGTGGCTGCTTCCATGTTGACCTCAAGGGCGTTTAACTCCTGGTCATTCCCTGTCCTTGACCTGTTCCCGCTGTTTACATCAATGACATGCAGTGCTTCAGTGTGATCTATTATAAGATAGGCTCCGTGTTTGAAGGAAACTGTTTTACCAAAAAGAGCCTTGATCTGTTTATTGATGCCAAAATGATCAAATATCGGAATAGTGTCCTTAAACAGTTTTACAATTTTTGATTTTTCAGGAGCAATCTCTTTGATATATGAACGGACTTCTTCAAAGAGCGCATGATCATTGATATGGATGCTGTTAAAGGTCACGTTCAGCATGTCACGGACCATGGCAGTTGTTCTGTTCACCTCTCCGATAAAAAGCCTGGGGGTTCTGATTTCCTTTTTCACAGTCGAAAAGGCAGATTCCCATTTTCTTATCAGGTCCCTTAGCTCGGCATCAAGCACGGCAACTTTTTTCCCCTCAGCTGCTGTACGAACAATTATTCCGAAATTACGCGGTTTAATACTCTGCAAAAGAGTCTTAAGGCGGTTCTTCTCTTCAACATTCTCGATCTTTGATGAAACAGAAACTTTATCGGAGAAAGGTATCAGGACAAGGTTCCTTCCTGCAAGAGATATCTCAGATGCAAGTCTCGGGCCCTTTGTCGAAATAGGTTCCTTAGTTATCTGGACTATCACTGTCTGTCCCTGCGTGAGTACATCAGTGATCTTACCATCTTTGTCAATATCCGGTTCCGGCTTGAATTTGTTAACAGCAGTCACCTTCCCCTGCCTCTGAAGGGCTGAAACATAATATTTTTGCTGAGTCCTGAACTGTGCACCAAGATCAAGATAATGAAGAAAGGCATCACGTTCATAACCTACATTGATAAATGCAGCATTGAGTCCGGGCATGATCTTCTTTACCTTACCAAGGTAAATATCCCCGACTGAGAACTTTATGTTGCGCTTTTCCTTGTTGAGCTCAACTAACTGTTTGTCATCCAGTAATGCCAGAGAGACCTCTGTGTCTCCGACATCGATGATCAGATCCTTATTTGCCACTTGTATTTAATCAGAGGTAATATATCATCATCAATCCCCGACGCCCACATACAATAAACCTAAAGATCGCCGGACCTTTAGGTTTAGTTCATTAAGTTATAGACCACCCAATGATCTGTTACTTCTTCTTATGTCTGTTCTTCCGCAAACGTTTCTTCCGTTTGTGGGTGGCCATCTTATGTCTTTTTCTTTTTTTCCCGCTTGGCATAAAGGATTATTTCTTAGCGTGAGTTTTTACTTTATTGATGAATGTTTTTGCAGGCTTGAAAGCCGGGATATTGTGGGCAGGAATTATGATAGTAGTATTCTTTGAAATATTCCTTGCAGTTTTCTTTGCTCTTTTCTTAACAATAAAGCTTCCGAAACCTCTTAGATAAACATTATTACCAGCGACCATCGAATGTTTTATAGTTTCCATCAAGGCCTCAACTGTTTTCTGAACAGTTACCTTTTCGATACCAGTACCTTTGGCAATTTCATTTACAATGTCTGCTTTAGTCATTTTACTTGAAGTTTAATAAATTCAACAAATTATTTTGAGTATTCTTTTTTTCAACCCTGCAAATATAGAAATATTATTTATTTAAAAAGAAACACTCAGATAATAATTTTTTTTATAATATTTTATTATTGACTTAATTACAAAGGCGGAAAGAATGCTTCATCCATTCTTTTCAGGTTCCTTGTCCAAGGCATCCGGACTTTGAGCTGTCAGCAATAAAAATCATAATACATTGATTATATGCATCATAACCTTTTAATCCTCCTATAATTGTACAAAGAGGTTTTTTTCTTAACTTTACAGTCCTGTTAGGTCTTTAACTTAATATATCATAACTACATGTCAATCAATAAAGTCATACTTGTTGGCAATGTCGGGAAAGACCCTGTCGTAAGGTATTTCGACAAAGGCGTAGCCAAAGCAACATTCCCCCTTGCAACAAGCGAAACATATACAAATCAGCAGGGCGAGACAATAACATCGACCGAATGGCATAATATTGTTTTGTGGCGTGCTCTGGCTGAAGTTGCAGAAAAAACGATCAAAAAGGGGACACAGGTATATCTTGTCGGAAAAATTAAAACAAGATCCTATGTAGACAAGGACGGGAACAACAAGTATATTACCGAGATACTTGCAGATACCTTAATTGTACTTGAGAAAAAACAGTCCCCTGGTTCTTACCCTCCTCAGACTGATGCTGCCGGAAGAGAGTCTCTGACAAGAACCGGACCATCTGCCCGGGTTAACGGACCCGATGATTTGACAGACAAGGCAGCAAAAGATACCGGCCCCGGAGAATGGAATGATAGTAACATAATAAATGGTGGCGAATCCGGACCAGGCGGGACATTCAGTAACGAACCGCCCTCAGGTCAGGGTGAAGATGATCTGCCTTTCTAGATTTATTAATTAATTTACATCCATTTGGAACCGGCATATTCACTTAGGTGTTTTGGATTTCTGTCAGTTGTTATCGTTAATCCGGTTGATTTAAAGATAATTATCGGATTTATAATACTTGCTGTCCTTTTGTTTGCATCAGGACTCATGTCCGGATCAGAAGTGGCATACTTCTCTCTCAGACCGGAAGATCTTGAGAAGCTGAGGAATAACAAGAATAAAAGGCCTCAGACAGTCCTAAAGCTTTTTGGTATGCCCGAAAAACTATTGAGCACGATCCTTGTAGCAAATAATGCTATCAATGTTACAATTGTCCTCCTGGCAGCTTTTATAAGTTCAAAATTATTCGATTTTAGTTCGGAACCTATTATCGGATTCATAGTTGAAGCAGTCGTCATAACTTTCCTCCTGCTTTTCTTTGGAGAAATACTACCCAAGGTTTTTGCATCGAGGAACGGTTTACAAACTGCACTCTTTATGTCATATCCGCTTGCTGCAATGACAAAAATTCTTAAACCTGTGACCTCTTTACTAATTAAGTCCTCTTCATTTGTCAAAAAAAGATCCTCACGGAGACCTTCCGATTTAAGTATGAACGACCTCTCGGATGCACTCGAACTAACGTCCAACGAACTTGATGAAGACGAAAGGATCCTCAAAGGCATTGTTAACTTCGGTAACATAAGCGTTAATGCAATAATGTGCCCGAGAATGGACGTCACTGCAGTAGATATCAGCTTGCCGTTCAGTCAGATAATACCGGTGATAATTGAGTCGGGTTTCTCAAGAATACCGGTGTATTCGGAATCTTTCGATAATGTAAAGGGAATTCTGTATGCAAAGGATGTCCTTCCCTATATGAGCAATGCCGACAGCTTTAAATGGCAGTCCCTCCTGAGACCCCCGTATTTCGTTCCTGAAACAAAGAAAATAAATGACCTGCTGAAGGAATTTCAGCAGAAAAAAAATCACATGGCTGTTGTAATAGACGAGTACGGAGGCACTTCAGGTATTATTACTCTCGAGGATATCCTCGAGGAAATAGTCGGAGAAATTACTGACGAAAGTGATGAGGACGAAATACTTTACAGAAAGATAGATGATAAGACAACTGTCTTTGAAGGCAAGATACTTCTAAATGATTTTCTTAAGATATTAGATATTGATGAGGACCTTTTCAGCTATGTAAGGGGTGAGTCAGAAACTCTGGCCGGATTGATCCTCGAGCTTACAGGAGAGATACCCAAGAAGAACCAGGTGATAAAATACGGTAATTTTACATTCACTATAGAATCTGCCGACCGAAGAAGAATAAAGGAAATCCGTGTTGAAAATAATCAGGCTGATGATGATATTGATAAAAAATAACATCCTGATATTGCTTCTTTTGTTCTCTCTGCTTTCAGGATGCCGGGAAGTTACAGTCCCTAAACCAAAAGGATATTTCCGTATCGATTTTCCTGAAAGAACATACAGACAGTTCGATCCGGCAACAGCTGATAAACAGGATTTACTGCCTTTTTCATTTCAGTATCCCGTTTATGGCAACATCTCGTTTGACTCTGACAGTAATTCCGAACCCGGATGGTTCAACATAGATTTTCCGGATTACCGGGCAAAAATATATCTCACATATAAGGAAGTAAAAGGAGATCTTGCAGGCCTTGTTGAACAATCCTACAGATTGAATGTCAAAAACCACATCACCAAAGCCGATGCAATAAATGAAGAGCTTATAATAGATCCTCAGCATAAAGTGTATGGCATACTATATGACCTTAAAGGGAGCACTGCTACAGCAGTACAATTTTTTGTAACAGACAGCATAAAACATTTCTTCAGGGGATCTCTGTATTTTTCATCCGAGCCCAATCCTGATTCGCTGGCTCCTGTAATTGATTTTTTCAGGCAGGATATTATTCATATTATTGAAACACTTGAATGGTCAGATCAATAACCGGCGTTGAATAATGGGATGTATCACAAAACATTATCTTAACGAATCAACAATTCTGGGGGTTTGGAAAATCGAGGAAGAAATTGATGCACTTCTTGGAATGGTGGAACTGGATGCAGAGGAAAAGAAGAAATACAGAATATTCGCAAGCACATCACGAAAACTGGAATTCCTGAGTGTCCGGGCCTTGCTGTCAGAACTGCTGGGTAAGGAGACAAAAATAGTTTACAATAAGAATAATAAGCCTTTTCTCAGAGACGGTTCAAGATTTATCAGCATATCACACTCACATAAGCTTACTGCTATCTTGTGCAGTACAACAGAAAAGGTGGGCATCGACCTCGAATACATGAGTTCAAATATCGGAGCAATAGCATTTAAATTCCTCAACCGCAGGGAAAAGATAACAAGGGATCCTGAAAAGAGAAGATATCATATGTACCTTCATTGGTGCGCAAAAGAATCCCTTTACAAAATATGCGACAAAGAGGGCATAAGCATACGGAATAATATCACTATAGAGCCTTTTGAGGTTCAGGAATCGGGAGAGTGCAGGGGGAAGGTGCACACAAGGAAGATAAACGAATCTTTTGACCTCAATTACACGAGATACGATAATTATGCAATCGTTTGGACGAAAAAGAACTATGGAAATGGAAAAGTTTGTAAATAAAAAAACAATTGCCCTGCTTATCGATCCCGATAAAGTCAATGAAAAAGCACTGCCGGGAATATTGAAAACTGCTGCCGGGACTGGCACTGATTTCATTATGGTGGGAGGAAGTCTTACATTCAGAAGTGTTGAACATGTTATTGACCTTATAAGGAGTATCTCTTCCATCCCTTTGGTCCTGTTCCCCGGAAACCTCCTTCAATTAAGCAGAAAGGCTGACCTGATTCTTCTTCTTTCTCTTATCTCCGGAAGGAATCCTGAGCTTCTTATAGGCAACCACGTCATAGCTGCTCCCTACCTGAAAGATATAAGGGATAAGCTGATCCCGGTGGGTTATATCCTTATAGGTTGCGGATCAAAAACATCAGTCGAATATATCAGTCAGACTGAGGCGATCCCTGCCGATAAAACAGATATTGTTGTAGCAACAGCAATTGCCGGGGAGATGCTTGGCCTCAAAATGATCTATCTTGAAGCAGGCAGCGGGGCACAGAATCCCGTGCCGGCTGAAATAATAAGGGCCGTAAGAAAAGAAATTTCTGTTCCGCTCGCTGTAGGAGGAGGGATTAGGTCAGCCAGGGAAGTGAATGATATTTATAAGGCAGGAGCCGATCTTATAATTCTGGGTAACGGCTGTGAAAAAGACCCCGGACTGCTGACTGAAGCCTGCAGCCTGAGGGATGAAATGAAAGGATAACCCTAACGGAATAACTCGAACATAGGCTCACCCGTGCAACCATTAGGAACAGGTACTTTACATAATGAAGATAATGTGGCTGCTATATCAGTCATATTAACCTTTCTAGTGATATTTGCCCTGTTCACTGCCCATCCATACCATATAAGAGGCACATGTGAATCATATTCATAAGGTGAATTATGATTTGTAACATAATTATCATCTTTCTCAACCCATCCTGAATTAAGGGTTATAATTACATCGCCCGATCTCTGGGGACTGAAATTATTTATTATCCTCTTAAGGTTCCCGCTGCTGTAATCATTCATCTCAAATGCCGAATAGGGATAGGCCGTTGCAACACCTGAAAACTGAACAAGGAATCTTGAAACCTTTTTCTGCACATCATCAAGAGACAGTTTGGCATCCTCAATAAGGGTTCTGTTCAGGAATATCTGCTTGTCTGAATAACCTTTTATCCATGAACCTTCTCCATAAACCGCGTTAAGGTAGCTTCTCAGCAGCTGCAAGGCCTGATTCTGCCTGAAATAGCCGGAAGGTATCCTGTTACTCTCAAGAACGCCTGGTATCTCCGAAACACCATGCGCAGAGGTAAAAAACAGAAGTATATTCCTTTTTCCGATATTATCATTGACGTATTTCAGAAGCTTCTCAATATCACTGTCAAGCCTGAGGATAGCATCAGCCATTTCAAGCGATGAAGGCCCAAACCTGTGCCCGATATAATCAGTTGAAGTATAACAGATTGAAAGAAAGTCAGTTACATCATCCCTGCCCAGGTTTTCCTTCTCGATCAGCTTAATTGCAAAATCAGTTGTAAATGTATTTCCCATCGGAGTCTCCCTCAGAAGTGAATAATCCCGACCGGGGTTTTCTCTGCTCCGTGAACTCATTTTCTTCAGATCATAGGGAAAATAATTTATGCCGTTGAAGCCCAGCTCATAAATGTTTGTATCGGGAAGACAATCATTATATTCTTCCTTGGGCTTGAATAAAGTCCAGGGATTAGTCAGGAAAACCTCAGGATATTTCATTGCATTGAAATCGGATACCCATCCCGGCAATGAATCTAAATAATAGGTGCTTGACATCCATGTTCCTGTTATGTCATCGTACCAGAAAGCCCCATCAGATGCATGACCGGCCGAAAATATTACCGGATTCTCCTTCAAGCCTGCTGAGAAGATTTTTGCCTTCTTATTGGTCGACATCTTAAGTTCATCCGCAAAGGTTGATGACTGCAGATTGACAGGAGAATGGAGCCCCTGTTCATAGCTGCCGCCTACAGGACTCACAGTATTATCGCTTGTACTATATATAAGCTCTTCTCTGAGCGGAATATACCAGTAATCAGATGTTATCCCATGCATCGAGGGTTCTGCACCGGAGGAAATTGTTGCATGCCCCGGAGCTGATTGAGTAAGCATATATTGAAATGATGCATTCTGAAAATATGTTCCTTCATTAAGTAATTTCCTTATACCATTCTCTGCAAAGCGGTTACGCAACTTCTCAAGCTGATCGTATCTCAGCTGCTCAACAATTATCCCTATAACAAGCTTTGGTTTGTCCGGCGGCAGATAGGCCCCCTGACCGTACAGATCAATAATATTAGACAGTACCAGAATAACTGCCAGAAAAAAACTAAATATCCTGCTTCCCTTCATAGATAACAAATCCGGATCGTTACTAAATATAAAAATGCATAAAATTAATAAGCCTCAAAAGTAGACTTTTTAGGCAGAGAAGCAATACCGCTATTTAACAAATGGGAAAAATTATTCAATGGCTTACCACGACAAACCGCTTCCTGCTAATTGCCGCTGATTCTGTACTACTGATAATCAGCGTATAAGAACCATCAGGGAGATCCCTGACATTTATTTCAAGAGCTAAGTTTTCAATAGCCTCATCATAATAATCCCTGAGTCTGATCCCTGATATGCTGTATATTCTCACATTAACTCTTCCGAATAATTCTTCGGGTAATACAGCCCGGAGCGATTCACTTGCAGGATTCGGATAAAGGATCATCACAGGAGTATCAGTAGTATCAACTGGATTAACATTAGGCGTCATCATGATATTTACTTCTGTATGAGTGTTTTCAGCAACAATCACATCGTTTACAGCAAGATCGGTGTAACCTTTGGCCTTAATAAGCAGATCCCATGATCCTGCTGCAATAAGCCTTGTAAAACTTCCTGTAAGGGTATCGGAATAGACAAGCGAACTATCCTTATCATGGCCCGGTATCAAAATCTTTGCAGCAACCGGGCGCCCTGTCATAATATCAGTCACATAGCCACGGATGCCATATAATGCATTCTCGAGATATCCCAGAAAAGACCGCCGGTTATACTCCCATAATGAGTTAAGATTACCGGCAGGTGTTACATAGTCATTATCGAGTTCAACTGTGATTTCCCTTCCCTGCAATTCCCAGGTAACAAAATCCTGGCGGCCTCCGGTGATTGAATACCAGTCCCAGCCGTTTGTTACACCATCTTTAAGGAAAGTCATATAGCCCGGAGCAGAATACTGATGAACAGTATCGGCATAATTCCTGCTAATACCGTAAAACCAGTCATCATCAGGATGCCGCCTGCTCCACCTGTCCCAGGGATAATTTACAACCTCCTCCCCTGAGTGAAAATTCGCGGAAATTACAAAATGATGCTTCCGCATGAATTTTATCATATCGAGTGTCTCCTGCTGCCTGATAGTATTTGATTGCCCAGGATCAGGAAAATTCCTGTTCAGATCATATCCCATTGCATTTGCCCTTACCGGCGCGGTGATCTCATTGCCATTAAGATATGTCCCGTCAGGATTTGCCAGCGGATTGATCCATATTTCAAGTTCATCAAGAAGCCTTGTGACCCTGCTGTCTGTACCGTAGTTACTTAACAGGTAGTCTGCCAGACGAAGCATCAATACAAATCCTCCTGTCTCATTACCGTGAATTGTTGATGAATAAAAAGCCTCCGGCTCGTCCTCATCAGTCCCGGCATTATCTGACAATTTAAGTACCAGTACATACTTTCCGTTGCAGGATGTGCCAATTGTATCAAGAATGCAGATTGCCGGATAAAGTGATGCAAAGTTTTCCATTATTGAAACGTATTGGGTATAAGATGGGTACGTTTCCCATTCCATTGCTTCACTTACATCTGAAGCAGTTATTATACCTTTTGGATCTGGCCGTTCTGTGATTGAATACTCAAAGCTCTGATCAATGAACCAATCGAGTGTCAAAGGTGACAGAACAATTTCAACAACATCAGCTTTTACGGAACTTACTGAGACAAATCCCGAGAGTTTATTTATTGCGCTTTTATCTGAAAGATTTATTGTTACTACAGCCTGCCCGTCCTTTCCAACTATTTCCCTGAGAAGAACATCATTTGATCCAGCCTGCGGGAAGCACACTGATGAGAAAAATGCTGATAATAATATACCGGCAACCAGGTTCTTCCAGATCATGTCATTAAACATTGAATCTTATATGCAGGATATCACCGTCGGACACTATGTAATTCCTGCCTTCAATAAAAAACCTGCCGGCTTCTTTGCACTTCTGCTCAGAACCCAGGTTTATAAAATCATTGTATTTCATAACCTCAGCCCTGATAAAACCTCTTTCAAGATCACTGTGTATAACACCGGCGGCCTGAGGTGCTGTCATGCCTTTTTTTATTGTCCATGCCCTTATTTCCTTTGGGCCGACCGTGAAGAAAGTCTGAAGATCAAGCAACTTGTAAGCAGCCCTTATCAGTTTATTTACCCCGGGTTCATCGAGCCCTGCATCGGACAGGAATGCTTTCCTGTCATCTATGTTCTCCAGCTCAGCAATTTCCGCTTCTGTCTTCCCGGCAATTATAAGCATCTCAGCATTTTTGTCTTTCAGGAAGTCTCTAACCCTTTCCACATAACGGTTGCCGCTCATTGCCGATCCTTCATCAACATTACAAATGAAAAGAACCGGCTTCATTGTAAGAAGAAAGAGGTCATCTACAAATTTTTTCTCCTCATCCTTTACCTGAAGATCGCGGGCATTGTTGAAATTCTCTATGTGATCCCGGTAACGCTCAAGCACTTCAAGGCCGTGGAGAGCTTCTTTATCTCCTGATTTTGATGCCTTCTTTAATCTTTCTATCTTTTTCTCAACTGACTCAAGGTCCTTAGCCTGTAACTCAAGGTCAATTGTTTCAAGATCCCTTACCGGATCAACAGATCCGTCAACATGTGGCAGGTTCTCATCTTCAAAGCATCTGAGCACATGTATCAGAGCATCGGTGTTCCGAATATCGCCAAGGAATTTGTTACCGGACCCCTCTCCTTTGTTCGATCCCCTGGTAAGCCCGGGGATATCAACTATCTCAACAGTTGTGTGGACTATCTTCTCAGTAACCTGATGCTTTTCAAGATCAAAGAGCCTCTGATCAGGGACCTGGATCACGCCCAGATTAGATTTTGAGCCGCTGAAAGCAAAAGCATGCGTCTCACCCCTTGTATTAGACAGACAATTAAATATTGTAGTCTTACCTACATTTGTTATTCCTATAATTCCGCACTGAAGAGCCATTTTGTTCAATATAAATACAGGAAGTAAAGTTAAACAATTAATGCAAGAGATGAATTTCAGGATATCATCAGCTGTCTTTACTGATTCCTGAGATCAGATACTCTTTAAGATCCCTCAACGGCACTTTTTGCTGCTGCCCGGAAGTCATATTCCTGACTGTAACATTATCAGCTTTTATCTCATCATCACCGGCTATCATAATATATGGGATCTTCCTCCCATCGGCGTAGGCGATCTGTTTCTTTATCCTTACCGGATCAGGATAGTACTCAGACCTTATGTCAAGGCTTCGCAGCAATGAGAGTATCTTAAATGCATATTCAAATGCGGAATTACCAAAATTCAGAACAAGAACTTTTGAAAGAGATATTTCCCTGCTGCTGAAAAGATTGAGCTGTGTCATAACATCATAGATCCTGTCGGCACCGAAAGACACCCCTACTCCGGATATTCCCTCCAGGCCAAATACTCCTGTCAGGTTGTCATAACGCCCTCCTCCGCAAATGCTCCCGATACTTATATCTGCCGACTTTACTTCAATTATTGTGCCTGTATAATAATTCAGACCCCTGGCCAGTGTCAGATCTAGCTCCAGAGATCCAGCCAGCAATCCTGTTTCAATATAAGAGAATAATTCACTGAGCTCAGCGATACCTTGCATCCCATTAACGGAGCGGGAAAGAAGGGATCTGAGTTTTTCAATTTTAACAGCTGCTCCACCCTCAAGCTTTAGGACCGGCTGAAGTTTTGCTACAGCTTCTGAAGATATTCCCTTTTCAATAAGCTCCTGATTGACTGCATCAGTACCGATCTTTTCAAGCTTGTCAATTGCTATTGTTATATCAATAATCTTGTTTTCCTCACCGATATATTCCGCTATACCAGCAAGAAGCTTCCGGTTATTGATCTTTGTTACAACATTGATCCCAAGCTTTGCGAAGATCTCATCAATAATCCTGATGAGCTCATATTCATTTAATAATGAGTTACTTCCAATAACATCGACATCGCATTGAAAGAACTCCCGGTATCTTCCTTTCTGAGGTCTGTCAGCCCTCCACACGGGCTGGATCTGATATCTTCTGAAAGGAAAAAGTATTTCATCACGATGCTGAACGACATACCTGGCAAAAGGGACTGTGAGATCATATCTCAGCCCTTTTTCGCAAATCAGACCCGACAGTTTTGCAATATTCCTTTCATTGAGGTCATCTGATCCGACATCTGAAAGAAAGTCACCGGAATTGAGTATCTTGAATATCAGTCTGTCACCTTCTTCTCCGTATTTTCCCAGCAGTGTGGAAAGATTTTCAATTGCAGGGGTTTCGAGAGGCTGATAGCCATACAGCTTAAAGACACTTTTAACAGTATCGAAGATGAATTCCCTGCGCAGCATCTCATCTGGTGAAAAATCACGGGTGCCCTTAGGTATTGAAGGTTTATTTGCCATTGTCACATTATAAACGTGGTAAAAGTAAGAAAGAATTATTAAAAGTCTTACAATTCCTTAATGACATAAATGATCAGGGTGACAATTTCAGTACTTCTCCGGAACAAAAGTCTGGTCTGTTACGGGGGGTCTTACATATGCTACATCGTGCTTAAGAGGCGGAAGCCTGAAAGGTTTTGGAGTAAGATCCTCATAAGGTATCAATGAAAGAAGATGATCAATTGTATTAAGTCTTGCCCTCCGCTTATCATCAGCCGGCACTACATACCATGGCGACTGTTTTATGTCGGTATATGAGAACATTTTATCCTTTGCCATTGAATATTCAACCCACTTATCACGTGATTCGATATCCATGGGACTTATCTTCCATCTTTTCGTTGGATCTTTTATCCTGTCCTGGAAACGCTTCTCCTGTTCCCTGTCGCTTACCGAGAACCAGTATTTTACCAGGATTATACCCGATCTTATGAGCATTTTTTCAAATTCAGGACAGGATCTCAGAAACTCATCATACTCTTCAGTTGTACAATATCCCATAACCTTTTCAACCCCTGCCCTGTTATACCAGCTTCTGTCGAACAATACAATCTCTCCCGCGGCAGGAAGCTCTGTTGCATACCTCTGGAAATACCACTGTGTCTTTTCCCTTTCTGTCGGAACTCCAAGTGCAACTATCCTGCAGATACGGGGATTAAGGCAACCGGCTATAGTCTTTATGACCCCGCCTTTCCCGGCAGCATCCCTCCCTTCGAAAATAACTACCACTTTCAGTTTCCGGGCTTTGACCCATTCCTGAAGCTTTACAAGCTCTATCTCAAGACTTAAAAGGTGTTTTTCAAATTCTCCCCGGCTAAGTTTCTTCTTCTTCCTGGCCTTAACATCGTGATATAATTCTTCCTTATTAAAGGTCCTGACCTTCTTGTCATGCTTTTTTTCCCCGTGCGATGCCATGGCAGTGCATTTAATATAAATAGAAAGATAAAAATAAATCCTGAAATTAAGGGATTTCAGGATTAAAAGTTTGATGTAAGAAAAGAGCCACTTACAACGACATTATTTTATAATTTAAACAACCGAACGCCTGGGTTCAGGCTTCCTGTTATTGTATAAAGGGTATTGTAACAGGGTATTTGAACCTTTCGCCTTTTGATGCTTTTATGCTTGCAACGACTATGCAGATTATCTTCAATAAACCAAGGAATAAGATAATAGGGATCCCGACAAGAATAAAACACAATGGTATAGCAAGCACAATGTAAAGAAGAACAGAAAGCTGGAAATTCATTGAGGCTTTTCCATTCTCATCCACCCAAAGTGATTCGTCTTTCCTTGAAAGCCAGCAAATTAACGGGCCTATAATACCTCCAAACGGAAAAAAGAAACCTGCAAATGCAGAAAGGTGGCAAAGCATAGCCCAGTTCCTTTCCGATTCTGATAAACTTCTGACCTCTTCCATGATATTTATTATTTATTGAAAAGACGGCATATTTTCAGTACTGTTGCATCAGTCAAATCTCCCTAAACGTCTAAGGTCTGCAGGCAGGAATCCATCCGGATTTCGTCTGTCAATAAGGTGCTCGTTGTAGTAATACATATTTGAATCGTCTGTACCAATGAGCATCTTAAAACAGTAACCGGAGCCCTTAAATTCTCCGACAGGGCTTACCTTATGAAGGATCACGGTTGCCGGTCTTTTTGTTTCAATAGCTTTTACAATCTCCTCTTCAGTAACTATCTCAACATTTCCTGTATAGATGGCTCTTATCTTTTCAATTGAATTGATATCCGCAGAAAGATCTTCCATCCTTATAAGCATTGTTCTGTTAAGTATTTCGGGGACATTCTCATTATAGAACCTGAGATATCTTCTCCCTGTCTTTGAAGGATCTTCAATTATAAGGCTTGCATGCTTCTGCATGAACGACAGAATAGCACCAAGCTTAAACCCATATTCCAGGTCGTCCTCACCAGCAAACGACAGGGGGACAGCACAGATTTCAGGATTATCGCCAATCTTTTCAACATCCTTGCCCTGAATCAGATTGATAAAATTATATACCGAATTGGATTTATCCTTTGAAAAATTAGTTTCAGTCAGAACAATGAACGACCAGGCAGGATCTGACCTTCTCACTTTGAACTCTTCTCCGTTTATGAATTCGTATGGAGTTATTTTCCAGTAATCCTTCATAGCCCCTTTTATGTATGCATTAAAAGCAGAAAAGGAGTCATCTTCAAGAACCACGCATGTTTTTGAAGACCTGAATTGCCTGATCTCATCACTGTTTGGAAAAGGAGCCTGGCAATTAAGCAAGACAGGGAATAAAAGCAATGAGAGAACAGACAGCAGATATCTCATACATATTATTGGTTTACAGGGATATACAAGGGATTCCTTTCGTTGTACTTGCGGATATAAACAAACATCAGATCTCTCTTCTTCTTTCTGGGAAGTTTCATGAACTCTTCATAAAGCTCCTCGTCCCCCATTATGAGGAGCTCCGTGCTTTCCATGTCAAAATCCATCACCTTGCCATCTTCAAAATTAAAAACGAACTGTTTCACATCACTTCTTGTCATAGAGTTCCTGGAATAGGGTGAGTAATAGCTATATGGATTATAGTATCCGTAGTATGAATAAGGATTATAATAATAGTAAGGATCATAGTAACTATAACCATAGGGCGAATTGTAATACCTCGAATCGTAAGAAATAATATCAGCAACAAAATGACAGATAGAGCCTACAAAAGTGACACGCGAGAAATTATTCTGCATCTGAACATAAAGCACCCCATTCCGGGAATAACCCCATACTGATGATTTCTCAATCTCCTGCCTGATTCCCATTACGTCGTAGAAGTATATCTTTTCAGCTTCAAACAGGTTCCTGAAAAAATCCTTGTCATTATAGTCAGTCGATGTAAGTATCTTGGATTTCGGTATGGGATCGTTGAGCCGAACCTGTTCAAAATTAAGATATATACCATCCTTGAACTTAAAATCAGGAGTAAACTGTACAAGCTCCCTGTTTTGCTGATCATCCTGTGCGATCAGTAAGCCTGAAAAAAAAGAAACGGCAAGAAAAAATATAATCCTGTATTTCATTTTCATCATCATAGCTATTTGATTTTTACCGCTCAAATTCCGTACCGTAAGTGCAAATTTAACTATTTACTTTAAAAGGCTGATTTAATAAGTACTTAAAGTGAGCTAAAGTTTGGAGTACTTAAAGTTAAAAATCACAGTGTTATTAACAGTTTGTTTTTTCGAAATTAACACATGTAAATAATAATCATTTTAATATTTGACAAATAAGCGATTACGTTTTATTAACTTTAGGCACTCTGGGCACTCAAAACTCCAGGCACTGTTTAGTTGCAAAGGGTGATAAATCCAGTAATTGTATATCTTTTACTTATTTTGTTTATTTTTACAATTCCCAAGAAGAAAGACATGACCAAAGAGACCGGAACGAATAATCATGGCGATCTTAATCAGTCAGCCCTGAAAAATATTACATTATGGTCATATGCTGTAATTTCCGGTCTGATAATTGGCATCCTCCTTATTATGCTTAATCTGAGATTCCTGGCGGGACTAATCCTTATTGTTTCAGCTGCCGCAGGAATTCTGCTATCGAAAAAGGTAATATCATTAATAGTTGCTTTAAGGAATTCTCTGAAAGAGATCTCGTCCTCCAACGAGAAAAAAGATGAGGTGATAACAAACTTCTCACATAAGATCCGGGAGCCTCTTAATAATGTTGTTATCATTGCTGATATGCTCATGGAATCTGGCCTGCAGAAAAAACAGAAAGAACTGCTTGAAACTTTTGTAGCCTCCACAAATAACATGGTTACAACTGTTAACGAATTAACAATGCAGTCGGCAGACAATGTAAGCCTTGAACCAAAAAAATATATCAGATTTAACCTTCTTTCAACTGTTCAGAACACAATTGAACTCTACAGCCTGAAAGATAAGGCAAATATCGATTTTATTCTTAATAAAAGAGAATTCACTGATTTCGAATGCTTTGGTGACCCTATCTCCCTCAAGCAGATACTTCTGGATATATTCAATACAATTGAAAACCATAACACTGAAAGACAGACAAAAGTCACTATCAACCTGAGAAAAGAAAAGGAAGGTATCAATGAGATAATAGTTGGCATCAGGATACAGATCGATAAGGTGATTGTGCTTGTCGATGAAAAAGAGCCTGAACAAAGCCTGGCAGCCAGGATGATATCAGCAAGAAAAGGTAAATTCACCCAGGAATTCGGAGGAAATTATACAGTACTTGACATTACCCTTCCTTTTACAAATATCATCCGTGAAGCTAAATTGTCAACAGCATCTCTTAAGATAGGTGAGCTGCTTCAAAAGGAAAAAGTCCATAAAGAGCTGAAAGATATCAAGATACTGCTTGTTGAAGATAATCTTATAAACCAGAAGATCACACTCCTAACACTAAAACCCCTTGTAAGCAGCATTGATACTGCTTCAAACGGGAAGGAAGCCCTGGACAAGTTCGGAACAGCACATTTTGATATTATTCTTATGGATATCCAGATGCCAGTTATGAGCGGATTACTGGCTGCTGAGAAAATACGGGCTCTGGAATCAAGTACAAACACTCATATTCCCATAATTGCTATCACAGCAAATGCTATGCTTGGAGACCGGGAGAAATGTATTTCTGCCGGGATAGACGACTATATAAGCAAGCCATTCCAGCCCTCAGCTCTTGTTGAGAAGATCAAGAAATATATTTAACACCCCCCTTCCAGAGGCTTGAAACCGATTACCATGATGTCGTCGACCTGACTGTTATCTGACATCCAGGTTTTTAAATTCTCTTCCAGTATTGATTTCTGATCGGAAAAAGGAAAACTGTGTATCTTCAGCAACAGATATCTGAATCTCCTGTACATGAACTTCTTATTCTCCTGTCCGCCGAACTGATCAACATAACCGTCGGAAAAAATATATATTATATCATCCTCCTTCAGGTCTATCTCGTTATTCTTGTATTCTGTTCCTTCAGGATTCATACCAATAATATGTTTATCGCCCTTTATTTCAATAAGCATGTCATCTCGTACAAGATAAAGAGGGAAAAAAGCTCCGGCATATTCTATTTTCCTGTGTTTCCTGTCAATTACACACAAGCCTATGTCCATGCCATCGCGAATTATCGTACCAATATTCTTCTCCCGGCTGAATGTTTTTTCAAGGCCTTTATTCATTATTGCAAGGATCTGTGAAGGATTTTCAATATTCTCTTCATTAATTGTCTTGTCAATAATATCCATCCCAATAACAGACATCAGGGCACCAGGAACACCATGGCCCGTACAATCGGCAGCAACAACAAAGATCTTATCACCTTTCTCTCCAATCCAGTAAAAATCACCACTGACTATATCCTTGGGCTTGAATAAGATAAAAGAATCTTTGAAATAGTACCTGAAATAATCCTCAGACGGAAGCAAAGCCTCCTGTATCCTCTGCGCATAAATAAGCGAATCAGTCATGTCCTTATCCCTTGATTCGAGCCTGAACATCCTGCTCTCGGCATTTTCGACTACCCTGTTTGCCTCACTCAGCTGCTTCTGCATCCTGAGCACTTTACTTATTTCCAGTCTGATAAGGATGAATAATAAAACGACAGCAGCGATACCAACTGCTAAAAGCAGATAATTACTGCCTGATAATAAGGATCCTGAATCTGTTGCCTGAAAAGCAGAAGTTATCCCGCTACAGATAAAAAGCCGGTAAATACAGTATGTAAGGCAGACAAATCCCATCAGATAATACAAAAATAGTAAAAAAAGGTGACAGGCTGTTCAATAAGATCTTAAATATGTCTCCTTCAGGCAGTGATTATCTGTTCATTCCCGGTCCTGCACAAGCTCGAATTCTTCGATGAGGGAGAGGGGATAAAAGGACCAATGCCAAGTGATTCCCATTTTTCATCTATAATGCTTATCGTTTCAGCTGAAGAACAGACAACATTCGGCCATCCTCTTGGGAAGCCTCCTTCCCTGAAAGCTTTTATAGTGCCGTCAATAATTACTGTTTTATAATCAATTATATCAATATCTCTCAGGGGATCAGTGTTAGCCAGTATCTGCCATGCTACTGTGAAAAGGTCAGTTACATCAACTGTATGATCAACCAAAACTATCAGTCCCGTAAAATTGCCGCCGTCTCCATCTGCCAATGATTTTCGCAGTTTTGCAACTATCCCTTTATCCTTTTCAGCATCAACACCAGCTACAATCAGAGGTGTATCGACGGGCAGGTAAATGTTTTTCTCACCTGCCGCAATATTAAGGATATCAGTTACAAGACAAATGTCTTCCTCCGTGTTCTTTGCTGAGTTAACTAAAAATTGAGAACACTTCTCTTCCTTAATCTTCTGCGATGCATCTATCCCCAGCTTTGCTCCCAGAGAGAAGGTATCTGCCGAATGATCCAGTGCATCAAGCGGCCCTGTGGTGAACAGCAGATCAGATCTGAGGTCCGTATTCATGCACACATTGATTAACAGCTTACTGTAATCCCTTATATCTATATCTCCGCTGACTATTATCAGGTATTTGGCAAACATCATCTGCCCTGCACCTGATAAAGAATTAATGACTTTTTTCCCCTGGCCAGGATAGGTCTTTCTGATCCTGACAACAGCAAGGTTATGAGCCACTCCGGCGTCAGGCAAATGAAGATCCTCAATCTCCGGCTGTATTACAAGTCTAAGAGGCGGCAGGAAGATCTTTTCAGTGGCTCTTGTCAGCCATGCATCTTCCATTGGAGGAATACCGACAACTGTAGCAGGGTAAACTGCATTTTTTGAGTGGGTGATACATGTCACATGGAAAACAGGATAAAGATCAGCAAGCGAATAGAATCCCGTATGGTCCCCGAATGGTCCTTCTATTACCGGCTCTTCCAAAGGATCAACATACCCTTCAATTACAATATCTGCATCTTCAGGGACGTATAATTCATTAGTGATGCATTTCACCAGTCTCACTTTCCTTTTTCTAAGGAAACCAGCAAGGATATATTCATTAAGGTTTTCAGGCAGCGGGGCTGTAGCGGCATATGCGTAGACCGGATCGCCCCCCAGGGTTACCGAGACAGGCATTCTTCTTTCTGTTTTTTTCCAGGCCTCAAAGTGAGTGGCACCTGTTTTATGAGTCTGCCAGTGCATTGCAGTCAGGTCCTTATCAAGAATCTGCATTCTGTACATGCCGATATTTTTTTTCCCTGTCACCGGATGTATTGTATGGACCATTGGCAGGGTTATAAAACGACCTCCATCATGGGGCCAGCATTTGAGGACAGGGAAAATATTAAGGTCAGGATCTCTGTAAATCACCTGCTGGCAAATGCCTTTTCTTCGTGTAGTTACCGGGAGGTACCCGGATATCTTCAGTAAATCGGGTAAGGATCTCAGCTTTTTAATAAAACTGTCGCTTGCTGAGGTGAATCTTTCAATAAGATCAGATATCTCGGTGGGAGCCTCATCAATATTTTGTTTCCCGATTGCCATAGCCATACGCTTATCAGAGCCATAGGCGTTAATAAGAAGGGGGAATCTGGTCCCGTTATTTTCGAAAAGAAGAGCTTTTCCTCCTGATTTTGTTACACGGTCTGTTACTTCTGTTATTTCAAGAACCGGATCGGTATAAGTCCTTATTCGTACAAGCTCGCCTGATTTTTCAAGGGAGTCAATAAAAGAAGATAATCCTGAGTATGGCATGAAGTGGTAATATGAATCAAAGATATTGAAAAATCAGAAGAGGGAAAAGAGACTATACTGCAATTGGGAAAGGGAGCTGTATAAAACAATAATGGGAACTTATCGCGAAGATTAGTTCCCATTCACCGTTTGCAACCGAAGCCGCATACGGCGTCAGGTTACTGTTA
>CAYNRI010000036.1:0-24272 GCA_964399575.1 uncultured Rikenellaceae bacterium
GGTGGTTTTCAGGCTTTTGAGACACCTTCTACTAAGCTATTTTTTATATTTCCTTATCTGCGTTTTGCTCCTGCTTTTGCAGCCTGATTTATTCGGGCATTAGTCTGAGTTCCAGCTCTTCGGGCATTGTTTACCCCCGAATTTTTAACAGCTGCTTTATTCTGAACTGCACTCCTTTCACGGATCTGTGATCCGGAACCGGTCTTTAACTGAGCCGGATCCTGAGTTCGGGTCCTTGTCCTTGTCTGGGTCATTGTCCCAGCTTGAGTCTGTGTCTGCTCCTGCGTCATGGTACCCGATTGGGTCTGTGTCTGAGTCATTGTACCTGACTGGGTCTGTGTCTGAGCAGGATCCTGGGTCCGTGTCTGATTCCTGTTCCTGTCCTGTTGCATAGTTTGTCCTGTGACAATTGCACTGCACAAAAGTACTGCTGTACCTATAAGAAATAATTTTTTCATCTTTTCTGTTGTTAAGTTCATATCTATAATTTCCTTCTCAAAAATGCAATCCTGAAGATGAATGTTTCATGAAAATTCATGGAAAATAAAAAATTCCAAAAAAAATTAGCCATAAATCAAAATATCCTGAAATATCCGCTCAACAGGAATATAAATCCCTCAGGTCCGGGAAATTCAAGGCTTTTATAAGCTGGCAACACATAAGCGGCTTCGGCTTCTATTGTGACTGAATTAATATTAAATGCGACTGGCACTCCAAACTCTAACTGCATGATATTAAATTCCTTTTTGTATGTGACAGTGTATGTCGGGACACTTGTCGTTGTCGTCAAAGATGTTGACGAACCAGAACCTGTTCCATAACCGCCGGATGAACCTGTCCCGTTTCCGGTTGACGAATTTCCTGTTTTGCCGGAGGAAGTCCATGGATTATTATATTGCTGAGTTGTAGTAATCGTTGAAATTCCGTTGGTAATTTCGGTTGTTACAAGGTTCCCGAACAGAACATTCACATAAGGATCAAAAGAAATATATGCTTTCCCGCTAAAAAAATCAGGTGTTTTGAAATATCTTGAATTCTTTATCTGAAAATATGTCTGGGGATCTTTCATCAGAAAGCCCCCAAAAGAGAATTTTGAATAAAGCAGCTTCCAGTCGATCCCGATCCCGATATCGCTATAAAAGAAACTGTCAAATAGTGAATCTGTCAGCGTCTTATCAACCTGATACCTGTAGGCACCAGCTGACATATCGAGCCAGGAATTAAAAATATGGCTGTAACTAACCGAGAAATTATGAAAAGCGAAGAAAGGTTTCACTCCTGACAGATGAAAAGAAGATGCTGAGACAAAAAATTCGTTGTTGAATCCGTATGCCAGGCCTGAATATGCAAAAGGTTGATTGCCCGAGATTGTTGAACCAAGATAAACCATATTGCTTCCAAAACCGGCAAGTGGATATAATGAATGTTTTGATCCTTTAACAGCAGCTGTGACTGTATCTCTTGCTGATTCAGTTTCTGTATTAGCTGATAAACCTTTCTGAGGAAAATTCAGGTAAAGGAGTATAAAAAATAATATGCTTTTTAACAAAATTCTATACATATATTAAATAAGCCCTGACAATAAATCAGGGCTTCGCATCATATACTAAAAAAGACACCTACTTTCTGCCGGCTCCCGAACTTCTCTGTGTTCTTGCTGCATTTCTCTGAGGAGTAGCATTACGGGCACCTTTGTTCTGTGTGGCAGTTTTATCCTGCTCCTGGTATTGAAGGCGCTTCTGTGCGGCTTCCTGTTTTTTCATCTCTTTCTGCTGCTGTTTGAGAGCTTTTCTTTCAGCATTTCTTACCTGTTTCTGAGCTCTTGTCAATTGACCCTGATTTTTATACTGTTCCTGGGTCTGAACACCTGCCTGCTCCCTGGTTCCTGACTGTGTTCGGGTCTGGTCCTGCTGAGGCACCTGAGCTATAAGAACAGCACTTATGAAAAGTCCTGCCATTGCCATAATAATCTGTTTTTTCATTGCTTTCACTTTTTATTGATTAACATAAATTGTGAAGCCAAATTATAATCGTCAAAATGAAAATCAGATGAATTTTGAAAAATAATATAAAATATACCGGAATTTTTATAAGTAATGGAAATAGTTATGTGAACTGTATTAATTTATCTGCTTTCAAAATCAATATATGCAGTTCCTGAGATGATTTTTAATTATTTTTGTTTGGCAACTAACTGATTAAAGATATTAATGTGGAACACCTACCAGGATTAATACAAGATCTGGCACTCATATTAATTACCGGAGCTGTAACAACGATCCTGTTCCGCAGGATCAAGCAGCCCCTGGTTCTTGGTTATATTATCGCCGGTATCCTTGTTGGGCCTCATATAACTTTTACTCCTTCTGTAACTGATGAGGCGAATATCAAAACCCTGGCTGAGATCGGCGTCATCTTTCTGCTGTTCAGCCTGGGACTTGAATTCAGCTTCAGAAAACTTAAGCGGGTAGGCGGGTCATCAACAATAACAGCGCTTGTAGAAATTGTTGTGATAACCCTTGCCGGCTATCTTCTTGGCACCTGGATGGGATGGTCATTAATGGACAGCATATTCCTCGGAGGTATGCTTGCCAGCTCTTCCACAACAATAATTAGCAAGGCCTTTGATGAACTGAAAATAAAGACAGAACAATTTGCCCGTGTCGTGGTGGGAGTACTTATTGTTGAGGATCTTGTTGTGATCATGCTGATGGTCCTTCTTTCAACTGTTGCAGTTACAAAAGAGATACAGGGAGTTGATGTTCTGTTCAGTATACTCAAACTGATGCTGTTTCTTGTGCTCTGGTTCATTGCCGGGATCTTCCTTATACCCACATTGCTGAGAAAAGCAAAAAAAATGCTGAATGATGAAACCCTTCTGATACTCTCCATCGGGCTATGCCTCGGTATGGTTGTTCTGGCTACGAAAATCGGGTTTTCAGCCGAACTTGGGGCTTTTATTATGGGATCGATCCTTGCTGAAACAACATCTGCGGAAAAAATTGAACACCTTATCAGACCTGTTAAAGACCTGTTCGGGGCAGTTTTTTTTGTTTCGGTCGGCATGATGATTGATCCGGCTGTCATGCTTGAATACCGCTGGCCGATACTCTGGGTAACACTCCTGGTCCTGTTCGGGAAATTCATAAGCACCTCTGCCGGTGCATTAATGTCAGGGCAGCCATTGAAACAATCTGTCCAGGTAGGGATGAGCATGGCCCAGGTCGGTGAGTTCGCATTCATTGTTGCATCCCTTGGATTATCACTTGGTGTGACAAGTAATTTTCTCTTTCCGGTGGCAGTAGGAGTCTCTGCAATAACAACATTCACAACACCTTATATGATCAGGTATTCGCCTGCTGTTAATAATTTCATTGTCAGGATAATACCAGTTTCCTGGACCGCTGCAATTAATACCTTTTCTTCCGGCACACAGGATATCCGTGCTAAAAGCTCATGGCAGAAAATCATGAACGCTTATCTCAGGAACGTGATCACAAACAGCATACTGGTAATAGCTATATTCACTGTTGTTCTGGAACTGCTATTCCCTGTCCTTGAGGAGTATATTCCTAATCCCTTCATATGTAATCTTGTGCTGTTACTTATTGCACTTGTAGTTGCTGCTCCATTCCTCTGGGCTCTGATGGCAAAACGTTTTACTCATGTTCCCTATCGGGAATTATGGGTTGACAGGAAACAATATATTGGCCCTCTCTCCCTGCTTGAAATATCAAGGGTTATAATCGGCATCCTGATAATCGGTTACCTGCTTGACAGGCTTTTCTCACCATCAATTGCAATGATAGTTGGCTTTTCAGCCATCCTGGGAGTTATAATTTTCTCTTCCGACAGGATAAACAAACTTTATCACCGGCTTGAAAAAAGATTTATGAGCAATCTGACTGCAAGAGACAATATGGATACTGACCAGGAAACTGCGACAGACGGATTACCGGGACTTCTAAAATTACATCCCCAGCTTTCTGTATGGGATGCTCATATTGCTGATATGGAAGTAAACCAGAATGCTGCCTATATAGGCAAGACCCTGAAGGAACTGGGATGGAGGGAAAAATACGGGATCAATGTAGCTTGTATTAAAAGAGGAGAACGATTAATTTTTGCCCCGGATAAAAATGCCAGGCTGCTCGCCTATGATCACCTCGGCATAATCGGAACTGATGAGCAATTGCAGACTTTTAAACCGGTCTTTGAGGCGTCGGAGAGCTTTGACCCTGCCGAACTGAATATGGAAGATTTTATAGTTCAGAGATTAATGGTCGATGAAAGTAATAAACTCAAAGGACTCTCTATACGTGATTCTAAAATAAGAGAACATTCAAATGGTCTTATTATCGGTATTGAGAGGAATGGTAACAGGATCCTTAATCCCGATTCTGAAACTGTTTTTGAATGGGGCGACATTGTTCTTGTTGCGGGTGAAAGAGGAAAGATACAAATGCTCAATAACATGAAAAAAGGTGATGCATAACTATTTTCAATTACTAACTACAAGTGTAACAAAATGAATTACCGGAAATTAGGAAAAACAGGCTTGAAAGTTTCAGAGATCTCACTCGGGACCTGGCAGGTCGGAGGTAAATGGGGTTCTGTATTCAATGATTATAATGCTGAAAGGATATTGAATTCCGCCATTGATAATGGAATTAATTTCATTGACACGGCTGATGTTTACAGCGACGGCTTAAGTGAAACTGCTGTCGGAAGGGTTGTCCGCTCCCGTTCGGAACGGATATATGTGGCTACTAAATGTGGCCGCCAGATCAGTCCTCATGTAAACGAAGGCTATAAGCCCGGGGTACTTGTAAAATTCGTTGAAGAGAGTCTTAAACGAACCGGACTTAAGACCCTTGATCTTATCCAGCTGCACTGCCCCCCTACTGAGGTTTACTACCGGCCTGAGATCTTCATGACATTTGAAAAACTGAAAGAGCAGGGCAAGATCCTTAACCTGGGGGTTAGTGTTGAAAAAGTGGAAGAAGCCCTTAAAGCAATAGAATATCCCAATGTGACAACTGTTCAGATAATTTTCAATCTGTTCCGCCAAAGGCCTTCTGAACTCTTCTTCAGGGAAGCTGCTAAAAAGAATATCGGGATCATTGTCAGAGTACCGCTTGCAAGCGGATTACTTACCGGATTATTCAATAGTTCAACTAAATTCGGAAAGGATGATCACCGTAACTTTAACCGGGAGGGAAAAGCTTTCGATAAGGGCGAAACATTCTCAGGTATCAATTATGAGCTGGGCCTTAAAGCTGTACAGGAATTAAAATCACTCTTCCCCGGTGTAAATAATCTCGCTCCGATAGCACTTAAGTGGATCCTTCAGCATAAGGAAATCAGCTGTGTCATCCCGGGGGCATCAAAACCTGAACATGTCATAACGAATCTGTCAGTGTATAATTTGCCAGGTCTGAATGAGAAACAGGTCACTGCTATGAATGAAATCTATTCAAGGTATCTGAAGCCGGAAGTTCATCATCGATGGTAGTGTCAAATTAAAAATCCTATGCCTGTATGCTGAAAAAAATCCTGCTCGCCCTTAATCTTGCTTTCTTCGCACTTAGTTTGATCTCCTGTCAGGATAAGACAGATAACAAAGTGGTTACAAATGATGAATTAAGGGAAAAGTTGCTTATTTTTTCAGGATATGAGTGGATCGCGGAAGGGTCGGGCGGGAAGCGAATAAATCCGGGACAGAATTATTTTTCATGTTCCGACGATAATGTCTGGGTTGATGAGAACGGATACCTTCATTTACGAATCACTAAAAGAGAAGGCAAATGGTATTGCGCTAAAGTAACACTGAAAGAATCACATTCTTATAACAAATATATTTTCACTGTTGCTTCAAGAGTTGACAAGCTCGACAGGAATGTAGTAGGCGGATTGTTCACTTATCTTGATGATTCAAATGAAATTGATATTGAATTCTCAAGATGGGGCATCAAAAACAATCCTGACGGTCAGTTCATAATCCAGCCGGCTCATAATAAAGGCAATTCTTACCGTTTTAAACTTAAGCTTAAGGAAACATATTCAACCCATATTATTGACTGGAGAAAGGATAAAATTGACTTTTCGAGTTACAGGGGGCCTTATCTGGAGAACCCTCCGAAAGGAACGATAATAAAAAAATGGAGCTATTCAGGAATGGATATCCCCTGCGAAGATGAAGAAAGAGTGATAATAAATCTCTGGTTATTCAACGGAATGCCACCGTCTGATGATAATGAAGCAGAAATGATATTGAGTTCATTTAAGATCCTTTAGTATCTGGCGTATCAGTTCATTTTACTTTTTAATCCAAAGCATATCCATTATTCCGTTTATAAATGTAAGCGGATGCGCCGGGTTGCCGGGCACATAAAGGTCAATATGATGCCTTTCAAGGAAACTCCTGTCAAGGGCATTACTCCCATCGAAGATACCGGAGCTTATTGCATCAGTCCCGGCAAGTATAATTATCTTTGGTTCAGGTATGGCCTCGTATGTTATTTCAAGAGCCCTTGCCATATTTACAGTAAGTGGTCCTGTTATTACAATCCCGTCAGCATGGCGTGGACTTGCGACAAACTCAACTCCGTAGCGGCCCAGATCAAAATTCACATTGCATGATGCAGCCAGCTCCATTTCACATGAATTGTCACCTCCAGCCGATACCTGACGCAGCTTCAATGCTCCTTTGAACAGATCCCTTACCTCTTGCCTGATCTTCGTTTCATTGATCTTCAGTGAATTGCTATCTCCGGGTTTTATTATCAGATCAGTACGATCGTTGCATGCTATGCGGTAGTCATTTGTGAATTCAATCCTTTCAGGCAACAGGAAGGCGCACTCTTTACAGAAGACACACCTGCCAAGGTCTATTGAGCCCGACCTGCTGTCGATAGCCCTTACCGGACAAACTGCCGCTGCCAACCTGATTTCTTCTTCTGATATCTTTCCGGATATCAGCGGACGGCCTCTGAACAACGGTGAAATGTTCTGCCTGCGCAGGTCTTTAATATATTGTTTCCCGTGATGCCTGAGTATTTTAAGTTCCTTGAACATATTAACTTCTGTATATTAATAGATTAAAGATCATGGCCGCAATAGCTCAGATTGAAACTCTTATTACAGACCGGAAAATCGGAAATTTCCTGGTTTCTCACTGCCAGTGCCAGTGCCATCCAATTATGAAACGAAGGATCCTTCACTTTATAATGACAGATATTGCCCTCCTTATCAGTTATAGCTGAGTGACATATCTCTCCTCTCCAGCCTTCTACAATAGAAAGAGCAAAATTCCCGGGCCTTAGGCTGTAGTTATAAACGGGTTTTTCAGTCTTTCTCTCTTCAGCCTGCCAGATCTTCAGCAGATCACCTATTATCTTAACAGACTCACGTACTTCAAGGTTTCTGATCATACCGCGGGCCAGCACATCACCGCTTTCCAGGATAACAGGCTCAACACTGTATTTCCTGAAGTACTGAAAAGAGTGAGACTTGCGGGTATCTCTAAAAATACCGCATGTCCTTGCGGAAGGACCGACAGCCCCAATCATATGAGCCTGTTTCTTTGTCACAGCGCCTATCTCATCGAAGCGGGCAAGAACTCCGGGTGTTGAATAGACACAATCAGCCAGCTCACCAAATCTTTTTGAAACAGCATCCGACAGATCAATTATTGCATCTGAAATTTCATTATTCAGAGGATAATTACTCCCCCCGGGGCGTATCAGTCCCTTTCCGAAACGGTTACCGCACCAAAGCTGCGTTGTATTAATTACCATAGTCCTGAGAGCTTCACAGACAACCTGTCCCAGCTGATATGCAACATCTCCGCATAATGCCGCTGTGTCACCGATATGAACAGCAATCCTCTCCAGTTCCAGCGCAATGCATCGTTCTATCTGAAGCGCTTCGCTGACTTCCATCCCGCTTAATGATTCAATAAGCTGTGAATGGGCTAGAGAATGACCTATCGAGGTATCTCCTGCGATAGATTCAGATAAGATACACCTCTGCAGAGCATCCTGCTTTGAAATGAATAATTCTTCCACCCCGCGATGCTGGTACCCAAGCTGTATCTCAAGATGATGAACCTTTTCCCCATTGCAGATAAACCTGAAATGCCCGGGTTCAATCACTCCTGCATGCACCGGGCCGACTCCCACTTCATGCAGCTCTTCGCTGTGGATAAAATAAAATGGATAATTATCAATTGTCTTTGAAGCGTCAGCACTATTATGAGGGTATCTGACAGGTTTTAGCCATGGATGACCCTTGAACATGACACCGTAATTCTCATTGATCTCCCGTTCAAAAATATGCACCTGCGGGCTTGCCAGAGCTGCGGAATCAAGCGATAAATTGTTTTTACCGGTTATAGCAGAAAATACCTGAATACTATTATCTGAATCATCAGCAATGCAACATATAAGCCTTAAATCATCATCTGACAATACACCATAATATGATAGGCAGTGTTTATTCTCATCACCCAGGGATGATGTAATCCTTTCGCGGAAAACCTCATAAGAGAGTACAGGGATATTCTTAAGTGCCTCTGAAGAGGCGTTATTCTTTAACGTTATATATTCCTGCTGATAATTCATGATCATTATGGGAGGAAGATTGCAATGCTCTGGTTTATAAGTCCTGAAATAAAATCGGGCTGATAAAAACACAAAACGACGACAAGACCAAGAAAGAGAAACTGGCTCACGGTTTCGATTGGGTTTACATAGGATCGGAGCCCGGGTTTCAGATCCTTTCTCGGATCTGAATAGACAATATGCATTATCCTTGTGCTCATTGCATAAAGAATAAAACAGAGCAGCAGAATCACAATTACAAGGACCATCCATTGATTGTTGCTTACCATAGCCCTGAAGATCATCAATTCACTAATGAAAAGACCCGACGGAGGTATTGCCATTATAATAATAAGTCCTGCTATCAATATCAGTGCTCCTGCCGGGTACAATGCCATGTATTTGCCGCAATCATCCAGACGGAATGTATGCAATATCCTTGAAAGCTGACCCATCTGATAAAAGAGGCTCGACTTAGCCAGGGAATGCATTATTATTATCAGAAAAGCAGCATAATAACCTGTCCCTCCAATTCCGGTAGCTATTGCTACAAGTCCCATGTTCTCAAGACTTGAATATGCAAGCATCCTCTTAAGATGCTTAGCTTTAAGCATATAACCGGCTGCTATCAGAAGGGAAAGTACTCCGGATAATATCAGGACATGATTCATGAAACCGAGGATATCTGATGATGCAAACAGTGAATATACCCTGAAAACAGACAGGAATCCAACATTCATAAGGGTAGTGGAGATCAGGGCACTTACGGGTGGAGGAGCAACTGAATGAGCGTCTATTGTAACTGTATGCATCGGGAAAAGCCCCATCTTGGTGCTGAATCCGACAAGAACGAAAAGAAATGCTATCTTAAGATACAGAGGGTTGGCCTGTTTTATAAGTCCGGCCAGTGTGTCGAATGATAAATTGGCGGCATCACCCCTGCCATAAACAAAACCCAGAAACAGTATCCCCAGGTATGCAAGAGCTATACCGACAGAGCAGATAAATACATATTTCCATGTTGCTTCAAGAGCAGCATCGTTACGGTCATGATAAATAAGGGCAGCAACAGAAAGCGTTGTTGCTTCAACAAATATCCATAGAACTGTCATTCCGTTTGCCAGGTACGCTCCCGACATACAGGTCATGAGCATAATAATAGCAGCATGATATATACTATGCTTTTTAGGGTCATCACCGGCCGTATAGATGAATCCATGGTAAAAGGTGGGAATGCTGAGCAAGGCAAGGATTGACAGTAATAATACCCCTGCACTGTTATATGTAAAATAACTAAGTTCGGTACTGTTTAAATTCTGCCAGCTATAGTATGTGAATCCGATAAGGATCAATGCAAACAGGAGTGATAAGATCTTTGTCAGGGTTATCCTCCTTAAAAGAACTATCAGTAAACTAATAATGACCGCTGCAGTGAAAAACAGTAATACAATCATCTGTTAATCTTTTAACATTGTTAATTCATTTGTGCGGGGTTTGAGTCGCAATCCGAAAAATCCAAGGATGAGGACTCCAACAAATATATCAAGGAGTATCCCTATGTTGATCAGCATCGGCATCCTGTTACCTACAGCCATAGAGAACAGAAAGACAGCATTTTCAATAACAATAAAGCCAATTAAGTGAGATATTATAAGCTTGTGCGTTACAATCAGAAGTAATCCGGTGAATAATGTAAAGAGCGCGATTGCCATAAATACTGCATTTATATACTGATTATGCATAAGGTTACTCAGTATTACGCTGAACAACAGCGCAGATATAGACAGGATAAGCAGATAAAATCCCGGCATTGCCTGTCTGTGAACTTTGGCAACTCCCGATCTGTTTATGATCCTTGTAAGAAGATAAGGGACAACAATAGTTTTTATAAGCAGAGTTTCTGCAGCAATAAATAGCATATTGGCACTGTTTATCTCCTTTAACTCAAAAATTGCTATCCCAAACAACAATAATCCCTGTAAAGCTATGAGTCTTATATAATTAGTCAGTCTTTCGGCTGATGCAAAATATATCAGGGTAACAGCAAACAATATTATCAGATAGTCAACCATAGGTATTTTTTAAGTCAGCCTGCTTGTCATTATCAGTATCAGCACAAAAGCGATCCATGCAACAGCCGAGATCGTAAGGATGAATTTCGGGTTTTTATTCATTTTATTCCTGGCTCTGAAAGACTCCACAAATCCTATAATGAGGGCAAACGCAAATTGGACAAGAAAGAAAAACGCAACATGAAGGAATGTACTTAATCCGTCCGGTGTAATGATATTATAAAGCAATGTCCCGAATATTACGAACTTCAGATACGATCCTATATGGATCAGGGCTTTATCAAATCCGCTGTTGTCGAGTATCATAACTTCATGGATCATTGTGAGTTCGAGATGCGTCTTCGGATCATCAACAGGTACCCTGCTGTTCTCTATCATTGCGATCTGAATGATAATATATACAGCCAGAATGCTATATATCAGCACATAATGATCCCCGGCAAGATAGAAATCACCGAAAATATCAGAAAATGAAGTGTACCCGGTAAGCATTGCAAAAGTAGCCAGTAATATAAAGAAGGCTGGTTCAATCAACATTGAAAAGAATGCTTCACGATTGGCCCCCATCCCTTCAAAGCTGCTTCCGGTATCGAGTGCCCCTATAATTGAGAAGAATTTACCAAGGGCGAGCAAGTATGAAAAGAATATGAAATCTCCTTCGAAAGAAATCAGCGGCTGCTGATTTGCAAATGGCAGAACAAGCATTGCACAAATGATTGCTGATAGTGAGATTACCGGAGCAATCTGAAAAATTATCCCTGTTGTATCGCCGAAAACGCTTCCTTTCCTGAGCAGAATTGCAATTTCCTTAATCGGTTGAATCAATCCCGGTCCTTTGCGTCCCGATGCCAGACTCTTAACCCTGAGTATTATACCCGGGAAAACGAGTGCTGTGATAATCATAAGGATGATAGCTGCCATCTCAGATAAGATTGAAGAAAGTGAGCAATAAGACAAGCAGTATGAACACAAAAGCGTATAATATATAATGCCTGATCTCGCCTGTCTGCATAACCGCAATTTTCTTAAGCATTCCAGATACCCGGTCAACAGGCACATCAATCATTTTTGTTCTGAATACATCCTCACTGAATGATCTGAAGTCTCTCTCCCCGGGAAAGATCTCCCCTTCTTCCATTTCCTCCATTATCTTTTGAGTCCTCAGCAGTGGTTTTGCCAGATGATTATAATTATATGAATAGGATGTTGCAGTATATTGCTGCTTTGGTGAATTCGCTGTGTAAGCGCAGCCCCATACCGGGCCTGATGTGACAACCCTCCTTTTAAGGTGAAAACTCCTGTAGACAAGCAGCATGATAACGATACCTGCGAAGATCCCGCTCAGTATGCTTATTTTCGAAAGGCTCATTATCGAGCTCCCTGCAGCCGGAACTACATCTGCAAGATTGAATCCGACAGCAACCATTTCAAAAACCGGTCTGACGAATAAGGGCGAAGCCAATCCGATAAGTAAAATAAAGAAAACTGTAACGATCTGTGGCAGGATCATTATCCTGTCTGCTTCATGTGCAGCGATTGCTTTTTCAGAACGGGGCTGTCCAAGGAAGACTATTCCGAATGCTTTTGTAAAACAGAATATTGCCAGGCCGCCGGTCAGAACAAGGCCTGTTATTGCAGATAACAGAACTACAGACTGGTTCAGATCAGCCAATGGAAGACTTTTGAACATACCAATCGCGATCAGGTATTCAGATATAAAACCATTAAACGGAGGAAGTCCGCATATAGCAAGTGAACCTGTAAGGAATAAAGCTGCTGTCCAGGGCATTTTTTTCATCAATCCGCCAAGCTCTTCTATGTTCCGGGTATGAGTAGCCTGGTATACGGAGCCGGCATTAAAGAACAATAAAGATTTGAAGAGTGAATGGTTAAGAACATGAAGCAAGCCTCCGCTGAATCCCAGAATACTTAAAATATGATTCCCGCTGGCAATGCCGATAATACCAAGCCCCAGTCCCATGCCGATAATACCGATATTTTCAATGCTGTGATAGGCAAGCAATTGCTTCAGATCGTGCTGCATTATTGCCATCATCACACCAAACAGGGCAGAGATAACCGATATACCCAGAATTATAAGGCCGATAACAAGAAAATCACTTTGCAGTGAGATCAGTACCCTTACTATCCCGTAGATCCCCATTTTTATCATTACCCCTGACATAATGCCCGATACATGAGACGGTGCTGCAGGATGGGCACGTGGGAGCCAGGTATGCATCGGCACAAAACCAGCTTTGATGCCAAAACCAATAAAGAACAATAAGAACAGGATGATATTTGAATGTTGAGAAAAATATGCAGGCAGTGCATCAAAATGCATCTTACCTGTTTCTTTCTCAAGGATCAGGAATGCCACCAGAATAAAGAACATACCCACATGCATCTGAATCAGGTAGCTTATGCCGGTTTTCATTATTATCCTGTCTTCAGCATCAAAGATCACAAGGAGGAATGATGATATTGCCATCATTTCCCAGGCTATAAGGAAAGCAGTTCCCTGTCGGATCATAACGACAAGTACCATCGAAAGATATAACCATATATAAGAAAAATAATGAATCGAAAAATGTAAAGGAGTTTTTGTCTTATTATATAGTTTGAGGTATCCTCTTGCATACAGAAATCCAACTGGAATTGTAATATTAATTACAATGATAAAAAAGGCAGATATCTTATCTATTACAAGCCGGAGTGAATCATTAATAAAAGGTAACTCAATCGTAATTTCAATTGTGTCCTTGTTTAATAAAACCGGTAGGCTCCATAAGGAAGTGATAATAATCCCGGCAACAAGTATGAACAGAGACAGGAAGTATTTAATTGAACTTCTTACAAAAAAGACAAGAAAAGAGACAAAAGTCAATAAGATAAAGATACCCGCAATATTCATCAGATTTTAAAAGTGATCTGCTAATTTGGAGCGCAAAAATAGAAAATTATATTCCTTTCCCGAAATAAATAAAATAAAATCCGGGAACCCTTTGAAAAAGTTCCCGGATAAAAGTTTTACCAGTTAAGCCCCCGGAGGATTATACAGTCTCAAAGCGATATCAATATTTGAGAAGCTGCATTATCTCTTCCAGTTTTGGAGAGAGAATAATTTCAGTTCTTCTGTTTCTGGCTCTTCCTGCTTCTGTTTTATTATCAGCTTTTGGAAAGAATTCACCCCTGCCTGAAGCAGTCAGTCGGGTAGGCGTTATATTATATTCAGTGCTCAGTATCCTTATTATTGATGTAGCCCTTGCAACACTTAAGTCCCAGTTATCCTTGTATACCGAGGTTTTTATTGGGACGTTATCAGTATGCCCTTCTATGAGAATATCAATATCCTGATTTTTATCCAGGACATCTGCCAGCACCTTCAGAGCGTCTTTGCCCTTGGACTCGACTGTTGCACTGCCTGATTTAAAAAGCAGCTTATCTGACATTGAAACATAGACCTTGCCATTTCTGACCTCAACTGATAATTCATCTGAATTGAATCCGAGAAGGGCATTCCTCAAAATGGAATTAAGTCTTCTTGTTATTGAATCCTGCCGTGCAATTGTTCTGCTCATTTCTGCAAGGGCTCGCTCTCTTTCAGTGAGAAGTCTTTCCTTGGCATTAAGCTCTTCTGATTTATCGCTCAGAGCTTTATTCAGTCTGTCAGTCTGAGAGAGGCTCTCGTTTATAAGATTATCATAATTTGTCTGAAGATTATTAAGCCTTGATGTAAGGCTTTCCTTTTCCCCGCTCAGTTCGTTTATCTTATTGTTTGCATCATCAAGACCAGCTTTCAGTTCCGTGTTCTCCTTCTCCTCACTGGCCAGGTCCTGGCATAACCTGTCACGTTCCCTTACTACAAGCCTGAGGTTCTTACCCCAATAGATCGGAGTCTTAACAGGTCGCATTTCGCCGCACCTGTATACCGGTGCACAGGAACTCATTATTACGATCACTGCAATTACAAATCCAAATAAGTTTTTCCTTTTCATTTTATCTTAAGTTTTATACTTCAAATTTATAAAACGGTAATGAAGATGAAATTAAAAAGGGATTAAAAATCATTAAAACGATAACGATTATAAATTAAATTAATTTCTATATTTACTTTTCAAAAAAATTACTAACCTGATAACCTGAAATTATGAAGCTTATATCATTTACCAGAGTCGCAGGGACCATGATCATCTCTGCATTGTTAACAGTATCACTTTCCGCTCAAACTACAAGGAATGATGTGATCAAGGCCTATAACGAGGGAGCAAAAGCTGTTCAGGCTGACCTTAAAGTAGCAATAGAATCATTTGAAAAAGTAATAACCCTGTCGGATGAGGTTGGTGAGACAGCCAACGATCTTAAGCAAAAAGCTATACAAATACTTCCGGGCCTGTATGTTAAGGCTGCAAATAATTCTCTTACTGAAAAGAAACCGGCCTCTGAAGTAATAAGGGCTGCAAGAAGAGCTGCTGCTGCCTCAGAGAAATACGGGAATGCTGCAAATAAGGAAAATGCGGAGAAAATAATGCTGCAGGCTTATGGTTCGATGGCATCAGGTTTCTTCAGCCAGAATGATTATGACAATGCCCTCCTTGCCTTTGACAGCGCATTAATTATAAACCCGGGATATGCTGCTGCCATCTATAACAAAGCACTGATTTATATAAGACAGAATAATTCCGACGAGGTTGAAAAAACAATAGACCAGTATCTCGAAAAACTTGGCGGCACAAACGAAGAACAAGCCAAACAGGCAAAAACAACAGCCCTTGAATTTTTCCGTGCATCCGGTTCAAAGGCAAACCAGTCTGAAAATCTTGATGAAGCTCTTGTAATGCTGAATAAAGCAGCAAAATACGGCGACGACAAAGACCTCTTCTATTACTTTGCCGATGTCTATAACAAGAAAAAAGATTTTGATAAAGGACTGGAATTCTCAAAGAAAGGACTGGATCTCGAGACAGGCAATGCTGAAGCAAAAGCTAAATTCTATTATCAGCTTGCTGTTGCGCAGGCAGGCAAAGGTCAGACATCAGAGGCTTGCGCCTCATTTAAGAATGCTCTTTTCGGGCCCTTCGCCGAAGCATCAAAGGCTCAGAGAACGAACCTCAAGTGCCAGTAGTAATATTTTTAAAATAATCTGATTCTAATGATTTAGAGGCTGTCTCATAACACAATTGAGACAGCCTCTTTATTCATATCTCAAAACCTCAGCAGGGTTCTTTGTTGATGCCCTGTAACTTTGTGTTACGACAGATGCTGTTGCAATTATGAATGCAATTATCCCTGTTATAAGAATTATCAGGATACTGAAATCAGTCTGATAGGCAAATCCCTGGAGCCATCTTCTCATAATTAACAATGCCACAAAACTGGCTGCTATGAACGCAGGTATCTCAAATCTTGTGAAATAAGACAGCATCATCAGCATTATGTCTTTTATAGTTGCACCGTTCACCTTTCTCAGGCCAATCTCTCTTGTCCGCTGTTCGGCAATTGAACTGACAAGACCGAATAATCCAAGAGCTGTAACTAAAATGGCGAAGATTGTGAATGCTGTCAGAATCCTGATCAGCCTTATCTCTTCATTATATTGTAAAAGGAAGTAATCATCGCTCAGGAAATAATCGCAGGGGTCGTTCGGATAGTGCTTTGGCCATATTGCCTGAAGCTGAGCAATAGATTTCTGCATGTCTCCATTTATCCTGAAGGAATAAAACCCGAATTCGAATGGATGCCTGTGGTTAAAAATGACAGGTTCCATTGGTCTCTTAAGCCCTTCATGGTGAAAATCGTTTACTACCCCCTTGATTGTGAAATTATTATTGCCTATGCGAAGCTGCTTCCCGATCGCATTTTCAACATCCCCATAGTCAAGTATTTTAACGATTGATTCTGTGATTATCACCTTGGCTGAATCGAGTCTTATTGGCTGTTCAAAGTTTCGCCCTGCTATCAGCCTGAGGCCGTAAGTCTCTATATAACCGTCGTCAATGTTCCCCATTGTTACTTCCTGCTTAAGTTCTCCGGGTTTATCGGGCCTGGATAGATTACTTATCCTTGTCCTCATAGGTTGTCCCGGCACATTCATGCTTGCTGCACCGCTTTTGAACTCATTAAACTGAAGCACTTCTTCGCGAAAAGCATTGAAATGTTCCCGGCGTAATGGATCAGTGTGAGTTGAAGCAGCACCTCTCAGCACCAGCACCTGTTTAAGATCTATGCCCAGGTCAGCCTTCTCCATATAACGTATCTGCTTTGCGACTGTAATTAAACATATTACCAATAAACAGGACATAAAGAATTGTATTCCCACAAGCCATAATGAACCGCTGTTCTTCGTTATCTTCCTTTGCTGCAATAATGCCGGGTTTACCTTTAATGATGGTACCGAACCTATCAGTGCCATTATAATTGTTCCTGCAAAAACAACGATAATCATCAGCATTGCTATCCTCTGATAGCTTATAAAACCATCTGAAACAGGGGTGTCTATCATTCTTCTGAACAGACCTGATGTAAGAATATAAAGCAGAGCAGCAAGTATTATAGCAGCCAGATTGATAATTATTGTCTCAATAAAAGACATTCTGAGCAGGTTGACCTTTGTAGCTCCGAGTTTCCTGTAAGTGGCAAATACATCCAGTCTTTTACGGGCTACCGCTGTTGACATATTAACATAGTTCATCCAGATTACTATCAGGATCAACGCCGCAATAACTATCAGTGCATTTACTGTCCTTTCGCGTGTGCTGGTGCCGAATTCCCCGGCCCGGTCTGTCGTAAAATGCAGTTTCCCGAGCGGCTGCAATGAGAACTTCCCGATACGGTTCTGGTTCTCAAGATGAGTAAGGTATTTTTTTGAAACCTGTTCAAGGTCTTTCTCTATTTTTTCAGGATCTGCACCTTCAGCTATCTTTATGTAAGTCCACCATGAAGCACCCAGAAAGTTCTCCTCATTGGGGATACCCCCGGATTCCACCCAGGTACGGATTGGCATGAAATAATCGCAGTTTATATGGCAGTTCGCAGGCAGATCCTTAAAAATGCCAGTGATAGTATGACGCATACCCTCATTAACCCAGATTACCTTTCCTATGGGGTCTTCGTCCCCGAAGATCTCTCCGGCTTTCGATTCCGAAATAATACAGTTCCAGGCATCGTTCAGTTTTGCTTCTCCCCGTATCATTTCCAGCTGAAAAATATCTGTAAAATCCCCCTGAACCCATAGATCCCGCTGTTCACTGAAAAGCCGGTCTTCATACTTTACAAGAACATCCTCATAATAAGTCATTGCACTCTTCTCAATTTCCGGGATTTCGTCCTTAAGTACCCTGAACAGCCGGCGGGGAGTTTTTGCAGAATGCAGAACTACCTCTCCTTCCTGGGTTATATCGTAGTTTATCCTGAATATGCGGTCGCCTGACTTGAAGTATTTGTCGTACCCTTTTTCATAGGCAATGTAAGTGACTAGCTGAAGGAAAAACAACAAGCCCAGGGCAAGACCTGAAACATTCAACAATGTGTGAACCCTGTTCTTCTTAAGATGGTTCCAGGTGGAACGGATATCAATGAGGTTCATGGCAGGAAATGTTTTGGTGATTTATTCTCTGCCTTAAAGTTAATCTATTCAGAAAGAAGTTTATATATTATATAGCTGCCAGGAAAGATTAATTTATTTGTAATTAATCAATACTTAAAGTGAGCTAAAGTCCTTCTTCTCCGGGTTTATTCATTATCTCCTGTACCATTTTTGTTACCGAACGGAAATCAATCTTCCCGGTTCCCATCATTGGCAGTTCATTTATTGTTACGAACTGTCTTGGCAGTGCGATAATTGGCAGCTCTGTCATCATTTTTCTGAGTATCTCGGTTTTATTGATCTCACTGGAGACAGCAGCAACAATTACTGATCCCTTTTTCTCTTCCATGATCTCAACCACACAGCATGATACTCCCTCGGGAAGGTATTTCTCAAGAATATTTTCAACTTTTACAAGCGAAACCATTTCTCCGCCGATCTTGGTGAATCTTTTAAAGCGACCCGCATGCCACAGGTATCCATCCTGGTCAAGGTAACCCATATCACCTGTGTTGTACCATCCGTCATTAAGAACCTCAGCAGTCTGTTCCGGATCATCATAGTAGCCTTTCATCACTGATGGCCCCTTAACCATGATTTTCCCGATCTCACCGACACTGCAATCCTGTCCGGTCTCAAAATTTTCAACCCTCACCCGGATATTCGGGACAACCTTCCCCGTACTTCCAGGTCTGTTGAATTCAAGTGAGTTTACCGAAATAACAGGAGAGGTCTCAGTTGCTCCGTAACCTTCGAGCAAAGTAACATCATGCTTATTCCTGAATCCTTCCCTTAATGCATCAGGACATTTATCTGCACCAGCCATCATCAATCTCAGGGATTTAAAATCTCCGGGTTCTGATTTTTGAAGGTAACCCCAGAAAAAGCTTGGCGTACCAACCATGATAGTTGGCTTCTCGTCCCGGGCAATCCTGCTGATAGTCTGGAAATCGAGAGGATTGGCATAAGTGACACTTGTCATCCCGTGGTAGAACGGGACCCATAGATTAACAGTAAGTCCGAAAACATGGAAGAAGACAAGGTTAGCCAGAAGCTTATCTTCCGATGAGATCCCAACATAATTACTGAATCCTTCAATATTTGATACAATATTCTTATGAGACAGAGGCACAGCCTTGGGGTCTTTTTCGCTGCCACTTGTAAAAAGCATCACTGCTGTATCATCTTCGTTTCCACTATGGAGACATGATAAAAGGATGCTGACCGGAAGCAATGACTTAAGCGCAGCTTTCAGCTTATCTCCCGTTGTAACACCCGTCATAATATCCTCAATCATTACCATTCCTTCTATTACCGGACAGCCAATCTTGTCAAGCAAGGCTTTCGAAGCTAAGATAGTTTTGAATTTGCATTTCTTCTGGGCATACCTGGCGTTACTTTCAGCGCCTGTGGAATAATTGATCATAACAGGTATCCTGCCGCTCATCAGTGCAGCTGCAGAAGCCAGTGCGCAGCCGGCTGATGTAGGAATCATTATCCCAATGAAACCTTTGTCGTATTTCCTGAATTTGGAACTTAGTATAAGAGCTCCGATAAGTGCTTTTGAATAGGTCACACTCTTACCTGTTGTCTTGTCAATAATTGCAAGCTTTTTTGCATGTCTCTTGGCCATGCGCACAAATTGCTGATGAAGTAGCATAATGTTCGGAATTAGTTAAAACTGGATTTATAGGTGGATATTACTTATATTCCTTATCATTTACAGTAATTAAATTATTCCATTTTTTGGCGGTCGAAAAATAATAAATAAATTATTAATTATATACTATTGTATGCTAATTAATTAACTTATATATATCAATATGTCTTTAAGTGGCTGAAAATAATATTCGAATTTTTGCTGATGGATCCCTGAACATCAATCACCTTACCCTTTATGTTTCACTGAATTTGGCAAAGTTCTGCATGATGTTATTCAGATATGTTTTTGAAAGCGGGATATCAATTATATCAGGATTGTCAAGTTCAAGTTTCAATCCGTCCTTTTCCTTTCTGATAACCTTTACCTTATCGAAATTAACCATATATGATCTGTGACAACGGATAATGTTCGTTCCTGCAAAGTTCTCTTCAAGTTTCTTCATAGTTGCCCGTAAAAGGTATTTTGAAACCTTACCCTTGTTAAGATAACAGATCGTAATATAGTTTTCAGAAGCTTCGAGATATAGCAGCCCGTCTCTTTTAACAGAGAATTTAAGAACTGACCTGTCGTCATAAAAGGGTATCATGTCAGGGGTACTGCTACCTTCGGCAAGGATCCTTATTTGTTCCTTCTTATCGCGCCACGACAGGTACAGCCATGAAACCGAGTATGGCAGAAGCAGTACAAGAGCAGTACTCTGGGCAGATATTTTTATCAGATAAATGAATTCCCTTTTGTCATGAAGGGCAAACTTCTCGAAAAGAGCATAGAAAAGGGCCATGGCAAAGATCTCTGCTGCAATCCACAAAAAGAACTGGAGCATAGTTATTACTCTCTTTTTGCTGACCAGATACATCAATACTCTGCTGATCACTACAACAAGGACACCTAAAAGTATTACAAGGCTTGAGAATGTAAAGAATTCAATTTTTGTAAGATCAAACCACCTGTCGGAGCCAAATGGAGAATAAATGTTTATAAAAACAAGCGCGAAGAAAGCCGTGAAAAGAATCAGGTTCAGGATATTTTTCTTTTCAATCAGATAATACGGGATCGGTTTCTGATTATCAGACATTGCTTCTTCTTTAAGAAATGTAAAAATACTCTTTTTATTTCTAAGGGTGAATTTACTGCCATTTTGCCTTAAAACATACCCGGAATTCATCCCTTATTACCTGATTTCGTCCCGGAATTTTGCTTTTTGTCACACACCCCTGGTTTCCGGCACAACATTTTGCAGAATAAATTTCAACAATATTCCTTTGAACAGTATTTAATTCATTTCTGAGAAATATGGTTTATTCTATAAAATACACAGAACTGTCTTCAGCCTTTGATACCGGATCCATGCAGATATCATTACCCGGTTCAGAAATAAAGATTTTCAATACCGGTTTTGTTTCAGAACCTTCCTCCCGGTATCTGTTCACAGGGAACGATTTATCAATAACAGAGAACTTTGAGTTTTCGTATCCTGTATTTGTGCCTGCAGGAGTAAGCAACAAAGTGATCCTTCTCCTTCACGGACTCAATGAGAGGAGCTGGAATAAATACCTCACCTGGGCTTATTACCTTGCTAAGTCAACAGGAAGCTATGTTGTCCTTTTCCCGATATCTTTTCACATAAACAGGGCTCCTGCATCATGGAAAGATCCGCGGTCGATGCAAAAGTACTATAGGGAGCGAACAGCCAGCAGCGGAGAAATAAGGAGCTCCAGCTTTGCAAATATTGCACTAAGCTGCAGGCTCTCCGATGATCCCGGCAGGCTTGTTAAGTCAGGTTACCAGACTGCAAACGATATAAAAGTGCTTGTAAATCAGATAAGAGCCGGGCAACACCCCGTTATCCCGGCAGTAAAAACAATTAACATATTTTCATATTCAATAGGCGCATTTCTCTCTCAGATAATGATAATGTCTGATGACGAAGGCATTTTTAATGATTCAAAGCTGTTTTTGTTTTGCGGAGGATCAGTTTTCAGCAGCATGTATGGAGAGTCACGCCATATTATGGACAAACTGGCCTATGATAAGCTCTATGACTACTACGAAAACCTGTTTGAAGTTGATATCAGTAAGAATAACTCTCTGTTGGGAAGGATTGCTTCCGGCAGCCTGGGATTGGCATTCCGTTCAATGATCAGTCTTAACCGTTTCAAAGATGTCAGGGAAAAACTGCTTAAAAAACTGAAGGACAGGATCTATGCTGTAGCACTTGCCAGGGATAAGGTTACTCCGCCAACTGGTGTAATTGAAACACTTGGTTATGGCAGCCACCTGGAAATCATTGATTTTCCTTTTAACTACACACACGAAAATCCCTTTCCCCAATTGCAGGGAAATAATGTTCATGAAGTCGACAAAAGTTTCGACAGTCTTATGAATAAGGCAGGAAGGTTTCTGGAATAACATTTACCGGAATTATTATAAATTACCGTTAAAGCAGCATAAAGTTCCCTTTGATTTCATGGTAATACTCAGAAATGAAACACGTATTGATCTTTTATATCAATATCGAAAAGATAACCTGGCATTTCAGATAAAGGTCAGGGCATACAGAAATTACTTTTATTTGTTTCCCAAATCAAATTTAGGCAATTGACAAAGTGAAGTCAAGTTTATTTGACTTGTGTCATCCTAATTCATAAATTTGAATTAAATAGTTCTTTCACAAACTTATAAGCCCCTGTAATATGAAAAACGGATTAATCTTATTATTAGTTTTTTGTGCATCAAATCTAAATGCACAGAATTATCAGATCTCTTTTACCGGGGGGGAGAATCAAACAGAGTAGCTACTGTTCCTTACACTGAATCTGTCATACTACATTCAAAATTATTTGACCAGGATTTTGAAATTATGATCCACCTGCCGACAACTTATCATCATGACAGTTCCAGGGTCTACCCTGTTATGTATGTAACTGACGCCAACCGAAACTTTCCCATGGTTGCAAATATCTCTTTTCTTCTGGGATTTCCAAGAACAGATTTTCCTGAAGTTATTGTTGTTGGAATCGGTTATAAGATAAGTGGACTGGAAGACTGGTCAGCCTGGAGAACCAGGGACCTGACCCCTACTAATGTGCCGGCGACAGACAAGAATACCCGTGAAATGCTTTCCAGGCTATCAGGCAGGAAAATGATCGTTACTTCAGGTGGTGCGGAAAAATTCCTGAACTTCATGATTTCAGAGCTCATTCCTTTTATTGAAGCAAATTACCAGGTTTCAAAAACTGAAAGAACGCTTGCCGGTTATTCTTACGGTGGGCTATTCACCCTTTATTCATTTTTTAAACGCCCTGGATTTTTCAATAAATATTTTGCAGGCAGTCCAAGTATAGAATGGGATAAGGGAATACTTTTTCGTATTGAGGAAGAATATGCCGGATCACACAGCGATCTGAATGCAAAGCTGTATATCTCTGCCGGAGGCCTTGAAGGTGAGGCAACTATCCAGAATCTGCGGAAAATGGAATCGCAACTGCTCTCCCGGAATTATCAGAATTTAACTCTTGATTTTCAGGTTTTTGAGAACGAATCACATGTTACCTGCATGCCGGCGGCCTATATGAGAGCATTCGTGATGCTGTACAGATAACGCTCCCGATAAATTGATCCTGGATCTTCTCCCAGAGCAATCTTTATTCGTTTGTATGATCGTTTTCAACCCTGCATTCAGTATCGAAGATCATTGTTGCCCCGGATTCAGGATTGCAGGTTTGTTTTCTAAACAAAATTAAAACGTATATCAAGGAATGAAATAAAATTATCAATTTTTTATAGGACTGCATTAGGACGTGACTAATCAAGACTTATAATAAAATTGAAAATATTAATTATACAATTTCCTGGCTTTGTAAAGAGAATGATTCCTGATATAAAACACACCCTGTAAAAGAATTGGAACACCGAATAAGATCCATGGACCTGAATCTCGAAATTCAAAACTGGTAACAGATCCCAGAATCAAAATTGCATACCAGAATATAAAAAAAGTCCATACGCCCAGATACCTGCATTCCAGATCATTAAACTCAATAGGAGCAACACCACTACTGCAGCAATTAGCAATCCTTTATCTAGTTGTGCTTCCCGCTTATTAATCAGGATGGTACGTACCAGTACTGCCACAATCAACAGGTGGATAATGATAACGAATGCAATACCCGGCACTGCCCTTTCAGGATCTGCCTGCAGGGAGGGATGTGTCTTTCAGAACAGCCGGAATTACTATAAGTGAAAGAATAAGAGCAACGACTATGACTAGTCCAGTTCCCAAAGCAATAATGCAACGTAAAGTGATCTCGTTGTACATTGAATTTTCTCCTTATCAGTTATTGGTATTT
>CAYNRI010000037.1:0-22778 GCA_964399575.1 uncultured Rikenellaceae bacterium
TACTGGGTTTATCAGATTGAAAATAATTCAGGAACTTCTTACCGTCTTACCGATTTTCAGCACGACAGAAAAGTGATGGCTGAAACCTGGTTCTGAACAATGTCTTAATGTTCTATCCTGAATTCCTTATAATCTGCTGGAGGAAAAGTTTCGACATTAACATCTTTCACAACTCCCGGGCCATTTTTACACCACTCAACAAATTGCTCAAGCTTTTCCACCGGCCCTTCAACTTCTGTATATACTCTTCCGTCACTAAGGTTCCTGACATAACCCTTCAAACCAAGCCTGTTCGCTTCCAGGCTTGTCCTCCATCTGAATCCCACCCCCTGTACCCAACCTGTTATATGGATCCTGTATAGCAGTATATGCTCCATTTCACGACGAACTTCTTACCCTGTAACCATCAATGCCATAATAAAGAATAAAGGCAAAACAGACCAATGGAACTATAAAGCCCATTGCCATAGTTGATACATCAGCTATACGCCCCATCAGTACAGGTATCAGGGCGCCTCCCACAATAGCCATTACAAGAAGGGATGAGCCTTTCTTTGTTAATGGGCCCAGATCCTTGATACCCAAAGCAAAAATTGTCGGGAACATTATCGACATGAAAAAATAAGTTGTAAAAAGAGCCGTAACTGATAGCCATCCCAGTCCGGCAACAACAAGGCACATTGTTACTACATTTATCAAAGCATAAAGAGCCAGTATCCTGTTTGGCCGGACAATTCTCATGAATATTGTACTGCCCGTGAAACGACCAAGCCAGAATAATCCCATACCTCCGAATGCCAGAATCTTTGAAGCATCCTGATTTGTGATTGCAGGCATTTCTTCAGTCACATAATTGATAAAAAAACTATTTATTCCGGTCTGGGCAGCAACGTAAAAAAACTGGGCTGTCACAGCGAGCACAAAATGAGGATGCCTGAAAAGACTGCGCCATCTTAAATCATCCGGATTATTTTCAGTTTCTTTCAGGTGAGACTCTTCTTTGATTTCCGGAAGTGTAGCCCGCCAGAATAATAGAGCAACCATGAATACGATAGTGCCAATCAGCAGATAGGGCAAGGCAATTGAGGAGAATTTATTTTCACCGCCGTCATTTCCGAATATCAGCATGCCGCCAATAAGAGGACCTGCAATCCATCCCAGTCCGTTAAAAGATTGTGAAAAATTAATGCGCCTTTCAGCATGGACAGATGGCCCAAGAACAGTTGTGTATGGATTTGCAGCTGTCTCAAGACATGTAAGTCCGCAGGAAATAATGAACAGACAAAGCAGAAAACTGCCAAATGTCTGAATTACAGTTGCCGGTAACATCAGAAATGCTCCGGCACAGAAAAGTGATAAACCAAAAATGATCCCGCGCTTGTAGCCAAAACGCTGCATCACCAGGCCCGCCGGAATGGCCATAATAAAATAACCTCCATAAAAAACGAACTGGACAAGAGCTGATTTAGCTTTTGATATATTCAGCAATTCCTGAAAATGTTTATTAAGGACATCCAGGCATCCGTGAGCAAAACCCCAAAGAAAAAAGAGGCTTGTTACAAGTATAAAAGGAATTAAATATTCCGGATTGACAAACTTCTGTTTTTCGCTTTTTACTGCTAATTCATTGATCATATCCTGCAATTTAGTCTTACAAGTTTAGCAGGATTTGTCAAATTTCCAATAATTTGCTGTTTATTCGGAGATAAAATTAATAATCAACCGTATATCTTCAATGCCGATTACCTTACAAGAAGGTTTACCTTGAGTATGAACTCATCAAAAATTGTCCTGTCGCCCAGGTTATCGAAAAAGGATCCGGATCCATACCTTACGTTATATTTTGTCCTGTCAACAATTATACTTGAATAAAACCATGTCCCGTCTTCCTTTTTCTGTATTGCAGCTTTAAATTCGATTGGATGAGTTATACCTTTAATTGTCAGATCCCCTCTCACAATTGCAGTCCCCTTGTCAAAAGGATCGCTGTTCTTTAAAACAATCCTGGATTCCGGGAATTTCTCAACACCGAAAAAATCCTCTGATTTCAAATGGCTTTCAAGCTTGGCACTTGCACCATCATCCTTTATTGTGGTCATGTCAACAGTGAATTCTCCTGATATGATCCTGTTATTATCCAAGCTTATCCATCCGTTTTTTAATTTAATTGTCCCGTTATGCTCTCCCAAAACCTTTTCTCCGACCCAGTTCAGTTCTGTCTTTTGAAGATCTGCATTCAGCGTGGCCTGGGCATTTGTTTCTTTTGTAATATTCATTATTGTAAAGATTACTATAATTATAATTAGATTTTTCATTTTAACTGTTTTGTGATTCCATTGTTAAACAGAAATTAAGTAAAATTGTTCATTGATGGCCTGAACAACAATACAATAGTATAATAAAAGAATGGGAATACTATAGCTTTTGAATATTAAGCCCGCCGCTGATCTCAAAAATTGCTCCTGTTGAAAAATCCCAGTCACCGCGTGCCAATGATGCAACTGCTTTACCCAGATCTTCAGGCAGCCCCCATCTCTTCTGCGGTACCAGTCCATCGCTTATAAGCTTATCGTATTTATCTTTCAGCTTTATTGTCATATCTGTCCTGATAATACCGGGTCTGATCTCAAAGACCCTTATTTCCTCTTTTGCCAGGCGATCCGCAAATACTTTAGTTGCCATGCTCAATCCTGCCTTTGAGACACAATATTCCGTTCTGTTTGTTGAAGAATGGACAGCTGAAACTGAAGTAATAAAAACAATTGCCGGATGAAAATCGGACAGCTGCTGCTTCAGCCAGATCATTTCCCTGGCGACCTTCTGGGCAAAAAATACAGGGCCCTTCAGATTTATATTCATCACCCTGTCATAGCTTTCCTCTGTCATTTCAAGCAGATCATTACGCTGAAGAGGCGCTACACCGGCATTGTTAACAAGGAAATCTATTCTTCCGTACCTGTTCAGTATATTTGTTACAACTTCAACCTGACAGGTTGTACATGATATATCGAATCCAACAGGAAAAAATTCTGCACCACTTTTTTCTACCTCCGAACCGAGTATCTGCATTCCTTCACTATCGACCGATCGTGCAATGGCTGCGATATCAAAACCTTCAGATGCCAGGGAAATGGCTATTGCTCTTCCGATCCCCCTGCTGGCGCCTGTAATAACAGCTACAGGTTTATTATTCATCCTAAATGTGTTTTTGCAGGTTCAATGAAAATAATCGGACTAAAGGTAATAATTTGAGTGATTCGGTGATCAGCAGGAAGCATTATATTCTAAATAATGCTTCAAAAAATCATAGCAACAGGTGACCCGCAAGACTATCCCCTGTTTATCAATGATTTACTTATTCTATTATCATTGAGTCTTATCAGAATCCCCTGTTACCAAATCTCGGATTGACGACATTGTTGTACATCGACCCGAAAGTATATGTCAGACCAACACTGCCGCCAACATTGTAATTTGTAGCCTGCTGTTTCAACCTGAGAAGCCTTTCAGCTTCTGACAAAATGCCTTTTCTAAGGTTTAGCTGATTGTTTATATAGCCCACATCACCCCTGAGTGTTAGTGAGAGGCCTTTAATTATCCTTACCCTTAAGAATCCGAAAAGCTCTACCCTGTTCTTTGACCAATCGTGGAAATAATTTGAGGCTGAAAGTGAGATGTTTACCGATCCCCAGGCTTCCTGTATCTGATACGCGATTGACAGATTATGCTGGAAAAGGGATTCCCTGGTCTTATTGAATATAGTCGTATCAATATAATTATTGTACTGATAACCTGCTGAATATAGAAATCTTAATTGCCTGTGAGTTGCTTCTGAATAAGGAAAAAGATCGTATTCGACTGCCGGCATTACCTGAAGACTGAAATCATAGTTTGGATTTGTTGCTGACATCAAATCAAGCTCAAATCCGGCTGACCAATGGTCACCCAAGCTCTTAACCAACAAATTATCTATTGATTCTTCATCCCTGATATAGGTACTTATCTGACCAAACTCATCAGTATACTTCTGTCTGTTTGTGTTCTGCTCAATATCCATTTCAAACTTTATCCCGGGTGTTACTTTGGAGATATTTACTGAATTTGAAAGATAGATCTGGCTGTATGTTTCTTCCGCATTAAATCTCGGGCTCACAGAAAGCTCAAATATCCATGAATTCCACTTGTCTGAAACCTCCACTGCCTTAAGTTCGGGATTATGCCCTATTGTTATTTCCGATGCCATAGGAGTTTTTGCTACATACCTCATCAGACCCAGCTTCAGAAGATTCGTTCTTTTCTCCCTGACAATCATACTGGTCTCATCAGGATTTGAAGTAAACACAAGTGTATCATTCATACCAAGATATTTATCCTGGCCTTTAAATGTATAAGTATACTGCGTGCCTCCGCTTCCTGCAACCTGTGAAGAGACAAGGACAAACACCTCTGCTTCTTTTATCTCTCTCACATAATTTACATAAGGGATCTCTTCCCTTGTAAAATTCATATCACATGTATTGCAGTCAAGGAAAACCTTTAGAGCTTTATTCTTCTTAAGATCTATTTCGCTTCCTGCATCCTGACCCTTCAGTGGTCCTGAGAAAAAGGATGAAAAGAGTAAGAAAATTAATAAATAAGAATAGATTGCCTTCATAAAATACCACTCAACTTTAATCAAGTTGCAAATATCAATAATTTACAGTGGCAAAACCACTTAAAGGCAAAGATCGACTTGGGTTTTAATAATTTTTAACTTTTTTACTCCAGTCCCTGGTCAGTATCCGCCTCATCCATCCATTCATATACAGGCGACTGGGGGCCTTGCTTCCTGTATATTATTGCCAGAATGATACCCGACAGGAAACCAAGCATATGGGATTCCCATGAAATATTATCAGATATCCCCGGGAAAATGCCCCAGACCATTTCACCATAAAGGAATACTATAAGCAATGATAATGCCACAAGACGGAAGTATTTCCGGATTATTCCGCTGAAGAAAAGAAATGAAGCAAGACCATAGACCAATCCGCTTGCCCCTATATGCCAGGCCTCTCTTCCTCCTATCCACACAAGGGTTCCGGTAATTATAAAGGTAAGTGAAAATATTTTGAGCGCGATCTCCGAATAGAAATAAAACAATGATAATGAAAGGAGAAAGAGCGGTAATGAATTATTGAAAAGATGCCTGAAATCAGAATGAATGAAGGCTGAAAATGCTATCCCGGGACTGTGAGCGGATAAATGCCAAACCCTGAAAAGTCTGCTTCAAACAAAACCTCTGTGACTTTCGTAAGCCACATAAAAAAGATGAATATGCCCGGAATAATAAGACTGAGGAAGAACCTCTTCCTGTAAAATGTTTCTTCATTTCCGGAATCTAACTCTTGCATTGAATTAAAATTAGTTCATCTTCCCCCCGGGAAAGAAATTCCTGCAGCTTTTCTTATCCTGTCCAGTGTTCTGATCAGATCAAGGCTGAACGAAAGGGGCACAACAGTACTCTCGACAAAACCCATATCAATACATCTCATTACTTCTTCAGCTTCCCAGTGATAGCCCATCGCAGGCGGTGAGAATTTAAAAATTTTCTCCGCCCGGCCATGCAGTCTTAAAATAACCCTCTGATTCATATCACGGCCACGCGTAACTTTCATATTGCCTTTTTCACAAAGCAGGTCACATCCAATTCCATTATCTGTTTTATAGGAACTGTACAGACTGGCAGTCCTTCCATCAGTATATCTGAAGATAACACTCAGACTATTCTCACTCCCCGAATCAGCAAATGAGGCAAGTGCTTTGATCTCATCCGGAATTCCCATGAATGTTAAAGCATCAATTACAGGATAGATACCAATATCGAGCAGAGATCCTCCGCCAAGATGAGGATTGAATTTGCGTTCTTCAGGATCATAGGGAGGGATGAATGAGAAATAAGCATGCATATGCCTGATCTCTCCCGCCAGCCCTGATTTTAATATTTCCAGGGCTTTTCTGTAAAATGGCTGAAAAGGAGGCCATAATGCTTCCATCAGGAATAATCCCTTTGTTTTTGATGCCTCTGTCATTTCTGCTACTTCTTCGGCGTTAAGTGCAAAAGCCTTTTCACATATAACATGTTTCCCGTTATTCAGACATAGAAGCGTATGTTCCTTATGAAGTGAATGCGGTGAGGCTATATATACAATTTCAACATCAGGATCCTGCACCAATTCCTCATAACTTCCGTAATATTTTCTGAAACCATATTCTTCTGCAAATCTCCCGGCCCTTGACAAATCTCGCGATCCGACTGCATATAATTCTGCATTCCCCAGTAATTTAAGAGCCTTTGTGAACTTTGCTGACATCTTTCCGGGTGCAAGAATTCCCCATTTATATCTTTTCATGATAAGTAATTACAGGGATAAATATAGATATTCTTTCCCAGAGCAGATCATAATTAAATTTTCCTTTTAATTTATACTACTCATTATCAATGCATTATTAAAATTGTATAAATATTTTACTACTATGTATTGCATACTATTATTTTTTTAATATATCTTTGCAATGTTATGTTACTTGTATCATATAGTAGTAAATAATTTTAATGACCATGAAAATAACTGTAAGTGTAAATATTGGCGGTTATTCATTCAACATTGATGAAGATGCATACGCAGAACTGAAAAGGTATCTGAAGAATCTTGAGCTTCATTTTGCCGGTGAAGAAAGCTCTTCAGAAATTTTGTCTGATATTGAATCCCGGATCTCGGAATTATTCAGAACGAAGCTGACTTCATACAAACAGGTAATCAATATTGATGATGTGATGTCAGTTATTGCTATCCTTGGCAGACCTGAAGATATGTCGGATGATGAAGGTCCGCGTGCCGGAGAAAAATTCGCCCGGCCGGGCTATCACAGGATGTACCGCGACCCTGACCGCAGGATCATAGGAGGTATATGCGCGGGAATGGGCGCCTACTGGAATATGGATCCCTGGATAATAAGGATAATATTCGTCATACTCGCAATGATGGGAGGAATGGGTATTCTTATCTATCTGATTCTATACATTGTTCTGCCTGAAGCAAAAAGCACATCCCAGAAGATTGAAATGAAAGGAGAACCCGTGAATATAAAGAATATTAAAGAAGCTGTAAAAAATGAATTTGAAACAGTCAGAAAGAATATGAAGCTTTAGATAAGGGAGACCGGGAAGATTATTTGAAAATGTGTTAAACTAAAAACTAAGAACATGGATCTTGAAAATACTAAAGCGCAAATGCGAAAAGGTATCCTTGAATACTGTATCCTGTCAGTGTTATCCAGGAATTCATGCTATGCAAGCGATATAATAAAGGAACTAAAAGAAGCCAGGGTAATTGTTGTTGAAGGCACCCTTTATCCTCTCCTCACCAGGCAAAAGAACGCCGGGTTGTTGAGTTACCGCTGGGAAGAATCCCAGCAGGGACCTCCGCGGAAATATTATGAGCTGACCCCTGCCGGAAAGGAATATCTGACCGATCTGGACAGGGCCTGGAATGAACTGGTTGAGTCCGTTGATCTTATCCGCTCCAGATAAAAATACGCTAACTATAAAAACTGATCAAGATGGATAAAACTATAAATATTAATCTGGGAGGGGTTCTCTTCAGCATCGATGCAGAAGCTTATCATATTCTTCTCGATTATCTTAAGGCTCTGGAAGTGAAATTCAGGCACACACCCGGAGGCAACGAGACTATTGAAGATATTGAATCCCGGATCGCAGAAATATTCCAGTCACAAAAAGGGCTCTCAGGTATTATAACCCGGCATAATGTCGATGACATGATAACTATAATAGGCAGGCCTGAAGATTTTAATCAGGCTGTTGAAGAAGAACCTTTTTATGTAAATGCGGGTACACATAGAAAGAAGTTCTACAGAAATCCTGAAGACAGGATAATCGGCGGCGTCTGCGGTGGGTTCGGAGCTTACCTTGATACCGACCCTGTATGGTTCAGGGTCCTCTTTGTGGCAATGGCTCTGATGCTCGGAATAGGGGCTTTCATTTACCTTGCCTTGTGGCTTGCCCTTCCTTCTGCAGTTACAGATTCCCAGAAAAAGGAAATGTATTATTCAAACCAGCGGCGATTATCGGCAATTGAAACCGGCAATAATCAGCAATATCCCTACTCTTCGAGAGCCGGGAATGCAATCAATGAAGTGTTCAGGGCAATTGGCAAAGTTCTGTTTATCTGTTTACGGGTTTTATTAATAATGATTGGAGTGTCTCTTGTAGCCGGAGGCTTCCTTGCACTATTAACATTTTTAATGGTCTTTATTTTCAAATACCCGGGAGCTTTTTCAACGAATATTGAAGGAATTCACCTCAGCTACCTGCCGGACTTTCTGAACTATATAATATCCCCTGCAATAGTGCCATGGGTAAAACTTCTTATTGCTCTCACAATTACCCTGCCCCTGCTGGCGATAATTTACGGCGGGATCCGTCTGATCTTCTGGTTCAGGGCAAGAGACGGATTTGTCTGGCTTGGCGGATTTGTCCTGTGGGTATTATGTGCAGCAGCACTGTCAATAATACTGTTCAATGAAGGGATCAGCTATGTCGAGACTGCCCGTTCAACAACAAGTGATTATTTTAAGATCACACCTGATACCCTTTACATTGTTTCAGGGGCCAGGCTGTCTGAAATAAAATACGACAACCAAATATCAATTCCTCACGAGGATTATGAAATTTTCATATCGGATGAAAAGAAAGAATTATACATACGCACATTTATTGATATTGATCAATCTGAAGAGAACTCTGTCAGTCTTGAGATTTATAAGCGTTCAGCCGGACGAAACCGGAACGATGCTCTCCGGAAAGCCGAAGAACTTATTTACAATTACAGGATCTCAGGGGATTCTCTTATAATTGATGAATTTTCAAGAATCCCCCCCGGCAGAAAATGGTCCTTCGATGAAGTCTGGCTAAGGGTATATGTTCCTAAAGGAACTGTAATAATTATGGACAGAATAACAGAAAATCTTTATCATTCGGGAGATGAGAATTATTTTATTTCCGATCCACGCAACAGGCAATGGCTTATGACAGAAGAGGGACTGGATCGTATTGGACAACACGGCAGAACAGAATAGCAGCTTCCTGGTTTTTCATTCCTTATATTTCCTTGACGACCGGTATCGGAATTCTGATGCCGGTTTTCTTTTTCTGGTTAATGATTCGTTAATCTTCCCTAAAATCACGTCCGGATTCAATCCTTTCTGTAAATTCGCAACCATTTATGCTAAATAATTAATTTATGTACAGAACTATTCTTTTAACCCTGATCCTAACAGCACCCATAAGGTTGTTCTCACAGATACAAGAATCAAAAACTGACACACTGAGAAAAGATGCCCTGAAGGTATTTATGGAATCATCCGATTATATCAGAAAAGAACTTCCATACGTGAATTATGTCCGTGATATTAAAGATGCAGGGGTATATATAATTCAGACAATGCAAAAAACAGGTTCAGGCGGAACTGAATACACTTACTTCTTTGTCGGGCAAAATGAATATACAGGCATGGCAGATACACTTAAGTTCGTATCCTCGCCTGACGAGACAGTGGAAGAGATAAGGCAAAAGGAGGTTAATATCCTTAAAATGGGATTAATGAGATATGTTGCAAAAACACCTCTTTCAAAGTACATGAAAATATCTTTTACCGAACCTCTTTCAGCAACTGTCGCTACTGACAAATGGAACAGCTGGGTTTTTAAGGCCTCTGTTAATGGTTTTCTCCAGGGACAGAAGACCTACCGTTCTAAGTTCCTTTCCGGAAATTTTTCAGCCAGCAGAATAACCGAAAAATGGAAAATCAATATTAACTCCATGTTAAACAACAGTAAAGACAAATATATCATAAATGACTCCACGACTATAACAGGATCAAATTCATCAAAGTCAGTTGATGTTCTGATAGTAAAAAGCCTGACGGATCATTGGTCTTTGGGTGGCAGGGCCTATATCGGAGCATCTTCATTTAATAATGAATTTCTCCTTTTCAGGGTTAATCCAGGCCTTGAATATGATCTCTTCCCTTATTCAGAATCTACAAGACGTCAGCTCAGACTTCTTTACACAATAGGTCCGACTTTCGTTACTTATATCGATACCACAGTTTATGATAAAATAAAGGAAAATCTCTGGCAGCAGTCACTGAGTGCTTCATACGAGGTTGTTCAGAAGTGGGGTAATATAAATGTTAGTCTGGAATACAGGAATTATCTTCATGATTTAAGCAGGAACAACCTGTCGCTGGATGGAAGCCTTGATCTGCGTATAGCTAAAGGCCTGTCAATAAACCTCATGGGGAGAATATCACTGATTCATGACCAGCTTGGTCTTGTTAAGGAGGATATTCCTGTCGACCAGATACTTCTGCAGAGAAAGGAACTTGCTACGCAATATGATTACTTTCTGCGCTTTGGGTTTACTTATACTTTCGGATCAATATATAATAATGTAGTGAACCCAAGATTCGGAAATCCCGGAATGATGAATATGATGATGCCGATGAACTGATAATATTTTCTTTTAGCTTATCAGGTCTAAAAAAATTGTATTTTGGTGCAATAAACTATTTGTAAAACCAAAATATAAGCTCTATGTCAAAGTCACTTAAAGGTACCCGTACCGAGACAAATCTGCTTAAGTCATTTGCAGGTGAATCGCAGGCCCGTAACCGATACGAATTCTTCTCCAGCGTGGCAAGAAAGGAAGGCTTCGAACAAATGGCAAATATTTTCATGGAAACATCTCTCCAGGAAAAGGAGCATGCTAAAAGATTCTTCAAATTCCTTGAAGGAGGGATGACAGAAATAACTGCATCCTATCCTGCCGGAGTGATCGGAACCACAAAAGAAAACCTGAAAGCTGCTGCCGAGGGTGAACATGAAGAATGGGCTGATCTATATCCTCATTTTGCCGAAGTAGCAAAAGCTGAAGGCTTTCCGGAAATCGCCACAGCTTTTAAAATGATTGCAAAAGTGGAAGAGGAACATGAAAAGCGTTACCTAAAGCTTCTCCAGAACATCTCTGAAGATAAGGTCTTTGTAAAAGATGGTAAGGTATGGTGGAAGTGCATTAAATGCGGCTATGTATACGAATCAGCAAAAGCTTACGAAACATGCCCTGTATGCCTTCATCCAAAGGCTTACATGCAGCTCAAAGAAGATAACTATTAACCCTCTCTCTGATCGAGAGGTATATAATTCTTCCGGCCATAGACATTTTTGAATGCCGGTCTTATAATTCTTTTTGCCGAGAATGTAAGCTCTTCCATGCGGTGAGCACACCAGCCCGAGATTCTCGCCATTGCAAAAAGCGGTGTGTATAATTCTTTCGGGATACCTATGCATGAATAAACAAATCCCGAATAGAAGTCCACATTTATGCATACTACCTTGGCGGTCTGTTCGCCTTTGAATTTGCGAAATACTTCCGGAGTGAGGCGTTCGACAAGTGCATATAATTCGAATTCATCCGATTTTCCTGACTCTATAGCAAGGTCTCTTGCCTTTTCTTTAAGGAGAATAGCCCTGGGGTCAGAAATTGTATAAACTGCATGACCTATTCCATAAATAATTCCGGTCCGGTCATTCGCTTCCTTTTTAAGTATCTTCAGTAGATAGTTTTCAACCTCCGCTTCATCTTTCCAGTTCTTAACATTATTCTTTATATCCTCCATCATTGTAAGCACTTTCAGGTTTGCGCCTCCATGCAAGGGCCCCTTGAGAGAACCGATCGCTGATGTCACAGCAGAATAAATATCAGTTTCCGTGGAACTTGTGACTCTCATCGTAAATGTTGAATTATTACCACCTCCGTGCTCAGCATGCAATACAAGTGAAAGATCTATAAGATCAGCCTGCAATCTGGAATAGAATCCTTCTCCCTTTATCAGATGAAGGAAGTTCTCAGCAGTAGTCAGCTTTGCCTGGGGATGCCGTATTGATAATGTTTTACCCTGATAAGCATGACGAAGTGCCTGGTAGGAGTAAGCAATTATCGAAGGGAATTTGGCAATCAGGTTCAGGGATTGTTGTACCATATTGGCAAGAGTGATATCATCTGCATGATCATCCAGGGTATATAATCCCAGTACTGACCTTGCAAGCATATTGAGTACATCCTTCCCTTTCATTGAAAGGATCATATCTTTTGTAAAATGGTCCGGAAGTCCCCTGAGTGAAGCCAGATGCGACGAGAACTCCTCAAGCTCATGTTTATGAGGCAGTTTGCCAGTTAAAAGCAGGTAGACTGTTTCATCGAAACCATGCCTCTTCTCCTTCTGAAAGCCGTGTGTAATATCGTCTATATCTATGCCCCTGTATAGAAGCCTGCCGGGGACAGCTATTACTTTGCCATTTTCCTTCTCGTAACCGACAACATCTCCGATATTCGTCAGTCCGACAAGAACACCTGTCCGGTCTATATTCCTCAGGCCTCTTTTTACATCATATTTCTCAAACAATTCATTATCGATCTGGCATGAGTCGAGCACAGATGATTCAAGCTTCTTAAAGAAAATTTTGTTTTCCATTGCCATTGAATTATTTACTGATTACATATTCTTTATAATTGCATCCGCAAATTCTGATGTCTTTAACAAGACAGCTCCTTCCATCAGCCGATGGAAGTCGTATGTCACCTTTTTATCAAGGATCGTCTTTTCAATGCTGTTAAAGATTATATCAGCAGCTTTATTCCAACCGATATATTCTAACATCAAAGCACCTGAAAGAATAACAGATCCCGGATTTACTTTGTCCTGTCCGGCATATTTTGGTGCAGTACCATGTGTTGCCTCGAAGATTGCATGGCCGCTGTCGAAATTTATATTAGCTCCGGGTGCAATACCAATCCCGCCTACAATTGCTGCAAGTGCATCTGAAATATAATCGCCGTTGAGGTTTAATGTGGCAATCACAGAATATTCAGAAGGCCTCGTAAGTATCTGCTGGAGAAAAGCATCTGCTATAACGTCCTTTATTATTATTTTCCCTTCAGCAACAGCTTTATCCATCTCTTTTTTAGCTGACGCTTCTCCTTTTTCCCTTAAAAGCTTGTTGTAATGCTGCCAGGTGAAGGTCTTTTCCTTGAATTCCTTTTCTGCAAGAGCATAACCCCATTTCATAAAAGCGCCTTCTGTGAACTTCATTATATTACCTTTGTGAACTAAAGTTACTGAAGGTAATTTCCTGTTTACAGCGAAATTAATAGCCTGTCTTATAAGTCTTTCTGACCCTTCTGCAGATACTGGTTTTATTCCAAGGGACGATGTCGCAGGAAAACGTATCTTTTTTACTCCCATTTCATCGATAAGGAACCTTTTAAGTTTTTCTGTTTCAGGATCACCATGCATATACTCGATCCCAGCATAAATGTCTTCAGTATTTTCCCTGAATATGTGCATGTTTACCATTTCCGGTTTCCTGACCGGGCTTGGTACACCCTTGAAGTATCTTACCGGGCGGTAACATGTGTAAAGATCAAGCTCCTGCCTCAGTGCAACATTCAACGATCTCATGCCTTCCCCGACAGGCGTGGTAAGCGGACCTTTAATCCCGACAAGGTATTCCCTGAAAGCCTGAAGGGTCTCCTCCGGCATCCAGCTGCCCGTTGCCCTGTAAGCTTTTTCTCCCGCAAGAACTTCTTTCCAGATTATTTTATTTCTGTTCCCGAAAGCTTTATTTATGGCATTGTCAAAAACCCTGACGGAAGCATTCCATATATCCGGCCCGGTCCCATCACCCATAATGTACGGGATAACAGGCTTATCCGGTACCAATAAGCTGCCATTCCTTAATTTTATCTTTTCACCTGTATCCATTTCAATTTACTGATAGCGTTTGCGCAAAACATTGAGTGCACTGCCTGCCCTGAACCATTCTATCTGAGCTTCATTATATGAATGATCTGCCATGAATTTTTCATTGGTACCGTCTGAATGGTACAATATTACCGTCATTTTCTTCCCGGGAGTAAATTCCTTCAGCCCTGTTATGCTTATCCTGTCATCTTCCCTGATACGAAGATAATCATCCTGGTCAGTAAAAGTGAGAGTCAGGATACCCTGTTTCTTGAGATTTGTTTCATGAATTCTGGCAAATGATTTTACAATTACAACTTTCACATTCAGAAATCTGGGTTCCATTGCAGCATGTTCACGGGATGATCCTTCTCCAAAATTCTCTTCACCAACGACAACTGATGCAATTCCTTTCTTTTTATAATTAAATGCCACATCAGGAACAGGCGCATATTCTCTTGTTACCTGGTTCAGGATTCTATTAGTCTGATCATTAAAAGAATTTATTGCCCCGATCATATAATTATGGGAAATATTTTCAAGATGTCCGCGATATTTAAGCCATTTGCCAGCCATCGAAATGTGATCAGTAGTACACTTTCCCCTGACTTTAATCAGCAGTCTCAGTTCGGTCAGATCTTTCCCGTCCCATTTTGGGAAGGGCGAAAGAATCTGCAACCTTTCCGAACGGGGACTGATTTTAATCTTTTTTTTCCGGACAGGGCCTTTTGGTGATTCTCTTCCTTCGTTTATCGCAAAGCCCTCTGCCGGCAGAAAATCTCCTGATGGTTCTGTCATCATAACAGGTTTGCCATCCCGGTTTATCAAAGTATCAGTAAGAGGATTAAAAGTCAGTTTGCCAGAAATTGCGATAGCGGCAACTATTTCCGGAGAAGCAACAAAAGCATGAGTATTGGGATTGCCGTCAGCTCTTTTGGCAAAGTTGCGGTTAAAGGAATGAATAATAGTGTTAACCTGTTGTTTCTCAGCATCTTTTCTGTCCCATTGACCGATGCATGGTCCGCAGGCATTTGCAAAAATGTCGGCTCCAATTTCCCTGAACAGATCAAGATAACCATCCCTCCCGGTTATCCGGCGGATCAGTTCTGAACCCGGAGTAACTTTTATCTCAGCTTTGGAGGCCAGGTTCTGCTTAAGTGCGTTCCTTATAACTGAAGCAGCCCGGGAAATGTCCTCATAGGATGAATTTGTGCAGGAGCCAATAAGTCCTGCTGACACATCTGACGGCCATCCGTTTATTTCACACTCTTCCTTCATTCTTGAAAGAGGTGTTGCATAATCGGGTGAAAATGGTCCGTTTATGTGAGGCTCCAGTTCTGAGAGATTAATTTCGAAATAATTATCAAAATACTTCTGAGGATTATCATATACTTCAGGATCTCCAGTCAGATGCTTGCCAATTGATTCTGCCTGGCAGGCTATTTCTTTCCTTCCTGTTGCAGCAAGGTAAAGGCTCATTTGTCTGTCGAAGCCAAATATTGAACATGTAGCTCCGGTTTCGGCTCCCATATTACAGATAGTTGCCTTACCGGTTGCAGAGATTGATTCAGCTCCTTCCCCAAAATATTCAATAACCGATCCTGTGCCTCCCTTCACAGAGAGCATGCCTGTTATCTTCAGAATTACATCTTTTGCAGATACCCATCCGCTGAGTTTCCCAGTCAGCTTTATCCCTATGAGCTTTGGCAGTTTTAACTCCCAGCTCATTCCTGCCATTACTTCAGTGGCATCAGCTCCCCCGACGCCAATTGCTATCATCCCCAGGCCTCCAGCTGTAGGTGTATGCGAATCGGTACCTATCATCATCCCCCCGGGATAAGCGTAATTCTCAAAAATAACCTGATGAATTATCCCTGATCCCGGCTTCCAGAAATCAATCTTGTGATTAACACATACCGATTCAAGGAATTCATAGACTTCTCTGTTTGTTTCAAGAGCTGATACCAGATCTTTTTCTGCACCGTTCTTTGCAAGTATAAGGTGATCGCAGTGAACAGAAGCAGGAACGGATGAGCTTTCTTTTTCTGTAACAATGAATTGCAACAAAGCCATCTGGGCTGTCGCATCCTGCATGGCAACCCTGTCAGGATGAAATTCAACATAATCAACACCTCTGGCAAAATTTGATACTTTGTCATTTGCAAGATGGCTGTAAAGGATCTTTTCAGTCAGTGTAAGAGGCCTGCCAAGGGTATCCCTCACAACCGATATCCTATCGGGCAAAGCTTTATAATAATCAAGTATTTTATTAATCTCCATCTTCATAGTATCACTGAAATAATCAGTAAAGGATCATGATCTGATCTGTCCGTTACCCTTTATTATCCATTTAAAAGTCGTTAAAGCTTCGAGGGCCATGGGACCTCTGGCATGTAATTTCTGAGTTGAAATCCCGATTTCTGCACCCAATCCAAACTCTGCCCCGTCAGTAAAAGCAGTCGATGTGTTAAGATAAACAGAGGATGCATCGACGAGGTCGGCAAAAATTTTAATCCGTTTTTCATTTTCCGATATTATTGCCTCGCTGTGTTTTGAACCATAGCAGGCAATATGATCAAGTGCTTCTTCGATTGAAGCAATTGTTTTTACTGCCATTTTATAGGACAGAAATTCTGTACCGAATGATTTGCTGTCTGCTTTTTCGAGAAGGTTTGCAGGATAGTTTCCATTCAGGGCCTTGTGAGCTTTCTCATCTGCGTATATTATTACATTCTTATCCTTGCACAAACCTACTAGATAAGGCAGATCACTCACGCGTTTCTCATGTATTAAAAGGCAATCAAGGGCATTACATACGCTTACTCTGCGTGTTTTGGCATTGTTTATAACTGCCCTGCCCTTCTCTGCATCGCCATATTCGTCAAAATATGTATGACATATACCTGCACCTGTCTCTATTACTGGTATTGAAGCATTTTTGCGGACAAAATCAATCAGCTCCTGACTGCCCCTTGGGATTATCAGATCAACAAAACCGCGGGCATTAAGCAGCTGAGCAGTTTCCTCCCTGCCGGGAGGAAGCAGGCTGATTATATTCTGATTCAGTCCGCATTCAGTTAAAACTCTTTTTATAATGCTTACAATTGCTTCATTCGAAAAGATGGCATCGCTGCCACCTTTGAGGATACATGCATTCCCCGATTTCAGGCATAATGAAAAGACATCGAATGTTACATTAGGCCTGGCTTCATATATGACCCCGATTACACCAAAGGGCACTCTTGTTTTTGTTATCAGAAGCCCGTTTGATTTTTTAAATTCATATACAATTTCGCCGACCGGGCTTGATAATCCGGCAACATTCCTTATATCATCTGCAATACTCTTTATTCTGGGACCAGTAAGTTTTAGTCTGTCATATCTTGGATCATTTTCATCCATTCTTGAAAGATCCCTCTGATTTTCTGCAATTATAACTGCACTGTTCTTTTCGGTCTCATCAGCCAGTAAGGCAAGGATCCCGTTTATCTTTTCAACACCCTGAATCCTTAGATCCGTGCTTGCCTTCAATGCATTTCTGAATATTGGTGTACAATCCATCAGTCTGGTTATTCTATTCTTATTTAAAGTTTTGTCTCTTCATATCACTCCCTTCATATCCTTTAAAGGGCTATGTTTAAGGGTTTGCCTTTTAAGTATTTTTATTGATTCTTCCCGCTGATCAGTAGATAATCGTAATGCACCAGAGGTTTTTTTCTTTTTTCTCCAAGATATTGTATTGCTTTATCAGAATCATATTGTGCCTTTCCGAGTCCGAGCTGTTTCCCTTTGTCATCAAAGATCCTTATGATGTCGCCTTTTTTAAAGGATCCTTCGATCTTACTTACACCTATGATCAGGAGACTTGTGGCTTTATCGCCAAGCAAAGCCATTCTGGCGCCTTTATTTATATGTACAATACCTTTGGCAAAAGTATCAGAATGCGAAAGCCATTTCCTGACTCCGCTTTTTTTCATTACAGAAGCAGGAAATAATGTACTTGGTACATCCTTGCCTTTTACGATATCAGTTATTATTGAATCACGTGTTCCGTTAGCAATATAAACATTAATACCTTCAGAAGCAATTCCCCTTGCAATAGAGTACTTTGTTAACATACCACCTCGTCCAAATTCGGATCGTGACGCTGAAATATATTGTTCGGGATCATCGAATTCCTCACCTATTTCCCTTATCAGAACCGATCCTTCACAGCCGGGAACGCCCGTATAAATACCATCCACATTTGTCAGTATTATGAGAGATCCGCAATCCATCATTGATGATATCATCCCCGATAATTCATCATTATCAGTAAACATCAGTTCGGTGATTGCAATAGTATCGTTTTCATTCACTACCGGAAGGACCTTGTTTTCAAGCATTGCCGTGATGCAGTTCTTCATATTCAGGTAATGCTGCCTGTCCCTGAAGCTGTCTTTTGTTGCAAGAAGCTGTCCGGCTTGTATCCCGTATTTACCGAAGAGGAACTGGTAATTCGACATAAGCTTAACCTGACCTATTGAGGCCCATATCTGCTTTGCAGAGATAATATTTGTTTTTTTTGATGGTATCAGTTCACTTCTTCCTGCAGCTACTGCTCCGGAAGTAATCAGAATTACTTCTATTCCCTTCTTATTAAGTATGGCAATCTCTTCCACAAGGCGAAGCATCCTTGAAGTATTAAGGGAACCGTCACTCTGTGCTATGACATTACTGCCAATCTTAATGGCAACCCTTTCGAATTGTGTTTTTAAGTTTTTCAATTTATAAATCCTGCGGCCACAATTGAGGCAAAATGTTGCAAAATTAACAGTATTTGTGGAAATATTAAAGAAATCCCATAAAAAGTAACTATTTAATTAAGAATACTATATTCAGGACTTTTGTTTATCAGGCAAGTCAGCTAATTAAGGATCAGGCTTATTTGCAAAACAAGCCTCCTGCCATCATTTATGCGGCCTGATATTATTATAAGGCACCAAAGCAGAAGATTGTCAGCCTGAATATTTTAACCTTAGATAAATACCTGTTCGTCAAAACTCAGATTTGATATAATAACTAGTCAGAATCAGCAAGAATATAACATAATGATCTGTATTTCTGCAACTTAAGATTAAGGTTAGGATCCTGTTGGGCTTTAAGCCGCAGGAAGGTCAGTAAATTTCAGTTCATTTTTGACGAAAGGCCATACATTATATACTAAACAAGGGATATTGTAAATACCCGTTAGGATTTCTTTGACAAATGAATCCCGGATCGTCGCTATTGCTCACTAATTGGGCATATGCCACTTGCATGGAATATCTTAATAGCATAATTTTACATATACATAAGCAACCCGATATTAAGAATTATTTTACAAATTCTGATAAGAAATGAAAAGAGTACTTATGGTTGTTTTTTCTGTATTTGTTTTTCAGGTTTGTGCTGCTCCTGTTCTGAATTTTGAAATGAGGATGTCAAGATTCAGATCGGCAATTGAATATGCAAAGACTAAACATCACGAGAAAGAATTACAAAGACTAATACAGGATCTCGGGTGGAGTGAATCCCTGAATAATCCTTATTGCATTAATTGCATAGGCTGTTTTGGTGAATGGCAGTTTTCAGAATCGACTCTCAGGTTTCTCGGTTACAGGAAAATTACGCTTAAAAAATTCCGGAAGGATCCTGAAATATTTCCAAGAAATCTTCAATTGGAGGCATTAAAAGGCTTAATAAAAGTGAATATGAGTTATCTCCGTCATTATCAGCATTTCATCGGAGATACGATAGATAATGTTATAATAACAAAATCAGGTATGATTGCAGCATCCCATCTCGGGGGAGCAGGATCTCTTATTAAATTCCTCAGATCCGAAGGAAAGATAAACAGGAAGGATGTGCTTGGTACTTCAATAGGTGACTATCTGACCAAATTCGGCAAATACGAGCTCGAATGATCTGATAAATTAAAAACAAAATACCTTGAAAGCAGTATACAGAATATCTGTAAAAGAATTCGGAACAATCTTCCTGAAAAAAAGAAGGATTGCCAAAGCATTCCGATGGTGGCTCCGGGAAAATAACATACCATTCCAGTACAGCTACTCCTTCAACGAAACCAGGCTCTGGGATTAAGAGACGACGGAACATGGAATGTGACCCGGATCTTTACCCGAATTATTGGTTTTCTCTTGTGGATTTTCAGGAAAAACAGTAACTTTATTCTTTTATGCCTCTTCGTCAGAGAAAAAAATAGCTGATGTAATAATTTTATATTTGCCAATTCCTGAAAAATATCTGTATATGAGCCCACTCTTTGCAATTACAAAATCAGAATCATGGACCAAAATGGTCCGGAGAAGTAAAAAATTCTTCAGGTGGATATTATTCCTTTTAGTGATCTCACTGGCAGTATTTATTTATTTCAAATACATTTTCACCTATAGCGAAGGTTACCGTGCAGGATTACTTCAGAAATTCTCGAACAAAGGACTTATCTTCAAAACTTATGAGGGAGAAATGCTACTGAGCAGTGTGGCAAGTAACAGGGAAGTGGCCCTGGCATCTGAAAAATTCCTGTTTTCTGTTACAAACAAAGATATTGTGAGGCAGTTCGACACATTACAGGGAAGAAATGTGATAATACATTATAACGAAAAGAAAGGTGTGCTTTTCTGGAGGGGAGATACACGGTACCTTGTAGACAGTGTCAAGATAAGGGAATGAATTCCTGATTGGCTTTATTTTAAGGAATTGTATCTCTACATCACCTTCTTCAGAATTCCCATCACCCCCCTGATAAATGTAGCGCTCGTAAGCACTTTGACGACAGGGCTCACTCCGCTTCTTCTTCGTGATGATGTGGTCCTTCCTGAACTTGTTTTCCCTTTGTATTTATCCCACTCCTTCCTGGCCTCTTCCTTTGCTTTATCTTTTTCAATAGCTTCGACCTTCTTCCCGAGTATCTCGTAGGCACTTTCCCTGTCAATAACCTGATTATACTTACTGATTAGTTCAGATGACCTGTAAACAGTGTTCAGTTCATCAGGAGTAAGTATATCCATTCTGCTCATTGGCGTCCGCATCATTGTTGCAGCAAGAGGTGTTGGAATTCCTTTCTCATTCAAAGCCGTGACAAGGGCTTCTCCGGTACCTAAAGCTGTAATTGTATCTTCCGTTTTATAATATTCTGACAGCGGGTAGTTCTCTGATGTGAGCTTGATGGCTTTTCTGTCTGCAGCAGTAAATGCTCTTAGGGCATGCTGGACCTTCAGTCCGAGTTGTGCAAGGACTCCGTTAGGAACATCTGTAGGATTCTGAGTGACAAAGAATATTCCTATCCCTTTCGATCTGATAAGCTTTACAATATTTTCGATCTGATCGAGTAAAGCTTTGCTTGCCTGATTGAAGATCAGATGAGCCTCATCAATGAACATTACAAGCTCCGGTTTTGCCACATCTCCTTTTTCAGGCATCTGGTTATACACCTCTGCAAGCAGCGACAACATAAATGTTGAAAACAGCTTTGGCCTGTCCTGAATATCTGTAAGCCTGAGGATACTTATATATCCGTTCCCGTTTCTGTCTCTTCTCAAAAGATCTCTGATATCAAATGAAAGCTCTCCGAAGAATAGTTCAGCACCCTGCTGTTCCAGTTCCATGATCTTCCGTAAAATTATACCTGTTGAAGAAGAAGATATTTTTCCGTATTCTTTTTCAAGCTCTTCTTTCCCCTCTTCAGTGACATATTGCAGTACCTTCTTCAGGTCTTTCAGATCGAGAAGAGCCATCTGATGATCGTCGCAAAACTTAAAGATAACAGCGACAATTCCTGCCTGGACCTCGTTCAGATCAAGTATCCTTGAAAGCAGAACCGGACCAAATTCAGAAACAGTTGCTCTCATTCTTACACCGTCCTGCTGTGAAAGAGTAAGTAGCTCAACCGGAAATCCTTTTGTAGAATATGGTATCCCGATCTTCGAATGCCTTTCGTTTATGAATGGCTTTTCTGTTCCGGGGACTGCTAAACCACTGAGATCCCCTTTTACATCCATGAGCAGAACAGGCACTCCCTTTTCGGAAAGCTGCTCCGAGATTACCTGAAGTGTCTTGGTCTTTCCGGTCCCGGTGGCACCAGCAATAAGGCCATGACGGTTCATTGTCTTTAAGGGTACCTGAACCGAGGTTCCTGTTATTACTTTACCATCAAGGATAGCCCCGCCCAATACTATACTATCACCCTTACAGGAGTATCCGCCATTAATATAATTTAAAAATTCTTCTGACCTGTTCATAATAAATTCCTTTAGGTTTATCTTTAGCTAATGCGTTGTGCAATTTAATTGATTATTTGCAACCATTAAAGAAAGCTTTGAAAATATTTCCATCCCTATCCCCGATAAAATGATCTTCAATTATATATCACATTTTACTTGTCAATAAGATTAAAGTAATTAACAATAAAATTTTCAACAATTTCAGAAATTTGTAATTATATTTGAAGCGATTGACCAACTAACTAAAAAGCAAAAAAATTTTCATTATCCGTTATTATCAATTATAAACTTAAATTCTAAAGAGATGGCAAAATTTGAAGTTTACCAGAGTGGCAAAAAAAATGAATTCCGCTTCCGCCTGAAAGCAGATAATGGGCAGACTATTCTCAGCAGTGAGGGATATTCTTCAAGAGCTGCATGCATAAATGGTATTGAATCTGTAAAGAAAAATGCAAAAGACCCCAAGAGGATAGTTAAATCACAGACCCCTACCAAGATGTTCCGTTTTGCTGTTGTCGCTGCCAATAAAGAAACTATCGGCGTAAGCCAGAACTATAAAAGCGAAAGCGGCAGGAATAACGGTATTGATTCTGTTGCCAGAAATGCTGCCAATGCTGATATCGTCGATTTAAAAAAATAAGAGCATTC
>CAYNRI010000037.1:22878-24188 GCA_964399575.1 uncultured Rikenellaceae bacterium
CAGGTGACTGAAGGAGAGAAAAACCTTAGAACTGTCACAGCCGATACTACTCTTGGCTGGAAAAACGGAGGACTATTTGCCGTGAACCTTGCCCAGACATCACTTACAAACTGGGCTGCCGGAGGACAGAATTCAGTTGCTGTAAGTGGCATCTTCAGTGTCTTTGCGAATCTCAAAAGAGAAAAAGATAATTGGGATAATTCCCTCGATATCGGATACGGGCTGCTGAAACAGGGCGAACAGGGATTCAGGAAGACTGATGACAAGATTGACCTGCTCTCAAAATATGGCCGGCAGGCTTATAAAAACTTATACTACGCGGCTCTCTTCAATTTCAAAACACAAATGCAACCAGGATATAACTACATAAGTGATGTAGATAAAGAAAAGATCTCCAACCTGTTTGCACCTGCTTACATGCTTATGGCTCTTGGTCTCGATTACAAACCTAACTCTTATTTCAGTGCCTTCATTGCACCTCTGACTGCAAAATTCACTTTTGTCGCTGATGAAGATCTTTCAAGTTTAGGCGCTTTCGGAGTAACACCGGGAGAAAAATCAAGAAGTGAAGTCGGTGGATATATCAGAGCTATCTATTCGAAAAACGATTTCAAGAGTGAATTTATGAAGAATGTCTCTTTCACAACGAAAATAGACCTCTTCTCTAATTATGCCAATAATCCCCAGAACATTGATGTAAGCTGGGAAACCCTTATAGGATTGAAGGTAAATAAATATATCGGAGTCAATTTTAACACTCATCTTTTGTATGATGATGATGTAAAAATTGCCGTATCAGGTAACGAACCTGTTGGTTCACTGCCACAGTTCAAGGAAATATTCGGAGTAGGATTTTCTTATAAATTTTAGAGTATAAACATTAAAACCTGATCTTATGAAAATTTTGGATGAATTCAAAGCCTTTGCAATGAGAGGCAATGTTGTCGATATGGCAGTAGGTATTATAATTGGTGGTGCCTTCGGCAAAATAATATCATCGGTTGTTAGTGATATAATTATGCCGCCAATCGGGCTGCTGCTCGGAGGAGTAAACTTCACTGACCTTAAAGTTGTAATGAAGGCAGCAACCGAGACCAACCCTGCAGTAACATGGAATTATGGTAGCTTCATTCAGGTTACCTTCGATTTCCTTATAGTTGCCTTTGCAGTTTTTATGCTTATAAAAGCTATTAATTCAATGAAAAATAAAGAAGAAGGTCGTATGAGAAAAAAAGAAATACGAGTTAAAGTTACAGATAATGAATGGGAGTTTGCAAAAGATAAATCAAAATATTGTTGTATGAGTATAA
>CAYNRI010000038.1:0-20564 GCA_964399575.1 uncultured Rikenellaceae bacterium
ATCATTGAAATAATAACCTCATCTTAATTTTGGGTGTCTTTCGCACAAAACAGGTGAACCAGCAGATTGAGAACTGGATGGAAAACAAGGAATTCAGTTCAATAGCTGAATTCAGAGGGAAAATGAATTACCGTAATTACTCAAAACCAGTAGTCTTTGAGAGAACGCAGTTCATGAAACACTTTGCATCGCACGATTAATACCGAAGACCCTTGACCCTGGTTTATCTTTGCAGTATCCCGATCAACTCGCTTGTGAGCGGGCTTTTTTCATGAGTGTGAGCAGGAGAACTCTCCATTAAAAGTCTGATAACATTATCTTTATCTTTTCTGCCTGCTTTGCTTACAGACTCTTCAATTACCGTCATGCATTCAATTGCTGTAGCATAATCAGCCTCAAGATATTTCATTGCTATATCTGTCAGGTATTCCGAATAATCAAGACCTGATTGCCAGCAGGATGAGATAAGCATGCTGATGGTATTGTTCTTCAATGGTTTACGTATCTCAGCAATGACCTCGATGCTTGCAGCCTGGTATTTGATATCATTAAAGAATGATTCAATTGTTTTCTGAAGCATCTTATCGTAACTGGTATCATAGAAAGCAGTAAGAAGCGCGATAGCACCTTCCAGCGGTTCTTCTTCTTTCAGTGCTCTGATAGCATCGAGAATACTTTCCTTATTACCCCGCTCCAGAACAGCGGTGAGCTCCCTGAGTTTTTTATCCGGTTTTGTCAAGTTTGCATATTTTTTTCCAAAGGTAGAAATAGCTTTATTAACCTGTTACTGTTTTTGAAAAATAAAAATAATATACTAATTTAGTCGGGAATTAGACTTGACAATTAAAAAATTAAATTATGAATAAAACATTCAGAATTGGTTCAGGTATCCTGGTAATAGTGGCTCTTTTCATTATCCTGTGCAGTGGGTGTAAAGGTGGCAAAAAAACGCAGCAGGAAGAGGTCAGAGTGGATATGGAAGATAATGCTGCAATACTTGAGGATATAAAGAAAGCTGAAAAAGTATTTCAGGCACTGCCTTCCCCTCTTGAATCGGCTATGCTCATAAAATCATCAGGAGCAGGGTTTGACCATAAGCTTCTGAATCCCGTGTCAAACGTAAATAATTATGTTACAAATAAATCGATGGCACTTAACCTCGGTATCTATACCTGCGACCTGAGTTTTGCCAGCCTTTACGAACAAACACAGTTGCTGATAGACTATATGGAAGCTGCTAAGAAAATGGCTGACGGACTTGGAATTCTGAGAGCTATCGAACAGAAGAATATTGATGAACTTGAAGAAAACATAAATAACAGCGAGGTAATAATGAGGATTGTTTCAGAAACTTTCATGAATTCAAATTCATACCTTGAAGAGAATGGCCAGCCTGCTACTGCTGCCATGGTCCTTGTAGGCGGATGGATTGAAGGGCTTTATATTTCCACAAAACTGGTCGATATGAATAATTTTGACGGCAATAAGCTTGTGGGAAGAATAATTGACCAGAAGCTTTCAATTGACATTCTTCTTAACCTTCTTAGTGGAAGCAAAGGCAACCCTGCAGTTGACGAACTGATGACCGAGGTGACAAAACTGAAAAACGTGTTCGACAAGATCAGGATAGATACATCGCCTGTCAGGCCAGAGTACGACGAGGCCTCCAATACAACAGTTCTCAGATCTGAAGTCAAAACCGACATGACTCCCGAAGTTTTCAGGGAGCTTGCTGCTGTAGCATCCGAAATCAGAAATTCATTCGTAAAATAACAAAGCTATGAGAGCCTCTAAAATTATAACTGTTCTTGTTTTTTTAATTATTGCCTCAACCGGATATGCTGAAGCTCAGTGCAAGGCATTTGCCAAGAGGGAGTGCCTGCCAAAACTAAGCGGATATACTCACGACGGTAACTACCATGCCGCAGTTCTCATTGAAGGTGAAGAAGCAGAACTCTATAAGACTTTCTACTCGGATATGGATTACAGGGTCTCTATTGTGGGCGATGGCCAGCTGTCGGCTATTGAGTTCAGGGTGCTCGATGCTAATAAAAATGTCCTCTACACAAACAAGGATAAAGATTATGCAAACACCTGGGATTTTAAACTACAGGCAAGCCAGCAGCTCAAACTTGTTATAAAAGTCCCTGCATCGTCAAACCAGTCATCAGGCGATGCACCTGCCAATGGCTGCGTTGCAATTATGTTCGGATTTAAACTGAATTAATAAATCGGGCAGATGTGTCCGGAAGGGGATATTGCACAAGCAATACCCCTATTTTTTTTTGTTTAGTTTATTCGCAAGATAAAGTCCCGTATATGATTTCCTGCATTCAGCAAGATCTTCGGGCTTGCCCTGGAACACTATAAAACCTCCATCTTCGCCTCCCTCAGGACCCAGATCGATAACCCAGTCTGAACTCTTTATCACTTCCTGGTTATGCTCTATAAGAATTACCGAATGGCCATGCTCCACAAGTGCATTAAAAGACCCAAGCAGTTTGTTTATATCATGGAAATGAAGCCCTGTAGTGGGCTCATCAAAAATGAAAAGCATATGGCCTGAATCTCTTTCCTGGCTGAGAAAATATGCAAGCTTGACCCTCTGACTCTCTCCGCCCGACAGGGTACTTGATGATTGCCCCATCTTAATATAACCTAAGCCTACATCAGATAGTGGCTTCAGTTTTTCTGTTATTCTTTTTTCACTCTTGCCGGGATGACTGTTGAAGAAGGCTATTGCATCATCGATTGTCATCTCAAGCATGTCATGGATATTTTTCCCGTGATACCTCACTTCAAGTACCTCCTTTCGGAAACGTTTTCCCTTGCAGGCTTCACATGTAAGTTCAACGTCAGCCATGAATTGCATCTCAACTCTAATTATGCCTTCTCCCTGGCACTCTTCACAACGTCCTCCTTCAATATTGAAAGAGAAGTGCGATGCTTTGAAATTGTTCTGGACAGATGCCTGCTGCTCAGCATACAATTTTCTTATTTCATCGTATGCTTTTAAATAAGTTACAGGATTCGAGCGGCTTGATTTACCTATCGGGTTCTGATCAACTATCTCAACACCGGTAAGACCTCCAAGATCGCCGGCAAGCTCCCCGAACTGCCCTGGCTTCATATTGTTGCCATTTAATCTGCTGCTGAGAGCTTTATACAGGATATCAGAAACAAGGCTTGATTTCCCTGATCCGCTGACACCAGTAACAGCTGTAATAGTGTGAAGCGGGAATTTGACATCTATATTCTTGAGGTTATTTTCCCTAGCGCCTTTTACTTCGATGCAGGAGTTCCATTTCCGCCTTGCCTTTGGTACCGGGATTGTAAGTCTGCCGCTCATGTAAGATGATGTCAGTGACTTATTAGCTGGTGTCAGGTCAAGACTTCCCTGGAATACAACCTCTCCTCCAAGCCGGCCAGCTTCCGGCCCCATATCAATGATCTCATCAGCAGCCTTTATTATCTCTTCTTCATGTTCAACAACAATAACAGTATTTCCCATATCACGAAGTTCCTTCAGCACCTTGACAAGAAGATTTGTATCACGCGGATGGAGTCCTATGCTTGGCTCATCGAGTATATACATAGATCCCACTAGATTGCTTGCCAGCGATGTGGAGAGGTTTATCCTCTGTGATTCACCACCTGACAGAGTAGATGATATCCTGTCGAGAGTGAGATAAGGCAAACCGACATCAAGTAATAAACGCAGCCTTATACTGATCTCCTTTAAAAGCCTATCAGCTATTAAGTTCTCTGTTGACGACAGGGAAATATTCTGAAAATGAGCATATAACTGATCAACAGGCATTTTTACAAGCTCCCTGATCGATCTGCCGGCAACTTTTACATAGCCGGCTTCTTTTTTGAGCCTTGACCCGCCGCATTCCGTGCATATTGTTTTTCCACGATACCTGCTTAAAAGGACCCTGTACTGTATTTTGTATTTCTTTTCCTCAAGATGCTCAAAGAACTTATTGAGGCCGTAGAAATACCTGTTGCCTTTCCAGAGAAGAGCTTTCTGCTCTTCATTAAGCTGATAATATGGTTTGTGTACCGGAAAGCCGAACAGATCAGCATTCATTATCAGCCGCTCCTTCCATTTCTTCATAGTCTCTCCTTTCCAGCAGACTATAGCATCATCATATACTGAAAGATTCTGATCAGGAATGACAAGCGCAGGATCTATACCCAGTATCTTGCCATAACCTTCGCAGACAGGACATGCCCCGATCGGGTTATTGAAACTGAAGAGATGCTCAGATGGTTCCTCGAAGAGAATTCCATCCTCCTCAAACTTATTTGAAAAATTCTCCCTGATTATTCCATTCTCTGTAAATACAACTACCTGGCAATAGCCTTTCCCTGTGTGAAAAGCAGTCTGCGCAGAGTCTGCAGCCCTGCTGAAATCATCAGATGAATGACTTGTTACAAGCCTGTCAATGACGATGTTGATCTTTTGACCCGGCTTCAGGTTTTCAGGATCTTTTATCTCGTCTACCCTTATCAGCTCACCTTCAGTTTCTATCCTGTTGAAACCCTGTTTCTGAAGGAAGGACAGATATTCGGAAATCTTTATCTTTTCAGGTACCTCTCCTGCAGAGGTGATTACTACCTTTGTTCCTTCATTCAGTGAAGCAAGAAAATCTACAATGTCATCAACACTATGCTTTTTAACCTCTTTCCCGGAAACAGGAGAATATGTTTTTCCTATCCTGGCATAGAGCAAACGCAGATAATCATAGATCTCTGTCGATGTTCCGACAGTGGAGCGCGGATTTCGTGAATTGACCTTCTGCTCTATAGCGATAGCGGGAGGTATACCTGTTATAAAGTCCACTTCAGGCTTGTTCATCCTGCCAAGGAACTGGCGGGCATAGGCAGAAAGACTTTCAACATACCTTCTCTGTCCTTCAGCATATATTGTATCAAAAGCAAGCGACGATTTGCCTGAACCCGATACTCCTGTGATAACAATGAACCTGTTACGGGGGATATTAAGGCTGATATTCTTCAGGTTATGAACCCTCGCTCCCCTGATTTGAATGCTTCCGTCCATTAAAATTATACCTTCCCTGATGTAAATTTTAAATAAAAACCCAAAAGTAATATATAAAGATTAAAAAAAATTACTTTCTTTGTTGTTGCATTAATAATTCAATTAAGGAGGACTGCCTATTACGAAACTCTACTCTTGGTAATTTAAAGAGTGAGCTATGAACAAGATGATTCCCGATTATGAACTGATACAAAGGTTCATAAAGGGCGAGGAGTCCTGCTTTGAGCAGTTAATCCACCGTCATAAGAATAAAGTGTATGCGTATATAAGTTTATATATACGCGATCAGGCACTTGCTGAAGATCTGTTTCAGGATACTTTCATGAAGGTTATCCAATCTGTAAAATCAGGCAGATACCAGGATAACGGAAAATTCATCTCCTGGGTGATGCGTATTGCGCATAATCTTATAATCGATCATTTCAGAAGGATAAAACAGATGAATACAGTATCGAACGATGACTACGATTCTGACCTTTTTAATTCGAAAAGGTTTGCAGAATCTACTGTCGAGGATAATATGATACGGAAACAGATCCACAAGGATGTACGGCAAATGATCAGTCAGCTTCCCGACGACCAGCGCGAAGTTGTTATCCTCAGGCATTATGCCGGACTGAGCTTCAAGGAAATTGCCGATATGACTGACGTTAGTATTAATACTGCTCTTGGCCGTATGAGATACGCCCTTATTAACATGAGAAAATTAATGGAGGAAAAGAAGATCAGCCTCACACTTAACTAAAGGCGCAAAGGCGTTACGGCGTTACGGCATTAAGGTGTTACGGCATTGTGGAGTTATGGAATTACGCATTGCGGGGTAAAATTTTATAATTCCTTAAAAATTATTCAATTCTGTACAATTTACAGCTTTATGGTCTCGTTTTTACATAAATGAAGCCATGAAGCCTATGGGATCAACTTCTACGCACTTTCTTTCATATCGGGAAATTTATACTGCCGGAATAGACCTCTTTGACGATGCCTGGGGCTTCTATCCGCAGTTCAGCGATGTGATCGATATTCTGAAAGTCCTCAGACCGGTTCCGGATTCCCGATTAACCCGGCAGCTTATAAAAAAGGTCAGAAGGAAACACTGAGATCGTATTGGTGTTATACCCAGCCTCTCCCAATAGCCTTATTCGAAGGAGCAGTTTCTTATTCCCCCTTTGAAGGGGGTCAGGGGGATGTATCTTTATATCTCATCGAATATTTCTACACAGCTCTTAACCCATCCCCAACCCCTTCCCTTAAAAAATAAGGGAAGGGGCTAAGAAGACCTATTACCCTTTATCTGCCTCATTATCACTCAGCAGCCCCTTCTCTTAGCCTTAAGAGAAGGGGCAGGGGAATGAGTTCATGAACCACCAACCTGAAAGTTCCTCTGCTTGATTTTGTTTCCTTTAAAAATAAATCCTTAAAAATTCTTGTTTCCTGAAATTTAATTTAATATCTTTGTGATATCATATTAATATCATATACAATGAAACAGGAATTTACAATTAAACCGATTTCAGGTTACCTGGCTCTGCTGATAGCAATATTGTTTATTGGCGGAGCAATTGCCGGATTTGCTTTTAACATTATCTGGCTTGGAGTTGCGCTTACAATTCTCTTTATTTTTATGACTGTTGGTTTCAAGGTCGTAAATCCGAACGGATCACTTGTAATGGTTCTATTCGGAGCCTATAAAGGGACAATAAGGGAGAACGGATTCTACTGGGTCAATCCCTTTTACGTTACAAGGCATATTTCCTTAAGAGCCCGAAACTTCGACAGTGAACCGATTAAGGTAAATGATAAGATCGGTAATCCTATAAAGATCGGTTTTGTACTTGTATGGAGAGTTCTCGATACATACAAGGCTGTATTTGATGTTGATGATTATCAGCATTTCGTACTTGTTCAGAGTGACGCTGCTCTGAGAAAACTTGCAGGTCTGTATCCATACGATAATTTTGAAGACCATGAAGCTGAGATAGCTCTCAGGAGCGGGGGTGAAGAGATCAATGAGGAACTCGAGAAGGAAATAAGGGAGAGATTAATAATTGCCGGTATAGAAGTCATCGAAGCGAGGATAAACTACATTGCATATGCTGAAGAGATAGCTAATGCAATGTTGAGGAGACAACAGGCAACTGCTGTTGTTGCTGCCAGGTTCAAGATCGTTGAAGGTGCTGTTTCAATGGTCCAGATGGCCCTTGAGCAGCTTTCAGATAAGAATATTGTGGAGCTTGATGAAGAGAAGAAAGCAGCTATGGTAAGTAACCTGATGGTTGTCCTCTGTGGTGATAAGGATGCTACTCCTGTTGTCAACACAGGAACATTACATGCATGATATGAAAGAGAAAAAGCCGTTTGTTCTCAGAATGGATCCGGACAAGCTGAAGGCTCTGGAGAAATGGGCAGCTGATGAATTCAGAAGCACAAACGGGCAGATTGAATATATTATTGATCAGGCTCTCCGTAAAACAGGCAGATTGAAATCGGGTTCAGAAAAAGAAAAAAGCGGTGAAAAACAGGGCACTTAAATGCCTACTGGTTGATAAAATACACTGAATGGCAGGCAGCAATGCCTGCCGTTTCAGTTCTCAGACGGCTTCTTCCAAGATGGACCGGACAGAATCCCTCTGTGACTGCAGCAATAATTTCCTCTTCCGAAAAATCTCCCTCCGGTCCGATAAGGATCACTGCATCATCTCCTTTTTTGCAGACATCCTTAATACTCTTCTTTTCAGTCTCGTTGCTGCAATGAGCTATCATGAGGTTTCCTTTATCGATAGTCCTTATGAATTCATTGAATGATACAGTTTTATTGAGTACAGTATCTTTTGCCTTGAGCGACTGTTTCATAGCTGAGATTATCAATGAACTGACCCTTTCATGCCTGATACCTGGTTTTTCAGTCCGGCTGCAGATAATTGGCGTTATCTCATCAATTCCTATTTCAACACTTTTCTCGATGAACAATTCAAACCTGTCAGGATTTTTAAGAGGTGAAATCGCTATATGAAGCCTGTAATCTCTTTTTTCAAAATCATTTGTAATGTGGGTTACCTCTATATTGCATCTCCCAGGATCGGCATCTGCAATCCTTCCACTGAACAGATTGCCTTTACCATCTATCATCTTAACTTCATCACCCTTTTTTAAGCGAAGCACTTTTATGCAGTGCCTGGATTCTTTCTCATCCAGGGAACAGATCTTTCCGGAAATATCACGAATATAAAATACCTGCATAACAAAAGATTATTGAAGCTGTTTATTGAACAATCCCGTCAAGATCCGGTTGTTCATTTTCATTGCCTCCGTTTCCTGTCATCTTTTCAATGAATCTCATCAGCCTGTCCTGTGTGGAGATCATATATGAATAAGGTTTCTTGTTATTTGAACCGGGATGTCTTCTGGCTTTTGCCTTCTGCCCGGCAATAAGGGTGTTGAAACCGCTGTTGCCCGAGTAGGCCAGCATATTACCGCTTATATAGGAAAAGTAATAATATACAGATTCACTTGCCTTAAGGTATATGTCGAACATATCACCCGAACGGCGTCGTTGTATTTCCACGAACCCGTCGACATACACGTTTACCGGTTGTGTGCCAATATATCCCAGTCCTATTTTGCCTTTTGACCTGAAAGATGATGATGCCTCATTCCAGTAGAGAGTGACATCGTTAAGAAGTATTTCAAAATTGAATTCCTTTGGCAGGCTGGCTGTCCCGCTGAAGAGATCGAGCTGCTCCTTGAGCCTGGAAGCTGCTTCACCGCCGACAAGATCATCCATGCCTTTTCTGTAAAATTCGCTGTTCAGATTCACAGATTTCAGTGATGGTGTCAGCCTGAACTCATCACTCATCATCTTAAGTCCTTCCGGTGTAAAATGGAAATCGAATCCCAGTATTGTCTGTATCTCCACCTTTCCTGAATCGAGGGTTTGAGATACTCTGCCCGCACCTGTAAGATTGATAAAATTGAATGTTGCACCAAGGTTTGTCTTGCCTTCACCTGAAAGTATGCACTTTTCAGTATCAAATGAAATTAAATTACCAGGGAGGGTCTGATCGGCAATTTTTTCCAATGAGCTTATCAGGTAGCGTTTATTTGCCTTCTCATAGTAGAGGTATCCCTGCGAGTTAACTATTGCCACATCAGCCCATGATTTCTGGGCAGAAAGAAATGCCGGATAGATATGCACTGAATCGATATTGATAAATGACCCTGAGAAGACAAGGTTATTATTTGCATCACGGGGTTTTTCACTTATCGGTATCATTATCCGTTCGGGATCAATTTCCTGTTTGAACTGAATGGGGTAGGATCTGAAAGAACCGCAGGTGTTAATTATACCTGCCGCTCCCGAGAACAGCAAACGATCCTTTTTTGAGGAGAGGTTGACATCCCCGAAAAATGAGAAAGCCGGACTAAGCCTGAAATTCTGGTTGACAGGAATGTATCCTATTGCACTTGTCATCAGTGAGTCAACACTTATTTCGGCAAAATTGATCTTCTGGATCTCTTTGTTCTCATCCGGGTAGTCGTAAACACCGCTTCCGCTATATCTCTTTGTTGATTCGATATCGATATTCGCCGAGTGGAGCAGATGCCTGTTATTGATCGCCACAATAGCATTCTGCAGTTGATTTATCCTGGCTCTGCGGTTTATTGTAAGTTTACCCTGGTCGGGTTGTATCAGTGCATCAGCAATATGCAGATAATTAATATTCTCAGCTTCAATATATTCCTGGTCAACATGATATCGTGCTTTCCAGGAGCTGAAAGCAATTGTATCACCAATTACATTTGTGGCGAAGAATGTGGGTTTATCAAGATTATTAAAATCAGCTTTCAGGAGCAATTCGGGTGTGAGCAGCTGTGTTTCTTCCTTCCCCTTTTGCTCCATGCTCAGTATCCTGGTATCCTGATTGTAGATGAAATCTGTCATTGTACATATATACTGTATCTCAGGGAATTTAACCATTGATGTATCAGTATTCAGGTGGAAGCGGGTTTCACGGAGATCAAAATTTATCTCTGTGCGTGTATCCTCAGCAATGAATGCATATCCGCTTGTTGAGGGTGATTTGAAGTTATAATCACAACTGTCAGCTTTGACCGTATTGGCAGTAAAACTGAATGTATTTGAAGTGATCCGGGAGTCGGTAGTGTTTACTATCCCTTCTCCTGTAAGAGACCCGGGTTTGAGAGCCAGGCTGCCGTCAAGGGTTGTCCCGTTGTCAAACATACTGAAACCTTTATCTCTGCTGCTGACTGCAAGCCATTCATCTTCGGGTATACGCCATTTTACATATACATCCTGACTGTTAAGTATGGGATAGAGTCCTGCACTGTCGCGATCAAGTGTGAAGACGGAAGCTTGGGCGACCATGCTGTCAGGGTAAAACTTCAATTCTTCACTATTAATTGCTGCCGTAAGATGTTTCAGGGTCCCTTTCCCAACAAGACCTTTACTGCTAATATTAAGGCTGTCGTAAATCCTGCCTTTTGAACCATATATTTCTATGCCTTCATCAGGAATAAACATATTAAAACCTAGTGAGTTATCGGGCTGTATAGCGAGAGTTTGCCGTGTCGGACTGAGAATATTACCTCCAAAGAAAACCCCGCTTACATCCATATCCTCTATCCGGAAATGATCGATATTTTCATACATAAAGGGATCAACAACGAAATAGAAGTCTTTTTTTGAATATATATTTTGAAGTCCCGGCAAATCATCAAAAAAGATATATGAGCTGTCTGCAGCATTTATTATCGGATATTGCCTGAGGCTCTGCAACCCAGATTTGTTATTCGGATCATCTATATAAAGTTCAGCTGATGCAAGCTGGATAGTATTATCGACTATTTTTATAACAGGGTTGCCATAAACATCCCTTTCTTCAGTTTCTACGGCAACTCTGATTGAATCTATTTTTGCCAGCCTGATCTTGAAAGTGTCATAGCTGAAAGTAAAATCATGTCCGAAAAATGTCAGAAGTCCTGCTTCAACAACTCCATCAAATTTTAAAGTGCGATTCCTTCCGATTGTTAATTGCTGGTTATAGGGATAAAGAGCTACACGCTGTGAATCGCTTAGAAAAACCTGATTGACGCCATTCACCTGAAGATCATAATTATTTAGATCCAGGACTGCATTATCAACAGGCGCTTTCGTCTCACTGTTGATCCTCAGTACATCGTAATCCTGTTTCTTTGTATATGAATTAAGGAAATCATCGACTTTCTTCTTAAGGGTGATCTCATTGAATTTTCTATCGTAGAAAATGAATCCCTTGTTAGCCATATCGATACATAATCCGGTTACAGTCTCTACAGGTTTATTGAGCCATTTGGCAAATTCCTCCACAGGAAAGGTAGTTGAGTAATAATATTCGGCAAACCTTTTGAACCTGACAAGAGGATGGTATTCATCAATTCCTGCCAGGCGGTTAAAGAATTCGGCATTGAAGAATGAACCTGATTCGAACTCAGCCTGGCCCATTGAAGCCCCTTTAGCCCTTGTCAGGATGGCTTTTGATTCATTCATGTTCCAGGAGAGAAGTTCGAAGTACATGTCGAGGTTATGGAATGAATTAAAATACGGACTTCTTGATACAGGGTTGTTAGCTCTGAAAAGATTGACCTGTTTTTCTTTGGCATTAAAAGAAAATGCCAGGTTTGAATGGTAAACCGAGTCCTTATTGAGGTAAAGTGTCATTTCAGCTTCTGCACTAGCCAGCCCGTCTTTTCCAAACATGAATTCTCCCGATCTTATCTTCATGAAAAGTGTATCTTCCCTTCGGAAAGTGATCTCTGCAGACATATTGGATCCTCCGCTTCCCTTTACATTTGCTCCTTCAAAGGCGAGCCCCCCTTTATAGTCAATACCTTGGTAAATATTATCAAGATGGAATTCCTTTGTATAAGTCTCAAAACGAGGATAGGTAGCCAATACCTTATTGGTGACCGGAATAGTCTGATCTGTGAGGAAACCCAATACCGGTGTCTTGAAATATGTTTTATGAGTAAGTTTTGCTGAATCAACTGAGAAGCTGTTTTTTGAAGTATTAACATAAAAGCTTTGAAGCTCAGCAAATACCTCATCTCCCGGGAATCCTGCCTTTTCCCATGTTACAGTACCTTTAGTGCCATGAAATTGCTGGAATTCCGGGTAATATACTCCGGAAACATTATAGATCTCGGTGCTGTCCTTCTGTGAATAACAGGTGAGAGTTGCATTATTTATAAAAGCCTTGAAGACTGTGTCGTGCAGGAAATTCAGCCTGGCGTTTTTAACTTTCCATTTCATCCCGGATACATCAGAAATTATATTGTCGGTAATCATTAATCCTGTATTCTTGATGTACCTGTCAATATTTTCAGATTCATAGCGCGGATCAAATACTATCTCGCTCAATCCTGTAAGCCAGTTGGTTAAAAATCCCGGTTCAGTTTTCCAGTCGATGAACTTGTTAAGTGTGACAATGAAGTTATTGAAGTTTGGAACCGGTCTCATGAACCTGCCATAGAGCTGACTTATCACATCTATTATCCTTGTCTTGTCTTCCTGTTTGTAAGAAGTACTGTCCCATTTTGCAAGGAAAGATTCAAGGCTTTCCTTCTGCTCATCATTCAGGTTTGGTCCCATGAATGCTGTAAGTTCCGATCTGAATTTAGCAAAATCACCTGTAAAGGGAGATCTTACCTGGGCTCCAAGTTTCCCTGAAATGATCAGCAGGACAGCAAAACATAAAATGATGAGTCTTTTTTGCATTTTCCTTATTATTGATTCCCGGGGATCACCGGAAGGACTGTAATTAAACAGCCTCTGCGATTGCAATGAAATCTTCCTTCTTAAGAGAAGCGCCACCGATAAGACCGCCATCAACATCAGGATTGGAGAATATCTCCGCCGCATTTGAAGGCTTGCAGCTTCCTCCATAAAGGATTGTTATATTATCTGCGATCATGCTGCCATATTTCTCCTTTACAAGTTTACGTATGTATTTATGCATCTCCTGAGCCTGAGCCGGTGTTGCAGTCAGTCCCGTGCCAATAGCCCAAACAGGTTCATAAGCTATTACAACTTTGGTTAGCTCTTCAGGTCTGACCGGGAAGAGACCTTCTTCGAGTTGTTTTCTGACAACAGCAAAGTGGTTTTGGGATTCTCTCTCCTCCTTTATCTCACCACAGCAAAATATTACCTTAAGGCCGGTATTCAACGCAAGTGAGGTTTTTTTGTTCAGGATCCTGTTGTCTTCGTTGTAGTAGGCTCTCCTTTCAGAGTGCCCTATTATAACATATTCAGCACCTGTACTTTTAATCATTAAGGCAGATACTTCTCCGGTATAGGCTCCGGAAACCTCTGAAGCACAATTCTGACCACCGGCTTTAAGCTTCCCTGACTTAAGGATCTCACTGACACCTGCCAGATGAATAAATGGGGTGCACAATATCACCTCACACTTTTCGGCAGGTTTATCCCTGAAGTAATCATTGATGGATCCTGCCAGCTTCAGGCCCTCATTAAGATCCATATTCATCTTCCAGTTTCCGGCAACGATTTTCTTTCTCATAAATATTATGCTTATTTGATTATTTGGTTAAGATTTCAAGTAACTCCTCCTGTTCGGGAAGATTAGCCCATGACCATTTATCAATAATTGTACCCTTCTTTAAAAGCATATAGCCAGGATTAGATCTCAGAACAGTCTTAAGCGTTGTTTCATCACCCTGGCAGATAGTAAGCCCGTTATTGTATTCATTTATTTCATCTGCACCCGAAGCAGTAACAACGTAAAAGCCTGTCTGGTTATTCAGGCAGAATTCCCCCAGTTCAAATCCTTTCTGCAGCTTTTCAGGATCAGCTTCAGCAAGTTTCTTTGAGATCATCAGAACGATATAATCTTCTGATGCCAGTATCTGGTCGGTGATATCAATATTATCAGGTGTAGTAATGAAGAAATCATGAATAGGGGGCTGATATCCCTTTGAAACAAGTACTGATTTCTGGTCAATAAATTTCCATGTTGTGTCATCTGAAGGATAGTTATTAAGGGTAAATTCTTTACTGACCCCTTCTTTCTCGTAAATGAAGGATGTCTCATATTTATCTGTCGGTTTACCTTCAGGTATTATCATTTTATCGGGTATATGAGTGCCTTTGCTGTAAGGGAGGAAATCTATTACAGGCAGGTATTTCAGATTCCAAGCAGCAAACAAAAGAATGGCAAGTGTCAGGATAGCCAGTGCTGCCCCTTCCCTTAGCTGTTTCAATGATGCACCAATTTCTTTTCTTTTAATGAAAACAATGATGGCAGGGGCAAGAAGGATTATATTCTTTATGAAGGTCTGCCAGTTTGTAAGGTGAATTGCATCACCAAAACAGCCGCAGTCTGATACCGGATTTGTAAGGGCAAGTATTAAGGTAAGCGGGGTGAAGATCACCATCATTATAATAACAACCCATGCCCCTGTCCTTGCTTTAATCCTGAACAGCACCGAGATACCTGCAAGGAATTCACAGGTGAAAAGTATAAATGCAAAAAGAAGGCTGAAATCTTTCAGGAAGTTCATGTTGAAAGCAGAGAAATAATCCTGGAATTTATATGTTGTGCCAAGCGGATCAACAGCTTTTACAAGTCCTGAAAAAATAAATACGATCCCTATTATTATTCTGCTTATGTACAATACTATTTTCATTTCAAAGTAATCCCTTTCTGTTAATTAGTTCAACAATAATATCTGATATTTTCCCAGGGCTGAGGATATTTCCTTTTATGTCGGCACAGGATACAATGCAGAGGTTTTTGTCTCTGTCGGCAACCTTGATATAAATATCTCTGACTTTTTTCTGGAAAGCAAGTGATTCTTCATGAATATCTGCAGTGCCGTTAAGGTATTGCCTGTCACTGCCTGATCGCCCGGAGGAGAGTTTTTTTTCTGTAAATGAAAAAGGCACGTCAAGAAATATGTTGAGATCAGGCCTGGGTATTGCAAAATGGCTAAATTCCAGATCCAGAATCCATTTCATAAGAGCATCCTGATCTTCCCTCTTTTCCAGTTTGGCGCACTGGTATGCAATATTTGAATATGTGTATCTGTCAAGAAGTACTATATTGCCTTTTTCAAGCCATCCCTTTATAAGGTGTGCCGCATCCCTTCTGTCACCGGCGTAGAGCATTGCTACAAGCCAGGGATCAACTTTATCAAGGGTTCCGAACTCCCCCCTCAGGAAGCGTGAGATCAACTCTCCGAAAAAAGGAGCATCAGCTCTTGGAAAGTGAAGGAACTCGCAACGATACCCTCCCTGTGTCAGATGATCTTTTAACAGTTTAATCTGAGTTGATTTGCCGGAACCGTCAATTCCCTCAATTACAATAAGCTTCATGATTCTTTTATACTTTCAATGCAAATGTAATAACCGCGTATCAAAGATTAAAACGAAAGAAAAGCATAATTATGATTACTTTTAAGCAGTTATCAACTCATGTTTAATAAATTCATTAATTTCGGAATATGAATAAGAGAAATTGACTGAGAAACCACGATATATAAACATAAAGGGGAAGCTTCTCGATCTCAGCCAGCCCAGGGTAATGGGTGTCATAAACATTACCCCGGATTCATTTTATACAGGCAGCAGGGTTAATGAGCAAAAGCAGATACTTGATACTGCTGCACTTATGATAGAGGAAGGTGCAGACATTCTTGATGTCGGAGCTTATTCTTCAAGACCATTTGCTGATGACGTTCCTGCAGAGGAGGAGAGAAGAAGGCTGATGCCGCCTTTGAAAATGATAGTCAGGGAACTGCCGCAGGCTGTGATATCTGTCGATACCTTCAGATCAGAAATTGCACGTGAAGCTGTACTTGAATGCGGTGCACATATAATAAATGATATATCTGCAGGAGAGGCTGATGAAAAAATGTTCAGTCTTGTAACAGAACTCAATGTGCCTTATATAATGATGCATATGCAGGGTCTCCCTTCAACGATGCAGAAAAACCCTGTATATTGTGACGTTGTAGCTGATATTATGAAAGAGATGAGTTCTAAGATAGTACAATTACGGGCTGCCGGTGTTAAGGATCTTATTTTTGATCCGGGTTTTGGTTTTGGCAAAACGATGGAACATAATTTCGAGATGCTTGGAAGGCTCCGCGATTTCAGCATTACCGGATTGCCTATACTGGTGGGGGTTTCAAGGAAATCAATGATATGGAAAACACTTTCTGTTACTCCTGAAGAAGCACTGAACGGATCATCTGTCCTTAATACTGTAGCACTTCTGAACGGAGCGGATATACTGAGGGTTCATGATGTAAAAGAAGCTGTTCAGGCTGTCAGGCTTATTACTAAATTTCGAAACATATAAACAAGTGAGAAACTAATATTATAAATAAAATGCTCGTTCCTGTTACTGTTCTTGATGTTATTGATATTGTTCTTGTTGCATTGATTTTATTTCAGTTATACAGGATAATAAAGGGCACTTCAGCATTCAGCATTTTCATAGTAGTGTTCCTTTTATATCTTTTCTGGCTTATTGTCAAGGCTCTTAATATGCAACTTGTAAGCTCATTGCTGGGGCAGGTAATGGGAGTCGGCGTTATTGCCCTGATAGTTGTTTTCCAGCAGGAAGTGCGGCGTTTCCTTCTTGTTATAGGTAACAGGTATATACAGAATACAAGGTTCTCTCTCAGGAAACTGTTTTTTTCAGAAGTTGAGGAACCAGGCGGAATAGGTATAACCGAAAAGATTGTTAAAGCAGCAGAATCGATGGCTCAGAAGAAGATTGGGGCTTTGATAGTTATCGGCAGGCAGAGCAGATTAGGCATTTACGCCGACACCGGAGAAACGATAAAGGCACAGATAAGTGCCGAGCTGCTTGAGACAATATTCTTCAAGAATACTCCCCTTCACGACGGGGCAGTGATAATAGAAGATAATCTGATAATTTCAGCAAGATGCCCCTTGCCTGTTACCGATCAGCTGGTCTTGTCACCCCATCTTGGAATGAGGCACAGGGCAGCTATAGGGATGTCGGAGCAGACAGATGCACTTGTTGTAGTGATCTCCGAAGAGACCGGCCGTATATCGGTTGCCGATTCCGGAGAACTCCGCGAGAACCTGAAAGTTCATGAGCTCAGGAACATACTTCTTATGGAAAAAGTATGGTGAAAAAATTCTATGATATCCATTATCACCTTTTTGATCTCAGTCATCCCAACCTGCTTGCCTTTCTTTTAAATGATGATCTGCTTACAGAAGATTCACTCAGGAATCTCTTATCAAAATTCCCGTTTATATTGCAGATACTCCCCTTATGGGTACTTAATCTCTTTCCGCGAAAAGCAATCAGAAAAGTCAAGAACTATATAAGGAACGACGCCGGGAATTTAAAGAACCTCCTGTCTGTTATGGAAGGTGCTATAGAGTATCATTTCCTTTATATCGAGTATTTTCTGAAATGGGAGAAGAACTTTTTCGGCGATCACAAAGACGCATTATATAATAAAATTGCTTTGTGTCCATTGCTCATCGACTTCGGATATAAGAACCTGGCAAATGAGGATTGCTTTTACAACCTGCCTCCGGCAAAACCGGTAATAAACCAGGTCGTTGATCTTATAAATGCAATGTGGTTCTATTACAATTATGATCTCATACTTCATCCCGATAAACAGTCAAGGCTCAAGATAATCCCTACGGATACACCTAAGGAGAAAAAAATGTTTGAGATCTATCCTTTCCTGGGACTTAATACTGTTAATTATGATCTTCAGGAAATTGCCGGGCTGTTCGATAAATATTTCAGAGGGTATGAAGATGACGGGGATCCTTCATCACGCCATGACAAACTCTTCAGGAAGATGGGTACTCTGAGAGCAGGTATTGAAGATATGATCTTCCGCAGGAAAGAGGAGAAGGATCCGTATTATTATACATATCTTTTTGCCGGCATTAAGCTATATCCTCCGATTGGTTTCGATCCCTGGCCTGAAGATAACAACAGCGAGCTTGAAAAGGTGAGGTTTGTTTACAGTGAATGCGTCAGAAAAAAGCTCCCCATCACTGTTCATTGCAGCGACAGCGGTTTTGTGACATCTCCGGGAGCGAAGGCGCTGACTGATCCATCAGGGAAATGGAATAAAGTACTGTCAAGACCTGAGTACAGGGACCTTAAAATAAATTTTGCCCACCTTGGGGCACAGGCCGGAGGAAGGACAGACTGGCAGGAGGCTATCATGAAGTATATTGGTCAGGGCAGGAATGTTTATACTGATTGTTCCTGTCAGACACCATATATGTCTGATTATGAGAAGATAAGCAAAATCATGAACTCCGGTAATGAATCAGGGTTCCTCTTTGGTTCGGACTTTGTTATCAATCTTATCTGGTCCTGCTCCTATAATGATTACCTCAGTAATTTCATTCAAACCCCTTTGCTAAATGACAGGCAGAAGGAACTTATGGCAGTTACAAATGCGGAAAGGTTCCTTTTCGGGTAGATCAGCTCATGCTGTAAAGCATCAGTGACCCGGTGTCTTAGTTGTTGATTGTTTTTCAGGATGTAATAAGCTAATTTATAAGTGATAATACAATTTCTTCGATCTCTTCATCACTTTTGCCTTTAACTTCAAATGTTGTGTTTATAATATCCTTTTTTTCAGGGAACTGTTTTATCAGAGATTTCTTATTTAGCTGCAAATGACGGAATACTTTATCAGCACCTTCAATAAAATACTTCTTTTCAGGACGGTATTCATCGTACCTCCTGTCGACTGTATACGGCCCTTTATAATTGGCAGCAATGAATATTTTCTCAGGTACCTTTATTAACTGCGGTGATTTTTCTCTCAGTACCTGGTAGAACCTGTTCTCTTTCATGCCTTTTTCGAAATTAACGCCGCTTGTCGTTCTGTAGATAAGGTCCCTGCCTTCTTTTCTGATTATAAGTTCTGTGACCACATCAGAGGGGACTTCCATAAGCACTCCGGTTCGGGGATGAGTATAGAGGAGACTGTTTTCCGCTATATTAAGATCACTGTTGAACTGAATGTATTTATCCTGGCCTTTCACAAGCATCAGTGATGTCAGCAGAGTGTCAAAGAGCCTTGGCGTACCCTTAACACCCTCATACCTGGTATCGAAGCTTACGGCTCCGGCAGAGCTTGTATTGAGATTGGCAATAGCCTGCAAGTTGAGTTCTCCGTTAATCCCACCCTGGTAGGTGTTAGCCGTCTGGGGGAAGCAATTCAGGAATATAAATGAGATAGTAAGGAGAATAATCAATTTCTTCATAGATTCTTGCGGGTATTTTTTCTGGTATACTTTTTATAATCCAGGAACCACAATTCTTATACCAAATTTAAATAAAAATAACTGCACTTGAACTGACAGCAGGCACTTGACAAGGGTATAAAATATTAAATATAATAAAAAAAACAGTATTTCAAAAATAAATCCTGTTGACAAGGATTGCTTAAATAAACTTCCTTATGCAGACATAAAAGATGGCAGATTTTTTTAAGTAATTGTTTTTTTTTATATTGCCTTCTGTAAAATCATCCTTTATAATACCACTTTAACTTTATATATTATTAATAATTTGAATTATATGAAAAAATTATTCCCAAAGATTATGGCAGTAACTGTTTTCTTAAGCTTATTTGGTTGTAAAACCTCTGATGATCCATCAACATGGAATGCAAAGCAGATTGATAAATGGTTTGAAAAATCTGAATGGCTTAACGGCTGGCAGGTTGAACCAGATGCTACTACAAACCGCAAAGAATTTGCAGTTTCTTATTTTAAACACAAGGACAGATGGGACAAGGCCTTCAAATTCCTGAAGGAGACCGATCTGCAGAATATGGGGCTGGCCCGCGTTGATATCGACGGTGATAATGTTTATGCATTGCCAAGTGAATACCTGTCGAAAAACGAGGATGTTGCACGTTTTGAGGCTCATGAAAAATATGCAGATATCCAGTATGTAGTTGCAGGCAAGGAGCTTATCGGTGTTACTCCAATGTCAGAACTTGATGAGATCACCGAGGCTTACGACCCTGCACGTGATATAATGTTCATGACGGTAAAGACTCACAAGGACTGTCCTGCAAATCCTCAGAAGGTATTCTTACTCTTTCCCGACGACATTCACAGGCCCGGATTGAAAGATGGTGAAAACTCCCCCATCAAGAAGGTTGTTATAAAAGTTAAGCTGGACTAATACAACATCGATACAATAACCGAGCGGGATACTGACTTTAATATGCAGTATGCCGCTCTCTTTATTTGAGTTTATTTTAAAATTGGTTCTTTCAGTTGCAGTTATATTTGAAATTGAGAGAAGTCAGCAAGACATTTAGCTGTTATTACATAAGAAAACATGAAAAGAAGTGAAATTAATTCAATTATAAATGGCGCCAGAGTGTTCTTCAGCACCAGGCAGTTCATGCTTCCGGAGTGGGCCTCCTGGACACCTGC
>CAYNRI010000038.1:20664-24098 GCA_964399575.1 uncultured Rikenellaceae bacterium
ATTGCAAGATCCGTCTCAATAGAGTTATAGCTGTCATATTTCCTGACCCATGCCTGGTCTTTCAATCCGGCAATTACAATAATATGAGGGGCATCTCTGAACCAGTCGCGGGGATAGCATTTCCTGACTTTTTCAAGGGTGTCATCTGAAGAGATTACAAGGAATCTCCAGGGCTGTAAATTGCAGGCTGAAGGGGCAAGACGCCCGGCATCAAGTATCCTTGTCATTATTTCCGGAGGGACGGGACGATCAGGATCGTAATTTCTGACACTCTCACGTGAACGGATTAGATCTGAAAATTCCATAAAGGATGTATTATTGTTGATTTTATTTGAAGATACAAGTTTAAGGAAAAACAGTAAATGAAAAAATATCTCAAATAACTGAATACTTATTTCCTTAAAAGTATTATATGAAATAAACTACTTTTATCGCTTGAAAAGATATGAACATTTTAAAAGGTGAAAAAAATTGCAGCAATTATTCTGGAAAACGATAACAGGGAATTACTGCTTTACCTGCGTGATAATAAACCCGGTATTCCCTTTCCTGACTGCTGGGATCTTATAGGCGGACATGTTGAGGAGGGCGAGACTCCTGAGGAGGCTCTTATACGGGAAGTGAAGGAAGAATTGGGCATAACCCTCGATGAGTTCAGGTTCTTCAGAATGTATGAATGTCGCACAGGAGACGCCTATCCAAATGAAAAATATATTTTTGCCGGAAGGATTGATATCCCGATTGAGAATATAACACTATATGAAGGAGAGAGGCCACAGTACTTTAAGATAAGCGAGATTCCCTATGTTAATTTCGCTAATATTCTCAGGGAAGTAGTGATGGATTATATCAACGCAACTTACGGGCCGGGTAAGTTTTAATACTCTTTTTTTTGGATTCTTTACGATATCTGCCGGTAATCACAGATATAATCATTTTAATTATTTCCCAGACCATGAATCCTAGAAAAACGGCCATAAAAACATATACGATCCAATATACCGGGCTAAAATCATCCATAGTAGTATATTTTTTGGTCTCACTTGTAAATAATGTTTAATCCAGATATTTATATTATACGATATTTTTAAGATAAGGTTCCCGTTTTGAGTACTTAACTGAGGTCTAAGATTAATCAGGATCAGGAATTTAGTATCGGGAACACATATTTTTTCTGCTTATTATTGAATTCTCCCTGAGGGTTGTGTAATTTTAAAGAGTCAGGTGATAAAATTCACCATACAGGTTATGGAGAAGGCACTGATTTTTGAATAGCAAGGTCAGGATAGAAAAGGCTGGCAGGTATTAATGTTAGGGTTATAATTATTCCAATGGAGAAGATTGACCAGGAAGAAAGAAGTTTGTTGTTCAGAGAAGCCATTAAGGAGAGTAACTCATTTTTGCGGCAGAAAGATAATAAAAACGCTCTCAGGTCTTGTAGAAAAGCTTCAATTTACCTTCCTGATCCATCGGATCAGTTTGATTATCTGTGCGACCTGTCAGAACTAAGAAATCTTCAGGCTAAAATATGTATTACATATCGAAATCCTCATTATAAATCTTTTCTCATACACAGCCTCGAGGCTTTTGCCCTCGATATTGCCAAAGACCTTCTGCTCTTCCCCTCAATGGCTCCTTTTTACTACAAGAAGAAGATCCAGTCAACACCGTATTTATATAATCCTGATGATAATTCCGATCTGTCTGCTGATGCAACAGGATGGGATCTTGCACTTAAGAAACTGAACCTCTTCAGATACAGAAAAGATATTATCGAGGAGTATAATGAGTTCATTTATGAAGACCTGCCATTGATTTATGGAATACCCCATAAGTATAATAATGAAGAGCTTCTGGAAAGGATATCGGCCACATATAAAACAAAATACAAAGCCTATAAGGATTGGTTATATCTTAATTATACAGTTGCAAACGAATTAGCTGACAAGCCTTTAAAATATCTTACATTCGAGATCCATAAATTCATTAAAAAGCTTCTTGATAAGTATATTCTGATTGACAATAAAACAAAACAGCTTTAATTGTCAGAACAAAGAAAAAAAATGCTTGGAGGATACAATTAAGCCTTATATCAAATTAAGAAATGAGATGATTTAATCCGGAAAGAAATCTTACTTTTGGATAATAATCACTTCAGATTCTGTAATACAATAATGCCAAATCGTAAAAGACACAGAAGGATCACAATGCCTCCTCCAATGGAAGGTTTTAAACCTTTTGGCATTCCAATGCGCGAACTTGAATCTGTGAATTTACTTTTTGAAGAATTTGAGGCTGTCAGATTGGTGGATTATGAGAACCTGACCCAGGAGCAGGCAGCAGAAAAAATGAAAATATCCCGACCAACATTTACAAGATTATATGACAAAGCCCGTAAAAATATTGCAAAGGCTTTTGTTGAAGGAAAGGCAATAATAATAAAAGGTGGAGATTATGTAACTGACGATTACTGGTACAGATGCAGAGACTGTAATGAGACTATGGTTACAATGAAACCGGCTGATCATTGCCGCAAATGTGATTCTGATAATATTCTTCAATTAAATGTTGGGGAAGACTGAGAAAATAACAGTTCTTACAGATAACCATCCGGGAGTAAATTATTCTTCCGAACATGGATTGTCATACTTTATTGAACATGATTGCAAGAGGATCCTTTTCGATACAGGCCAGAGCGATCTGTTTTTAAAGAATGCCTCGGCAATGGGAACTGAAATAAAAAATATCGATGTGATTGTTCTCAGTCACGGGCACTATGACCATGGAAATGGCCTTCAATACCTTGAAGGAGGAAACCTGATATGTCATCCGGGATGTTTTATTAAACGATACAGGAAGTCCGATAGATTATACATAGGCTTAAAAAACTCAAAGCAAGAACTCTCCGAGAAGTTCAATCTGATAACTTCATCCGAACCTTACAGAATAAGTAATACAATAATATTCCTGGGAGAAATTCCACGGTTGACAGATTTCGAATCAAAACATACATCTTTTACTCTTGAGGACGATAGTCCTGATTTTGTTATTGATGACAGCGGGATTGCCCTGCTTTCGGATCAAGGCTTGTTTGTTGTAACAGGATGTGGCCATGCCGGGATTGTAAATACGCTGGAGCATGCAAAAAAAATCACCGGAGAAGACAGGATCTATGGGATAATGGGTGGATTTCATCTGAAAAAGGCCGACCTTCAAACCAGAGAGACGGTGAATTATTTATTGCATAACAGTGTAAAGCATGTGTATCCGTCACATTGTACAGAAGCCCCCGCTCTTAAACTCTTCAGTGAAAAATTCAAATCCAATATAGTAAGGACAGGAGATATCTTTACTTTTTGAAAAAGTTTTATAACAAAATCAATTAAAATGAACATATGTTCATTTTAATTACTATTTTTGTCTGAAGAAACTTT
>CAYNRI010000039.1:0-23468 GCA_964399575.1 uncultured Rikenellaceae bacterium
ATTAATTAATAATTATTACAAACATGAAAAAGACAATCAGGATTTTAGTATTATGTGCATCGATGGCACTTAGCGGACTGACAATTGCAAATGCCCAGGAAGGTCCTCAGCCTCAGAGAGACACTGTTAACATGGACACAGAAGCAGTGCCCACTTTCTATTATAATACCGAAGATGAGAATGCAGGTGCAGCAAAAGAAAAGAGTTCAACAGGTACAATCGCAATAATAATTGGCGCTGTTGTTCTTGTAGGTGCAGGGGCATTTTTCCTGTTAAGGAAGAAAAAATAAAAAGCATTGAAAATTATAAAGGCTGATCCTGGTGCATTCCGGGATCAGCCTTTTTCTTTCTCAGAACGGGTTATTGCTTCAGTTCAGGCAATATGCCCGGTCAGACTCTATAGCTTCGTCCATACGTTTCCCTTGGCATTCGAATTGACTGCAGCATGAATGAATTTCATGCCTCTTACGCCGTCGTGAACTGTGGGGAATTCTCCGGGTTTGAATTTTTCTTTCCGGATCGATTTTGCAGCACCTTTATAGATATTTGCGAGGGCTTCATAAATGCCTTCAGGATGTCCGGCCGGCATCGTATGTCCTTCCTCCGCTGCTTTTTCATTATATCCGTGTGCAGGTTTATAGGTCTTTGTCGGTTCAGAATCGCTGTACAGGTACAGTAAATTGGGTTCTTCCTGATGCCACCTGAGGCTTCCTTTTGATCCGTAAACCGCTATTATTATGTCATTCTCAAGTCCTGCGCAGACCTGGCTTGCCCTGATAACACCCTTGAGCTTTTTGTTAAAACGTATTAGAACAGTACCGTCAAGATCAAGCTTGACTCCATCCTTGACATTATTGAGGTCGGAGAGTACCTCCTTAACTTCAAGACCAGTAGTATACTCTATCAGATTAAATGCATGAACTCCGATATCGCCCATACAGCTGGATACGCCTGCATGTTTTGGATCAAGCCTCCAAACGCCTGTTATCCTGCTGCCGGTACCGTAGATTATTGCATTGATCCATCCCTGGTAGTATTGTGCATCTATGCGCTGTATTGTGCCCAGAACACCTTTTGCTATAAGATCCCTCATCTGGCGGACCATCGGGTAGCCGGTGTAGGTATGTGTCAGCGCGAATGTAAGCTTGTTCTTGGCAACAAGCTTCTCAAGGTCAAGAGCTTCCTTAACTGTCAGGGTCATTGGCTTTTCGCAAATAAGATGGAAGCCATTTGAAAGCAGTTTTTTTGCGAAAGGATAATGAAGGGCGTTGGGAGTAACAATTGCTACTGCTTCCATTCTTTCTCCTGCCGGTAAAGCAAGTTCAGCTTTAATAAGAGCATCAACACTCTTGTAAACCCGTTTCAGGTCAATACCTTCTTTTGCTGCGAACTCCTTACTTTTTTCATAATCGATGTCGAATACACCCCCTACAAGTTCATAATCATTGCAGATACGCGAAGCGCGGCGGTGAGCATCACCAATGAATGCACCTATTCCGCCGCCTATCATCCCAAATTTAATTTTTTTCATAGACTGCTATGTAATAAATAGTTAGTTAAAAATTAATTCTTGTTGCCTACTTTCCCAATGAACAGCGATATTACAAGCAATATGGCAGCCATTATTGCAGGTATCAGAAGACTCTGCTGCACTGTTGAACCGACACTGACATTACCGATGAATTTCGGGACAAGTGTTCCTCCGAGGAGACCTATCGAGAACATAACCCCGAGGATGCTTCCATACAAGCTTGGATCGAATTTTGAAAATGTAACACCCACTATTGTCGGGAATATTGGTGCAAAAGCCAGTCCTGCAAGCATTACGGCTAATATGCCAAGTGCAGGTCCTTTAGCAACAATCATAAGTAATATTGCGATAAGGGCAAGAAGAGATGAGAATGTGATCAGTCTGGAACCCATCGCTGTAAGATTCTTTACACCCGATACAATAAAACGGCCTATCATCAGGGTAACACCGAAGAGGCTCAGAACAAGTCCTGCTTTGGTTGCAGGATCAGCATTTCCGCTTTCTCCGTACAGCTCCTGCATAAGACTCTTTACCCATGTTCCCATTGAGATCTCGAGAGCCATATAGCAGAAAAGAGCAAGTGCGGCAATAAGGACAGCCGGTTTAACTGCAATTTTCGAGGCCTTGGCAAAGGTAAAGCCGACTTGTACTTTTGGGAAAACGGATGTAAGCGCAAATATAAGGAACAGAAAACAAAGTACTGCAAGAATGATGAGCGCTACCTTATAGCTTAGCCCCATTGTTTTGATGATCATGACAATGATAAGCGGTGTAAGCACATATCCGAGTCCGAAGAAACCATTTCCAAAGTTGCTTGCGCGGGCCGGATCTTTTCCGTCAAAGAGAACTACCGGAATAAGTGTATTTCCAACAGTATTAAGTGCCATTGCTCCAAAACCCAAGAGTATGCAGGCAAATAATGCCATGGCAAAGGAGGTGGCTACAGCCAGAAAGAGAAGGCTTACACCAGTAATTATAAAGCCAAAAACAGCTATCGGTTTATACCCGAATTTGTCAACCATTGGTCCGATAAACAACTGGACAATACACATTGTAAGAAAAGCCACCATTACCAGGGTTCCCAGTTGGGCTTCATTTATGCCCAGAGCAGCCATCAGTTCGCTTGATATGGAGCCAAGAATTATAAAACAAATGGCTACGGTGAAAACGGACAATAATGCTACGAGTGCTGTAGTCTTTTTCATTATTTTTATTTTTTGGTTAGTGTTATTACAGAGAGCTTGTTATTATTTCTCAAATGATGCATCAAAAGCTATTTCCGATGGGGGGAAATCGATCCTCTTTACGAATTCGCAGGCTTCTGTTGCTCCATGCTCGCGATCCATCCCGTTATCTTCCCATTCCACAGATAACGGTCCCCTGTAACCTATTGCATTCAGTGCTCTTATTATTTTCTCAAAATTAATACAACCCCGTCCGAGACTCCTGAAATCCCAGTAGCGTCCAAGGGTGCCAAATTCAGTATGGCCTCCGAAAACACCTGCTTCAGCCGGAGTATCTGACCAGGCAACATCTTTCATATGAACATGAAATATCTTTTCGGCGAAAGTATAAATGAATTTTACATAATCTACCCCCTGGTAACCGAAGTGGGAGGGATCAAAATTGAATCCAAAGGCAGGATGATTATTTACAGCTTTCAGCGCTTTTCTTGTTGAAGCAATATCAAAAGCTATTTCTGTTGGATGTACTTCAAGGGCATATTTAACTCCAAGCTTCTGGTAAGCATCAAGGATTGGTTTCCATCTTTTTGCAAATTCCTGAAAGCCTTCCTCTACCATCTGAGGGGATACAGGCGGGAATGAATAGATAAGGTGCCATATTGGACTGCCTGTGAATCCGTTCACTATTGATACCCCGAACCTCTTGGCTGCTTCACCTGTTTTAATTATCTCCCGGGCAGCACGCTGACGAACACCTTCAGGATCGCCGTCACCCCAGATATAGTCCGGCAGAATGCTCTTGTGGCGATTATCGATACGGTCTGCCACACACTGGCCAACTAGATGGTTGGATAATGCAAAAACCTTTAATCCGTATTTGTCAAGAATTTTACGCTTTGCAGCGCAATAGGCATCATCTGCCTTATCAACTTCAAAATGATCTCCTATACATCCGATCTCAAGTCCGTCATAGCCAAATGATTTTGCTTTCTGACAGACGGTCTCGAACGGGAGATCCCCGAATTGAAGGGTAACAAGTGTGACTGGTCTTTTCATAATTTTAGATTTTATAATAATAACTGGATATAAGAATATTTATTAAATCATTTATCAATCGTCATCAGGCTTAGCAAGAATATAAAACATTCTCTTAATAAGCAATATTAACTGAGCTTTTTTATTTATAGTTACCTTCTATCACAACCTTACAATCCCTTACCCCAATGCTAATTGTTATTGCTAATTGTTAATTGCTAATTGCTAATTGTTAATTGCTAATTGTTCATTGCTCACTCCAACTCCCTTATCCATATATTCCTGAACGAAACCGGATTGCTGTGTTCCTGAAGCATAAGAGGCAGTTTGTCTGCGTGGGCTTTGTACTCAGGGATACCTATAAATTTCATTGGCCCTCTCAAGGTAACATTGTTCTGGATAAGAACTCCATTATGAAATACAGTAAAGTATGCGGGTTTTAAGAGATCTCCATTTGTCTGGAATTTTGGCGCAGTGAAAACAATGTCATAGGTCTGCCATTCCCCCGGTCCCAGAGATGCATTGACTAAAGGGATATGTTGTTTATAGATAGAGCCGGCCTGCCCGTTATAGTATGTTTCATTTTCATAGGAATCGAGCACCTGTAATTCGTAAAGTCCCATAAGTAATACGCCACTGTTGCCTCTTCCCTGGCTTGTTCCTTCAACAACGGAAGGTGTTCTCCATTCGATGTGAAGCTGACAGCTGCCAAATGACCTTGTTGTCTTAATACTTCCTGTTCTTGCCACAACTGTCATTGCAGAATCTGCAGTCCATCTTACAGGAGCATTGCCGTTCTCATGAACCCAGTTTACAATATCCTGGGGTCCTCCATAAAGAATAATAGCATCGGATGGAGGAGAGCCAAATTTTCCCGGGGTTATAACCTGAGGTCTGCGGGACCAGTCTTCTGTCTCCTCAGGTTTCATCTGCTGCCTTTGCTGTGGTGGCTGCTGTTGTTGCGCCTGCTGAGGCGGCTGTTGCTGTGCCATGATCTGTGTTGCCACAGCACCCATCATTAAAAAGGATAAAATCTTTTTCATTTTCTATTTTATTGTCTTGTTTCATGTATTGTGCTAATATATAAAAATACAAATTATTCCACCCTGCATTTTATAATTAATTATTTTCTTTGTGACTGATTTAAAACATAGTTGATATGACAGTCCTGTCTGATTCTCTCCTAAACCGCAAAACGATACGGAAATACTCCTCGGCAAATATCAATGACGAAATGCTCAGCGATCTGCTGTCCTTAGGGTGCAGAGCTTCCACAACCGGTAATATGCAGGTTTACAGTATCATTATTACAAGGGATATTGCAAGGAAAAAGGAACTTGCACCATGTCATTTTAACCAGGGCATGGTTACTTCTGCTCCGGTTGTTTTGACTTTTTGTGCTGATTTTAACCGCTTTAACAAGTGGTGCAGGCAGCGCCGGGCAGAACCGGGATATGATAATTTCCTGTCATTCCTTACAGCTGCCATCGATGCTCTGCTTGTCGCTCAGACTGTTTGCATAGCCGCCGAGGAAAAGGGATTGGGAATCTGTTACCTGGGAACAACAACCTATATGGCTCACAGGGTAATTGAGATCCTCAGGCTGCCAAAAGGGGTTGTTCCTGTAACAACTGTGACTCTGGGATGGCCTGATGAAAACCCGGAACGGGTAGACAGGCTCCCTCTTGATGCAGTTATTCACAATGAGACATATTCTGATTATTCAGAGTCAGATATTGATCGATTCTATGCTGAAAAAGAAAAGAGAAAGGATTCCGCAAAATTCATCAGTGAGAATAATAAAGAGACACTGGCCCAGGTATTCACTGATATCAGGTATAAAAAGGAGGATAATATTTATTTTTCAAAAACACTTCTTCAGGTACTTAAAGATCAGGGGTTTATGAATCAGTAATTTTCCGTGTTGAGATTTTATCCTGATATGGACCTGTATTTTTACTAACAATCAATTGAACCGGAAACGTGTGATCCGGCAAGCCGTACAATTATGATAAAAGTGCCTACCCTGTTACTTGATGAAAAAAAATGCAGGCTTAACATAAGTGTAATGACTGAAAAAGCCCGGATCAATGATGTAATATTCAGGCCTCATTTCAAAACTCATGCCTCTCTTGAGATAGGCAGCTGGTTCAGGGGGGAAGGTGTTGAGAAGATCACTGTATCATCTCTCAGAATGGCACAGTATTTCGCCCAGGATGGCTGGAATGATATCCTTGTCGCTTTCCCGGTTAACATACCCGAGATCGATCTTATCAATTCCCTTACCCGTGATATTGATTTGTCCCTTCTTGTCGAATCGCCTGAAACAGTGGCTAATCTTGCAGGGAAAATTAAATCGCACTTGTCTGTATATATTAAAATTGACAGCGGACTCAAAAGAACAGGTGTTCCTTTTAACGATCCAGACACAATTAATGAAATTCTTGGTGAAATTAGAAAGTCCGGTCTCATTTCTTTCAGTGGGTTTCTGACTCATGCGGGTCACAGCTACAAAGCCCGGAGCCGGGAGGAAATACTCAGTATACATAAAGAAAGCATCGCAGGCATGGCACAATTGAAATCCCTGTTCAGTGATGAATATCCGGAGCTTATAGTCTCTGCAGGCGACACCCCGACATGCAGTATCGCCGACGATTTCAGCATGGCTGATGAGATCCGTCCGGGTAATTTTGTGTTTTATGATGTTATGCAGACAGTCATAGGATCATGCTCTCCGGAGCAGGTGGCAGTTGCAATGGCTTGTCCGGTTGTCGCGATACATCGTGATAGGAGTGAGATAGTCATTTATGGAGGTAGTGTTCATTTTTCTACAGAGAGTATCATAACTTCTTCGGGCCTCAGAGTCTATGGCCTTGTTGTAAGTAATGAAGCAGAAAAGTGGGGCAGGGTGATGAGCGATGCATACCTTACGGGCTTATCCCAGGAACACGGCATTGTAAGCATGCCGGCTGATATGATCGGCAATTACAGCGTCGGAGACATTATAAAGATACTGCCGGTGCATTCATGCCTTACAGCAAACCTGATGAGGGAATACCTTACAACTGATGGAAGGAGGATTACAAGGTTTTAGAAGGAGATCCCTCTCCCGATGACTGAGGGATCTCCTTCGTCTGCCACAAATTACACGACAGGGTATTGAAAAGAATCTTATCTGAGCCTGAGAAGTATTGACGAATGATAGTATTCTCTAAATTAGCCTTTATAATCAAGTTGATCATGGTAAAAGTAAATGAGTATTATGTTTATATTCTCACAAATTCTTACAACAAAGTTCTTTATACAGGAATGACAAATGATCTGGAGAGGCGATGCCTGGAGCACAAGCAGAAGTATGTAAAGGGTTTTACCCAAAAGTACAATGTAGACAAGCTTGTATATTTTGAAATGTACAATGAAGTAGAAGAAGCTATAAAAAGGGAGAAACAGATCAAGGGTTATTCAAGAATTAAGAAAATTGCATTGATAGAAGGATTCAATAAGGACTGGCGGGAATTGTTTTTAAACGGTAAGATTCAGCTTCCGAAGAGTCAGTGATGATGTTGTGGTAAGGGAAGGAGATTCCTCATCCTCCTGTCGTCGGAATCGGAATGACACGGTGCTTTTGTGTATAGTAAGGGGGAATGAGGCGGGGCGTTTTGAAGAATATTCTCTACAGGAAATAAAATTGTATCAAAACGCCCCGCCTCATTCCCCCTAATCCACAGAGAGGCAGTGTCATCCCGAAAGAGTCAATCCTGAGTATGCGAAGGATTGACGACTGAGGGATCTCCTCCGGCTACCACAAATGACAAGACAAGGTTGTCGAAACGAATCTTCCCTGAGATTTGCGAAGGATTGACGACTGAGGGATCTCCTCCGGCTACCACAAATGACAAGACAAGGTTGTCGAAACGAATCTTCCCTGGTTTACGAAGGATTGACGACTGAGGGATCTCCTTCCGTGCTGAATTCAATCCCGAGTTCACCCGCTATTTTCACCAGGTCATCTATTACTGCAGGTACAAGCTTAATACCTTCTCTCATTATCCTTTCCTCAGCTTCTCTTTCAGGGTCACCGGGAATCATTACACGTTCTTCTCCTTCAGCTGGTTGTGATGAGCGGAAGGTAAGAATCCACTCATCCATTTTTGCCTTGAATTCTCCTGCAGTCTGGAAAGCATCAATTCTGATTGCTCCAAAAAAATGTCCCGTTCCATCGCCGGTCTTCTTATCAAGCAACGGAAGATAAGCAACACTCGGAGGCACAAAAGGCCCGAAATTGGCGCCGCTGAAAACGGCGGAAAAAATATCCACTATTGCCGAGAGGCAGTAGCCTTTATGGCTCCCGTGCACTTTGTCTCCCCCGAGTGTCACCATCGATCCTCCGGCTTTTAGTATTGCCGGATCATCGGAAGGTTTGCCTGTTTTATCCTGAACGAAACCGTAGGGTACCTTTTCCCCTTTTTTTTCAGCGACCGCCAGTTTTCCCCGTGCAATCGGAGTAGTTGCAAAATCTGCAACAAACGGAGGCTGGTTCAGTGCAGGAACGGCAACAGCGATCGGATTCGTCCCCATCATCCTGCTGATAGACAGAGCAGGGGCTACAAGCGGATTTGCATTTGTCAGGCATATCCCTATCATATCATTGTTCAATGCCATCATTGCATAATAACCGGCTATCCCGAAATGATTCGAATTGCGTGTAGCCACCCATCCGGTCCCGGCTTTTTCAGCTTTCCCGATTGCTAATTCCATAGATCTTCTGGCTGCAACCATTCCGACAGCATTATTACCATCAACAACAGCTGTGCTTGGAGATTCATGTACGACCCTGACATCAGGATTAACATTTATCCGGCCCGCTTTCCATAATTCAAAATAATCCTTTAGTCTCAGCATTCCATGGGAAGAGTGACCGCGTAACTCAGCAGCAAGGAAGACATCGGCAATAGTGTAAGCATGATCCTCCCTGCATCCCATCTTAATGAATGCGTTCTTTGTGAAATCAAACAGGTATTTATATGTATGCATTTGTTTTTTATTTTCTGACTCTTACAGGGTATGGGGGTTTGACAGGATCCTTGGGGGGATTTTTTTCCAGCTCTTTTAATGCCACTTCAATTGCTTTCTCGAGCTGCGGGTCTCTCCCTTTCATGACTTCAGAAGGCAACTGTTCCACTTCAATATCGGGAGCAACTCCTTCATTTTCGACAACGAAGCCATCCTCTGTCCATATAGCCAGGTTCGGGGCTGTAACCGATCCGCCGTCAATGAATTCAGGAAATCCCAGAATACCAACAAGTCCGCCCCATGTCCTTGTTCCGACAAGTGTGCCAACGCCGAATTTCCTGAACATCCATGGCAGCATGTCTCCTCCTGATCCGGCAGCTTCGTCAATTATCATCACTTTTGGTCCCTGGATAGAAGCAGTAGGTGTTTTAAAATCTTTACCGTATCTCGTATCCCAGTATGCCTGAAGGGGCCGCTGAAGAAGATCAATATAATAATCTGCCACAAGTCCGCCTCCATTGAATCTCTCATCTACAATTATTGCTTTTCTGTCAGCCTGGGGGAAGAAATATCTTCTGAAATATTCGTATCCGAGATTTGATGTATTGGGCACATAAACATATGCAACCTGCCCGTTTGTTTCTTCGGTTACCCTTTTCAGATTACCCTCAACCCATGAGCGGTTACGAAGTGAATTCTCATTTCCCAAGGGCACAACCTTTACTACTCTTGCCCCTGTATAATCGGGTCTGTTATTGATTGTGAGCTCAGTTATCCTGCCGTCTGTTTTTTCAAAGAAACTGAACAGATTGTTATCGGCAGTAACATCCTTACCGTTAACGGCAAGGATATATGTGCCCTCAGATATATTAAGTCCTGGTTCAGTCAGAGGGGAGCGGATGTCTGGATTCCAGTTGAGACCGCCATATATCACTGATATCCTGTAACGGTTATCTGAGATAACGTAATCGGCCCCGAGCAGGCCTACTCCGACACTCTTTGGTTCATTTGGTCTTTCTCCCGGCGAGGATACCCTGTGATGTCCTACACTAAGCTCACTGCACATCCACCTTATCAGCCTGTACAGGTCACTGCGGCAGGCAAGGTCAGGCAGGAAGACCGAATACTTTGCCTTCATGGCATTCCAGTCGGCGCCATGCATGCCGGGATCATAGAAATAATCACGGTTTACTCTCCAGGCTTCATTGAAGATGTGCGGCCATTCTGCAAGAGGATCTATCCTTATTGAAACAGAGCCGGTATTCAGTATACCCTTTCCGGGCTCAGGCTTCTTCCCGGCATCGCTTATGCTAAAAGTATTATTTTTCCAGCTGAGCATTTTCTTTCCGTCAAAGGAGACTTTATAGCCGTCTGCTTCCATAACCTCCTCTTCCTTCCTGTCCTTTACAGTATATTTAAAAAGCTTTGCAGATTCTCCGGAGCCGCTTGGTCTTATAATATATAATATAACACCTGCTTCACTTGTACTCAGATCTGAATAGTCCCTGGCGCTCAGCGGAACATTGACTATGCGTTCAGTCAGTCCGTCTGTATCAATCCTGAGAATGTTTGTTTTCTCCTCCGGGGCTGGAGTCTCTCTCCGGGTTTGCTTAATGCTCTTTTCCGTGGTTTTCAGAGGTTCAGGACTTTTCTCCTCTTCAATCTTTATTTCTTCGTCACTTTCCTTGATGAAGGGAGAGATGATATCCTTTCTGAGTGTGACGAGATAAATTGAAGAGGTCATTTTCATGTCTGCATTTGACAGGTCGAACCAGTTCAGCACGGGGCCTGCATTTGTTGAGGCAAGGAAATACAAATACTCACCTTTTTTATCAAATACCGGATCAGTAGCGTCGCTTAGCCCGTCAGTGACAGGAAACGATTTCTGCTGATCAACCGAATACATGCAGATAACCCTGAAGTTAGTTTCCATTAGCCGTGTATAAGCCATCCATTTTGAATCTGATGACCAGCTGCATCTGATATCCCTGTAATCACCCGGGGAATAGATCTCGTCACTGTCGATCTTCTGGATCGAAGCTGTTCCTGCATCAATTATGTATACATTCCTTCCATTATCCACATAGCAGATCTTTTTGCTGTCCGGAGACCATACAGGATTTGAGTAGAATCCAGTACCGTTAAGGTCCAGCTTCTTAATTTCACCATTGCCGTCCTGTTGTCTTAAATGAAGCATATACTCACCTGATTCATCAGAAAAGTAAGCTATTGTTTTTCCATCGGGCGACCAGGCGGGAAACTTCTCATGGACATTTGCAGTAAGAGTAAGATTACGCGGATCACCTTTCTCTGCAGGCAGGGTAACAATATCGCCGCGGAAGTCAAACACGGCTCTTGCACCGGAGGCTGAAATATCCCGTCCCCTTATATAATTGTTTCCTTCAACAAAACGAGGACGCAATTCAAGAAGATCAGCTGCAATACCGATAGTAAGTTTTACTGATGCAGATTTGGAAATGTCGAATCTGTGCAGGTATCCGGCCTGTTCAAATATTATATGGTCTCCGGCAGCAGCAGCTTTCTGAATCGGGAAATCATTGAAGGATGTAAGTTGTTTTACTTCCTTTGAAGGGATACTATAAGAATACAGATTGAATTCCCCGTTCCTGTCGCTTATAAAATAGACTTTATCACCTATCCACATAGGGTCAGCATCATTACATCCGCCCTGAGGCTGAGGGATCTTTATTTCCGAATTATCCGAAAAGGAAAACAGACGTATATCTGATATAGTCCCTCCTCTGTAGTTCTTCCACTGAGTATATTCAGGTGAACCAGGTGAATAGGCCAGTGATCTGCCGTCGGGAGAGTATGAAGCAGCCCATGCTTTTGGAATTCCCAGATTTGAAGGAAAACCTCCCCTGACAGGAACTGTAAAAAGCTGGAAAATGCGTGTCGTAAAAACTGATCTCTGTGAAGCAAACATTACGGATTTTCCGTCAGGAGTAAATCCCCTTGCAAGATCGTTCCCGGGGTGCCATGTGAGTCTTGCCGGCACACCTCCTTCAACAGGTATTACGAATACATCAGTATTGCCATCGTACTGAGCGCTGAATGCAATAAGCTTTCCATCAGGGGAAAAGAAGGGATTTGATTCAATACCCTCATCAACTGTAAGACGACGGGGAGCTGAACCATCTCTGTTGACAACCCACAGATCCTCGGCATAAATAAATGCGATGTGATCTGCGCATGCAGACGGCTGTGACATCAGACGCGTGTCTTTTGTGTCAATTGCTGATGAGCTGACAGCAAAGAGAAGGGCGTGACATAATAAAAATGCCATCAAATTAAGTCTTTTCATAGTATCTGTTTTTGATTTCCTGTAATAGAATCAGGTTGAAAAGGGAGCTTTGAAATTATACCTTTCTGTTAGTGTAGCCTACTGCAGCCTGGATAGTCGGGGTGATCTCCAGTTCATTTATGCAGACATGCTCAGGAAGATTTGCACAGAAAAATATGACATCAGCAACATCTTCTGCTTTAAGCGGGTCCATTCCCTTATAAACATTCTTTGCCCTTTCCTTATCCCCCTTGAACCTGACAAGGGAGAATTCAGTCTCTGCAAATCCCGGTGCGATATTCGTAACTTTAATATTATTCTTAAGCATGTCTATCCTCATTGCTTTCGACAGTGCATGAACAGCATGTTTTGTTGCACAATAGACATTGCCATTTTCATATACCTCTTTCCCGGCAATTGAAGATATATTGAAAATATGTCCTTTGTTCCTGCTTACCATAAGAGGGGCAACAGCCCTTGTGACATAAAGCAAACCCTTTACGTTCGTATCGATCATCCTTTCCCAGTCGTCGATATCGGCTTTATCAATATGGTCCATTCCCACTGCCAGCCCGGCATTATTGACAAGGATATCTATGTTCTTCCATTTCTCAGGGAGTGACTTTATTACATCTTCGACCTCATATCTTTTTCTGACATCAAAATTCAGTGAAAGGACCTTCTCCCCGGGCATATTCAGCTCTTTCTCGAGATCGTCAAGCCTCTCTTTTCTTCTGCCGGTAATTATTACATTGTATCCGTTCTCTGCAAATTTTTTTGCGGTTGCCTTTCCAAACCCGGCAGTCGCTCCTGTTATCATTACAATTTTTTCCATAGTATTTTCAGGTTGGGATCTTGTAAAAATATGAAATAATTCAATACTTACATCCTGTCCTTAAACTTCAGAATGATTTACAGCCAGCGATGATTTTTGCAGGATCAGGGAGCTCAATTGTAAAAGTTATATCTTTAGCACTGAAAATGAGGAAGGGGGCACACTATAAAAAGGAAAATGTCGGATCAATGTTTGATTCGATAGCGCATAGATATGATTTTCTTAACCATTTTCTCTCATTGGGTACAGACAGGTACTGGAGAAGAAAAGCAATTGGAAAGGTAGCTCTGACACACAGGAAATGTGAAATCCTGGATGTAGCAACAGGGACTGGAGACCTGGCGATTGCCGCCCTGAAACTTGAGCCTGTCCGCATTACCGGAATTGATATTTCCGGGAAGATGCTTGAAAAGGGGAGAGAGAAGATCCGCAAAAGAGGGCTTTCGGATAAAATTAACCTGATGTTCGGCCAGTCGGAGAACATTCGCTTTGAGAATGAAAGATTTGATGTAGCTATGGTGGCTTTCGGTGTGAGGAACTTCTCCGATCCTTCAAGGGGCTTGAAGGAGATGTACAGGGTACTTAGAAAAGGAGGCCTTGTTATGGTTCTTGAGTTCTCGCGACCAGGGATTTTCCCTCTGAAACAGGTTTATGGATTTTATTTCCGCAGGATACTGCCTGTTGTTGGAAGATTATTTTCAGGCGACAGAGAAGCATACATCTACCTTCCGGAGTCTGTAGGAAAATTTCCGGACCGTGAAAAGTTTATTGAGTTAATGACAGATGCCGGCTTTACAGATACCAGCTTTAAGGAACTTACCGGAGGAATTGCATCAGTTTATACCGGTTTGAAATTGTAAATGCAATAAATTTTATTCAAAGCAGTTTATTATCTTGTAGCCATAAAAAATAATAATAGCTTGAGGAAGGGTATCCGCTTAATATTGTTACTCATTGTTTTTGTCCCGGTTCATGGTGGACTTTTCGGGCAGAAGCAGAAACCAAAAAATGAATCATGGTATGATGAAAAGCTCCTTCATTTCGGGTTCAGTATAGGGTTCAATACAATGGATTTCAATATTACACCTTCGCCTTACTGCCTTGATCCGGACTCTGTCGACAATTATCCTTATCCGGAAGTGGCGATGCTCAAACCGGGAATAAATATCCAGATTGTTACAAACCTGAGGCCTTCAAGATATTTCGACATCAGATTCCTTCCCGGAGTGTCATTCGGACAGAGGATTGTCAGATACTATAAAGACACTGTATTATTTAACAGCCAACAGAGACTTGAATCATCCTATCTCGAATTTCCACTGCTTCTTAAATACAAAGGTGAAAGACTTAATAATGTACGGCCATATGTTATAACAGGCTTGAATTTCCGCTATGATCTGGCAGCCAAAAAGGAGTTCGATGAAGAAAGGCCTGTATATATAAGGATCAAAAAACCTGATCTTTATTATGAAGCCGGGGCAGGCCTCGATTTCTATTTAAAATATTTTAAACTGTCTGTGGAACTCAAAATGTCGAGTGGAATAAGCAATATAATAGCTGACGATTTTGTAAGCGGCCGGGAAGAATTCCGCAATTCTATCGAACAGATGAGATCCCGGATCTGGATTATAGCATTCCATTTTGAGTGATCATGCCACAACAGGTACAGATCGTTCTTTCGCCCGTAGATGCAGCTGATATTGAAGCCATTAAAAATTCTGCTGCTAAAACAGCAAAAACAGATCCATCTTCAATCAGTGAAATACGGATAATAAAAAGATCAGTTGATGCGCGTCAAAAAAACATCAGGATTATTCTTACAGTAGAAATTTTTCTGCATGGAGAATCAGGTCCTGATATCCTCAGGCCATTTCAATCAAAAGATGTATCCAAAGCCAGGGAAGTTATTATAATAGGTGCAGGTCCTGCCGGATTGTTTGCTGCCCTGAGACTAATTGAGCTTGGTTTGCGTCCTGTAATTTTTGAGAGAGGAAGGGATGTCTCTGCGCGTAAAAGGGATATAGCAAGGATAAGCAGGGAGCATTATGTCGATCCTGACAGCAATTATTGTTTCGGGGAAGGTGGAGCAGGTACTTTTTCTGACGGAAAGCTGTATACCCGTTCAAAAAAGAGAGGTGATAACTCAAGGGTACTGGAACTGTTATGTTATTTCGGAGCTGATAATAGAATCTTATATGAAGCTCATCCTCATCTGGGTACTGACAAGCTTCCGGGAATAATCTCATCAGTCAGACGATCAATCAATGAGGCCGGAGGGCTTATCCTTTTCGAGAAAAGGGTAACTGATATTATTATTGAGGATAATGTTATCAGAGGAATAGCTGTGGCAGATGGCGAAAGATACAGCTGTACGGATGTGATACTTGCAAGCGGACATTCTGCCCGGGATATTTACTCAATATGCATTAGCAGAGGCATAATTCCTGAATTAAAACAATTTGCTATGGGAGTAAGGGTGGAGCATCCACAGGAACTTATAAATACAATCCAGTACCACGGCACTGGCAGGGATAAGTATCTTCCTGCAGCTTCATATAATATTGCCAGACAGGTTGATGGGAGAGGTGTTTATTCATTCTGCATGTGTCCCGGAGGTTTTATTGTACCTTCAGCAACATCTCAGGAGGAGGTTGTAGTAAATGGCATGTCTCCTTCAGGCCGCACATCGCCTTATGCTAATGCGGGGATAGTTGTGGAGTTAAGGGCTTATGACTTTGGCGGATTCGAGAAATATGGTCCACTTGCCGGCCTTGAGTTCCAGAAAAAACTTGAACGAGATGCCTGGATAAACGGCGACCGGACACAGAAGGCTCCTGCACAAAGACTGGCTGATTTTGTAACTGGAAAACACTCTTCATCTCTGCCAAAAGTATCTTATTTTCCGGGTGTTATATCATCTCCTCTTCATGAATGGTTGCCTGGTACTATCGCAAAAGGGCTCAGAGAAGGATTAAAACTCTTCGGATCAGTGATGAAAGGGTATCTGACAAATGAAGCTGTGGTGCTGGGGGTTGAGTCAAGGACTTCATCTCCTCTGAGATTGCCCCGAAACCCTGATACTTTCGAAAGCATTTCGGTATCCGGACTTTATCCTGTTGGTGAAGGATCGGGGTATGCAGGTGGGATAGTGTCTTCGGCTGTTGATGGGATGCGGGCCGCAGAAGCATTGGCATGTAAGTACAGATCCTGACCTTAATAATGCCTGCATTGGATTCTTGTGAATTCAGAGAATATAACTGAAGCAGCCATGCCGACATTCAATGAGTCAATACCAGGCTTGGGACCTGTAAGTTTCGGGATCATGATCCGGTCAGTTATAAAAGGAAGCAGGTTTTCAGATATACCCTTTGATTCGTTGCCGAGGAAAATTATCCCCGTTTTGCCAAGGTTCCGCGAATAAATCGATTCGCCTTCAAGCATGGCACCATAGATCCTGATCTTTTCCGCGGAAGCTTTCAGAAAAAGTTCCTGAAGGTCGGTATAGAATACTTTGACATGCAGTATGGCTCCCATTGTTGCCTGGATAACCTTGGGGTTATATACATCTACACAATTATCTGAGCAATAGATCTCTCTCATGCCAAACCAGGCAGCTGCCCTGATTATTGTTCCCAGGTTGCCGGGATCCTGAACAAAATCAAGTGCGACCTTCAGCCCCTCATCAAGATTGTTGTATTCAACTTTGTTATCAGGCATCTTTATTACTGCAAGTGCATTATGAGGTGTTTTTAGTGAACTTATTTTTTTCAGCTCATCATTACTGGCCGGAATTATCTCGTTAATCCCGCTCTTGTGTGCCGAGGGTATCGAGTTCAGGAACTCGGGCCTGGCTATAAGCATTTTAACAGGTTCATTAGCCATGAGATATTCCTTGATGAGCTTGTCGCCCTCAATAACATAAAGTTTCTCTTCTTCCCTAGCCTTCTTTTTCTGAAGGGAGATTATCATGGCCATTTTTGATTTACTTATCATGTTTAGTATTTTTAAATGTACTTGTCATTTTAATCTTTCTCCCCCTGAAGGTTGAACTGACTATACCTCATTCCTGAGGGTGCAAGGTGAAAGGTGCAGGAAAACAAAAGTGATGGCTGAATGACATTTGTGTCTCGGAAAGTGCAGAGCTTACAGCTTTCAGTATTCATCATACAGAGTACGTTATATTTGATATATTTGCGTTATTCTTTCTTACAAAATTTGGAAAAAATATTATTAAATAAAAATATCATTTCTCTGAGATCAGTTATATCTCTGGCAATGTTGGTTTTTATAATATCATCTTGTAATCCAACTAAATATGTTCCTCAGGACGAATCACTTCTGGATGAGGTTCATGTGGCCGTGAACAGAGAGGGAGTGAGGAAGACAGATCTGATGCCCTATATCAAGCAAAAACCAAATAAAAGGATCTTCGGGACGAAATTCCATCTGGGGTTATATAATCTGTCAAATATCGAAAAGGAGAAATGGCCTCATTCATGGCTAAGGAATATTGGTGAGGAACCTGTAATTTTTGATCCTTATTCTACTGAGAAGTCTGTTAAAGATGTTAATTCCTACATTGCATCGAAAGGTTATTTCGACAGCCAGGTGGCTGACACTGTCGAAACCACAAACAGGAAATCAAAAGTGTTTTATAAGGTTGACCTTAAACCACCTTATATAATTCGTAAGATCTACTTTCAGTTTGCTGACAGCACAATAGAGAAGTTCTTTTATTTCGATTCAGTGAACTGTCTTATCGAAAGAGGCAGACCGTATGATGTTGATGTTCTGCAGTCGGAACGTTCACGATTCGAAAGATTCATACGTGACCGTGGATTTTATAGTTTCTCGGGAGATCATATATACTTTAATGTCGACAGTACACCGGGAAACAGGCAGGTTGATATCTATTACGGTGTCAGGAACGCGATGAAGCTGGGCGAAGGGGGAAAAGTGACACTTGTTCCTCATTCTATTTCCAGGATCAGGAATATTTATATCTTCCCCGATTTTGTGCCAAAAGATGTTCTTGAAGGAGGGGAAGAATACAGACAGCGATTTGATACAACTTTGGTTGATGGCTATTATTTCATTACTCCCAATGACAAGCCCCTTATTAAGCCCGATCTTATCGTTCAGTCACTTTATCTCAGACCAGGGACATCTTTCAATGTTACAAATACGGAACAGTCACAATCGCACCTTATGGCGCTGAAGACATTCCGTCTTGTGAATATCTTTTATGATGAGCTTTCTGATCCGGGAGGAAAAGGAGGAGGAGATACCTGGCTCGACTGTACAATTCAGCTCACTTTGCTTAGCCAGCAGTCATTCAGGGTTGAAGTTGAGGGAACCAACTCGGCTGGTAACCTGGGAGGGGCACTTAACCTGCTGTACCAGCATAAGAATCTTTTCCGGGGAGCCGAATTGTTCGATCTTAAGTTAAAGGGAGCTTATGAGGCACTCAGTCAGCAGGATACGATCCGGAGTATCCAGGAATACGGAATAGAGACAAGCCTGAGATTCCCGAAATTCCTTCTGCCATTTGTAAAAACGGAAGGCTTCATCAAGAAATATAATCCATCCACAACACTGCTTGCAGCCTATAACTACCAGAACATGCCGTTCTATACAAGAACGATGGCTAATGCAACTTTTGGATACACGTGGAGCGGAAACAGTTATACAACCCATATAGTCAACCCTGTTCAGTTCAACCTTGTAAATCTTTTAAGAATAGATCCGGATTTTGAGGCCAGGATACTGTCATCATCATATCTGGCCTATAGTTACCGCGACGTTATGATCCTCGGCGGCAGTTATTCCTTTATATTCAATACACAGAAGATCCGGAAATCAAATGATTACTGGTTTGTGAGGCTTAATGCAGAAACATCCGGCAACCTGCTTGGCCTTATAGGAAATCTTGCAGATATTAAAAGTACCGATGGAACATATAATATCCTTGGTCAGTCTTTTGCGCAGTATGTAAGGGCTGATATTGATATAAGATATAATGTTGTTATGAATGATGTAAGTTCTGTTGTTTACAGGGCATTTGTGGGGGCAGGAATCCCTTACGGCAATTCCAGGGCGATACCTTTTGAAAAACAGTATTTCGGAGGAGGGGCAAATGGTATCAGGGCCTGGCAGGTAAGGACTCTGGGACCTGGTTCTTACGTTCCTGATGAATCGAAATTCCTTAACCAGACTGCTGATATAAAGATCGAAGCTAATACAGAATACAGGTTCAAATTGTTCTGGATCCTTCAGGGAGCTGTATTCATTGATGCAGGAAATATATGGTCATTCAACGATGATACTTCCAGACCGGGCTCTCAGTTCAGTCTGAAAGATTTTTACAGGGATCTTGCTGTTGGTACCGGAGCAGGACTCAGATTCGATCTGAGTTTTGTTACAATGAGAGTTGATATGGGTATAAAGCTTAGGGACCCGTGGATAGCATCGGGATCAAAATGGATACCCCTGAGCCGTAAATATGATTTCAAAGATGACTTTGCATTTGTTGTAGCGATTGGCTATCCATTCTGATAATGTTCAGAAATTTTCTTGCATTTTACGCCCTGAATTACTTTATGATTTTGTAAATTGCAGTTGTCTTGCTGTAATTAAAATGAAAAAAATCCTGCCTGATCTTTTAAGGAGCTGGTTTGGTTTTACAAGGCGTGAAAGAAGGTCGTCATTTTTTCTTCTTGCACTAACACTGGCAATTGCGGGAACAAGGCTTGTAATCCCTGCAAGGGATCTTACTATTGAAGAGGTTGACATAAGTACATTCGGATCGCTTTTCGATTCAGCCATAAAGAGCGGGCAATATGCTGAAAAAAAAGACCATTTTACCAGGAGCTATCCTGTCCAGCGAAGGAAGTTGCTTGAACTTAACACCTGCGATTCTGCCTCCCTGGAATCCTTACCGGGCCTGGGTCCGGTACTGTCGGCAAGGATAATAAAATACAGGAACTTGTTGGGCGGCTATGCTTCAGTCGATCAGCTGAAGGAGGTTTACGGTCTGTCGGAAGATACTTATAATCTTGTGTCAGGTTTCCTGAAAGCAGACCCGGCGTTTGTGAGGAAAATACATGTCAACAGTGCTGATTATAAGCAATTAATCCGTCTGCCTTATCTGGAACGAAGCGAAGTAAGCTCTATTCTGAAATACAAGGAGTTAATGAATAATATTGAAAATATTGATGAATTGGTTGAAAACAAAATCATTACAACGGAGAAAGCAGCTAAGATCAGCCCTTACCTGACCTTCTGAATAAATTCAAAGGGGGATCGTTTCTGCTGATCCTTGAATTTCGGATCGAATTGGAAATCCTGCTACTGTAGAAGGATATGGATGATGCAGGATCAATTCCCCCTTTGAAGGGGGCAGGGGGATGTTAAACCGGTCAGGGGGAATCGTTTCTGCTGATCGTTGAATTTTGGATCGAATTGGAAATCCTGCTACTGTAAAAAGACAGGGATGATGCAGGATCAATTCCCCCTTTGAAGGTTGAAGCGAAGCGGAAATTCCGCACTGGCTGAAGGGCAGGGGGATGTTTGACCGGTAAGTGTGATGTTTACCAGATCAACGGGATGCTTATCTTAAAATACCAGTATTTTTAAAAATAACTAATGCCAAAAAACAGGATCCATAAATATAACCCCGGATTGAAGGTGCTTGCCAGACAATTAAGGCAGGACAGTACACTTGCTGAGGTGATCCTTTGGTTAAACTTAAAAAAGAAAACTTTGTCATATGAGTTTCACAGGCAGGTGCCAATAGATGAATACATTGTTGATTTCTATTGTCATGAACTGGAACTTGCAATAGAAATTGATGGCTATACACATGATTACAATTATGACAAGGATGATAAACGGCAAAAAGTCTTGGAAGGACTTGGGATCAGAGTTGTGCGAATCACGGAGGAAGATGTTAAGAAGCATTTAAATGATGTTATAAGGATATTACTGGCAGCAATAGAAGAAATAGAAAGTGGGAAGATTACGACAGGTTGAAAGTCAATCCTCCTGCTATTCCCGCTAAAGAGGGATCTTCGCTTCGCTACGACCTTCAAAGGGGAATGCATTCTGCTGATCCCGTAAAGTGGGAATCGTTCCTGCTGATCACATAAAGGAGGAATAGAGAACGGTAGGTTCAATCCAGAAGGCCAAACATCCCCCTACCCCCTTCAAAGGGGGAATGCATTCTGCTGATCCCGTAAAGTGGGAATCATATCTGCTGATCATTGAAATGCGGAACGAACTGGAAATCCTTCTCCTGTAGAAGGATATGGATGATGCAGGATCAATTCCCCCTTTGAAGGGGGCAGGGGGATGTTAAACCGGTCAGGGGGAATCGTTTCTGCTGATCGTTGAATTTTGGATCGAATTGGAAATCCTGCTACTGTAAAAAGACAGGGATGATGCAGGATCAATTCCCCCTTTGAAGGTTGAAGCGAAGCGGAAATTCCGCACTGGCGGAAGGGCAGGGGGATGTTTGACCGGGTAAGTGGATGTTTAACTGGCATTAAATCTTTTCTGTTGCCAAGAAAATGTCAAGTTGCATTTTAAATGATATTCTCAGGATATTACTTGCAGTAATAGATGAAATAGAGAGTAGGAAGAATATATCAGGATGAAAGCAAGGACATCCCCCAGCCCCCTTCAAAGGGGGAATCGTTCCTGCTGATCCCGTCAGAGGGGGGAATTTTAAGAAATATTTAACTACACATTTTTGGATTATAGCCTAATTTTCCGTATCTTTCTTATCTACTAATTCAATGATAAAAGCAAGCTATAATAGATTAATAATCAAACATAAAAATAGTATGAATAAATTATCTCCTTAATAGTTTTGAAAAGAATATATCTTTTTTTAACTTTGCGCCTCGTTTAAACAGAAAAATTTACTATGATCATTGTACCATTAAAAGAAGGCGAAAACATAGAAAGAGCTTTAAAGAAGTTCAAAAGAAAATTTGAGAAAACAGGAGTGATCCGTGAATTAAGGTCACGTCAGGCTTTTGTTAAGCCTTCAGTTCGTCGCAGGGAAGAGATCAAGAAGGCTAGATACGTGCAAAAGATGCAGGAAGACGAAGAATAGCAAGCCGTTTTCTGTATCATCAGACTTTCATAACTACATATAGGGGTTCCTTCATGAATCATAAGGAATCGTTCTTGCAATTTCTGCAAATCGAGAAGCGGTATTCACCGCACACTGTCCGGTCGTACCGGAATGACCTTGATCAGTTTTTTTCATTTTTAGCTGAGAATGAGATGCTCTCAGAAGTGAATGATATTACTTCCCATCAGATACGGGCCTGGATTGTACATCTAATCGACAACGGTATAACACCTGTAACTGTCCACAGAAAGATATCCTGCCTCAGGAGGTTCTATAATTATCTCCGGAGAGAGGGTATTGTAAAGGCCGATCCCCTTGAGAAAATTGTACTGCCTAAACAAAAGAAAAGGCTTCCTGTATTTGTTGAAGAGGAGGCGCTTGATGAGCTTCTTGATTCAGTTGATTTCGGAGATGATTTCAGAGGATTGAGGAACAGGACAATAATTGAGATGCTCTATCTGACAGGTATGAGGAGAGCAGAACTGACAGGGATCAGATATGAAGATGTCGATTTACCGGATGCTACAGTAAGGGTTACGGGCAAACGTAACAAGCAGAGGATAATCCCGCTAGCAAAACCATTTGCTACAAGGCTTCAGGAATATATAAGTGCCAGGAACGCCTTTGCATCAGATACAACAGGCAACTGGTTTTTTATAACTGATAAAGGCAACAAGTTGTACGATAAATATGTTTACAATATAGTGAAAGATTATCTGTCGCTTGTGACAACAATAGAGAAAAAAAGCCCCCATATACTCCGTCATACTTTTGCAACGCATATGCTAAACAGGGGTGCAGACCTTAATGCCATCAAGGAATTCCTGGGACATGCGAATCTGTCGGCCACACAGGTGTATACACATAACACATTTGAGAAGCTTAAGAGAATATATAAACAGGCTCATCCGCGAGCTTAAATTTTAAACAAAAAAAAGGAGGTACTGCTATGAACATTCAGATTCATTCACTGAAATTTGATGCTGATAAAAAGCTGCTTGATTTTGTTCACCAGAAAGTTGGAAAACTTACCCAGTTTGGTGAAGATATTGTCAATGCTGAAGTATACCTCAGGATTGATAAAGATCAGACAAAAGGCAACAAGGTTAGCGAAATTAAGCTTGATATGTCGGGAAAACCTTTATTTGCGAGGAGGCAAAGCAAGACTTTTGAGGAAGCGACTGATAGCGCTATAGATGCTCTTAAGAAGCAGATTACCAAACATAAGCAAAAGAAGAGAGGCGTTTGAGGGAAAGCCTTTTAAAAATATTTTCATATATTTTGATAAATAAAATTTTAATTCCTACATTTGCACACCGTTTTTTAGGGTGTATTATGCACTCACGGGACGTTCTTTAAATTGCCGATGTAGCTCAGTTGGTCAGAGCAGCTGATTTGTAATCTGCAGGTCGGGGGTTCGAATCCCT
>CAYNRI010000040.1:0-10117 GCA_964399575.1 uncultured Rikenellaceae bacterium
GATTATAAGAATTCGCTTAAAAAATTCGTTTATTATACTACGTCAAGAAACAAATGAGTCTGCCTGTTTTCAGACAGCTGCCTCCAGCTTTATCTTAGCGACTTTATTCATGTCGGAGTCATAGTACCTTGATCCAATATAGAACAGTGCCGCTCCTACTATAAGAACATACGGAAGTATTGAGAGTGCTGTTTCAATATTCGATTTATCATATATTCTTCCAAGTACCACAGGGGCCATTGATGATCCCAGAAGATTCTGAACTATAACAGCAATTGCATATGATGTAGCCCGTAGTCCGGGATGAATAACATCCTGGGTTACAGAAATGGAACCTGCCAGAAAGCATGTGACAGTAACCCCAACTAAAAGAAGAGCTATATATTGTATTGATCCGCTCAATCGTAGAGCTATAAACAGGATAACCGCTGCAACAAGAGTTGAAATAGCCGGAAAAAGCAATCTTGCATTCTTCTGCTTTTTATGCCATGCATCAGTCAGATATCCTCCTACCGGCGCTCCGACAACAGCAAGCACCATTACAAGACTTGCATTTCTTGCAGCCACATCCATTGCCTGGCCGTTCACATTCTGAAAATATGTTGATAGCCAGGTGATCAAGGATGTAGTCACAAAGACCACAGCTGCAATACCAAAATAAGTATATATAACAGAGGGACGAGTCATAAATTCACGCACCATATCTTTTCTTTCCATTTTTACCTTCCGGGAATTCCTGTCAAAAAAAGCCAGATCAACTGTCTTATAATCTTTGATAAAAAGGAACAATATTGCTATAATCAATCCGGGAATGGCAACAATACCAAAAGCATGTTTCCATCCCAGTTTGACTGCAATCAGTCCGCCAAGCAAATGACCAATAGCTGTTCCAACAGGAATTGATGCATTCCAGAGGCCCATCATTCTTGAGCGTTTTTCCTGGGGATAAAGCCCTGAAATTACTGCACTGCCGCCGGGAGCATAGCCAGCTTCGCCAATTCCTATAAACATTCTTGCCATGAAAAGCTGTATATAATTTCCCGTAAGTGCACACAAAGCTGTTGCCACACTCCACATGATTGCCATAATCCCAATTGTCTTTGTCCTGCTCCAGCGGTCGACCAAAAGAGAAACAGGGAAAGTAAGCAATACGATGGCCCAATAAACTGCCGATACAAGCATGCCGCTTTGAGCATGCGTTATGCCCCAGTCTTTTTCAATAGCCGGAAACATTGATGTAATGATCATCCTGTCTATATAATCAAACATATATAACAGGAAGAGCAGAATGAAAATATAGTTTGTATATCTCTTTGAAAAGAGATAACCATCAGGTGTTCCCGAATTTTTCATAAAATTTTTATTAAAAGCTAATCACAAGTAAATAAAAATTAATGTTGGTTATTTATTTTGTAGTAATTTTAAGTCTTTATACTTATTTCTAATTATATTAGAAAATGGTTTTCATAATCTTTTAACCTTTATATTAACAGCCACAATGGTAACCCTCAAGCAGATTGAAGAATTCATTGCATCAGAACCAATTGCAATGGTCGGAGTCTCAAGAAACCCGAAGAAATTTGGTTTTACAGCCTTCAGGGAACTTAAAGAAAAGGGCATGAATATCATCCCTGTAAATCCTTACGCAAAGGAAATACACCAGACAAAAGTGTATAACGATCTTAAAACAATTCCAGCCGGAGTAAAAGGATTAATTATCATGACTCAAAAAAGCCAGACTGCAGATATCATTAAGCAGGCAAAAGATATCGGGTTAAAACAAATATGGATACAACAGTCGTCTGAAAGCAAAGAAGCTCTTGATCTTTTGAAGAACAGTGATATTAATTATATCACCGGACAGTGTATCCTTATGTATTTCAAACCTCATAGTATTCATAAATTTCATGCAGGATTGAAGAAATTCTTTGGAAGATATCCCAGGTAGAAACCGTAAAGAGCATAATGAAAGGAAACAGAGATTATACCCATGTAACTGAATTTGGTGTAAGGGATTACGAATGTGATATACAGGGAGTTGTTAATAATGCTAATTATCAGCATTATCTGGAACATGCACGGCATGAATTCCTCATCTCCAAAGGTATAAGTTTTTCTGCTCTTCATAATGAAGGAATAGATCTGATAGTATCGAGGATAGAGATAAACTATAAATATCCATTGAAAAGCCATGATAGATTCGTTGTAAAATCAGATATACAAAAGGAAGGAAATGTAAGGCTTGTTTTTATTCAGGACATATACAGACAACCGGATGAAAAGCTTATTGTACAGGCAAAAGTTACAGGTGCAGCAGTTAAAAATGGTAAACCTATCCGTCCGGGAGAAATATTTGAAAAATTAAACCTAATTTGATATTAAACCTTTTAACCATGAATAAGAAAAGAATCACAAGAAGAGAGTTTGTCTCATATGCAGCTGCAGGAACCGGCACTTTGCTGATTGGCAACCTTATTACGTCAGAAGGATATAATCCATTATCAGACCAGGCAGATCCGCTTAGGCAAATAACACTTGGGAAAACCGGAATAAAAACAACCCTGCTTGGAATGGGAACCGGATACAATGGCTATAACCGCAGTTCAAGTATAACAAGGGCTGGTGTGGCAGAAAAAGTAATCAGGTCTGCTTACGATAAAGGTATCCGCTTCTTTGACTGTGCAGATGCCTATGGGACCCACCCCTTTACTGCAAGAGCCCTGAAAGATTTACCAAGGGAAAATTATACAATTAATACAAAAATTTTGCTTACACAGGGAGCCCTTCCGGAATCTGAAAATCCGGATGCCAATATAGTTGTAGATCGCTTCAGGAAAGAGCTTAATACCGATTATATCGATATCGTTCAAATACACCTTATGGTAAGCGGTACCTGGACTGATGAACATAAGAGACAGATGGACATTCTCGATTCCCTTAAAGCCAAAGGGATTATTCGTGCACACGGTGTTTCTGTCCACTCCCTGCCGGCAATGGAAGCTGCTGCAGCCAGTCCCTGGGTTGATGTAATTCATGTTCGCATAAATCCCTTCGGCGCTTCAATGGATGCACCCAAACCAGAGGCTGTCACACCTGTAATAGAAAAGCTTCATAAATCAGGTAAGGGCGTTATAGCAATGAAGGTTTTCGGAAACGGCAGTTTTAAAAATGATTCGGAAAAACTTGACCAGTCTTTGAAATTTGTCCTTGGCCTGAATACCATTGATATGATCATAATCGGATTTGAGCAACCCGAGCAGATCGATAATTGTATTGAAAGAATGAAAAAAGCTTTAAAGTCGTGATCATCAATTTAATTATAGCCGGAACTAACTTAAGATCATTCTCAAATAAATAACCTAATAATTAACCCTTTTTAATTCAATGATTGTTATGAATAAAAACAAATTACTTTTAATGATAGCTTTTATATCCCTCATCTGTTGTAAGGCTAATGCTCAGGAAGCCAATGGCCTTGAAGCAATTATAAAAAAAGGCGCTGTTCTTGAAAAGCTTGCAGATGGATTTGAATTCACAGAAGGCCCTGCAGTAGATAAAAAGGGAAGTATTTACTTTACCGATCAGCCCAACGACAGAATAATGGTTTATAATTTTAAAACAGGTCTTTCTGTTTATCTGCAGCCCTCCTTCAGATCTAACGGTCTCTTCATGGATAAAAAAGGATATCTGTGGTCCTGTGCTGATGAAAAAAATCAGGTCGTGCGTATTTCTCCTGAGAAAAAAATTGAAATAATATCGGGAACCTTCGAAGGGAAACCCTATAACGGCCCGAATGATATATGGATGACATCAACCGGACATATTTATTTTACCGATCCCTTTTATGTACGTAAATATTGGGATCATACCAAAATGCCACAGGACAAGGAATGTGTCTATTATATACAACCTGACCTGAAAACTGTTACCCGTATTGTGGATGATCTTCGCGGGCCTAATGGAATTGTTAGCACTCCGGATGGGAAAAAAATATATATTGCTGATATAAAGGGCAATAAAACCTGGTCTTATACTGTAAACCCAGACGGATCCTTAACTGATAAAACTCCCTTTTGCGATATGGGAGCAGATGGCATCACAATAGATTCGGAAGGGAATCTGTATCTTACAGGAAGAGGCGTAACCATCTTTGATAAAACCGGCCGGAAGTTAGGAAATATAAGTGTGCCGGAAGGCTGGACAAGTAATGTATGCTTTGGCGACAAAAACCGAAAAAGTCTTATAATAACTGCAAGCAAAGGGATTTACAGGATCAGGACAAGGGTAAAAGGAACTTATTAGTTTTATTCCCTTTCAAAATATCAAAACACAAAAAATTTGTTTTAACTAACAGATAGGTATTTTCTATTATTGTAAGCTTGTTGTAAATATATATTATGGATTCTCTTATAAGAACACTTGTTTTAGATGGGACCCGCAGGGCAGATATCCGTCCGGGTATTACAGTTCTTGTTGAACTTAATGAAGATAAACGAACAGGTAAATTGACCGGAGGGAGGGTGCAGGAAGTATTGACAACTTCTCCAAATCATCCACATGGAATAAAAGTTAAACTTGAAAACGGACAGATAGGAAGAATAAAACAGATAATCCAGAAATAGCGTTTTATCTGAACAGAATTTTTATTGTGTTTATTATCATTTTGTTATTAGTCACCCATCCAAAAAATTGACTAATTTTGGTTCATTGAAAGCAAATTTTGGCTTTTAAAAAAATCAATAAATGAAAATATGAAATACGATGATTTTCTGGTATGCAGCCTGGGAAAAGGAAATGTCATTTCTCCCCTGAAGCAAAGTCCGCGAACTGACAGCCCTGTATACAAATTTGTTGATGACGATGACAGAATTTTATATGATAATTCTGTTATTAATTTTAATAAATGTAAGGAAACCGGAGAAATACCAGTCTCTTTCGAAAAAGCTGGTCCAAAAGAGAATATTTTTTTTGAACCAGCAAAAACAAAGGTGGCAATCGTCACGTGCGGCGGGCTTTGTCCCGGGGTCAATAACGTTATCCGAAGCCTTGTTAACCAGTTGTATTACAGGTATGGAATCAACAGGATACTTGGAATACAATACGGCTATGAGGGACTGGTCTCAAAATATAATCATTCTGTAGTGGAACTTACAGCGTCAATGGTGAGTGATATACATTTATCCGGAGGTACTATTCTTGGAACTTCCCGAGGCCATCAGAATGTATCGGAAATGGTTGACACTCTTGAAATTCTTAATGTGAATATTCTTTTTTGCATAGGAGGAGACGGAACACTAAGAGGAGCACATGCCATTTACGATGAAATTAAAAAAAGAAAATTAAGGATTTCTGTTGCCGGTATCCCAAAAACTATTGATAACGACATTGATCTGATTCAGAAATCATTTGGTTTTGAAACGGCATTTTCAATTGCCAACGATATAATCCGTAATGCTCATAATGAAGCATCCGGAGCATATAATGGGATCGCCCTTGTAAAGCTGATGGGCCGCGATTCAGGATTCATTGCAGCAAGCGCCGCTCTCGCAATCCAGGAAGTTAATTTTGTGCTTATACCTGAAATATCATTTGACCTTTACGGACCGAGAGGCTTTCTTAAAGTTCTGCGTAAACGGCTGGAGGACAGACATCATGCTGTGATTGTTGTAGCAGAAGGAGCAGGTCAGGACTTATTTGAACATGGCGATCAGGAACGAGACAAATCAGGTAATATCAAGCATAAGGATATTGGAGTTTATCTCAAGGAAAAGATCAAAGAAGAATTCAATTCAAAAGATTTTCCATTCTCCATTAAATACATCGACCCAAGCTATATAGTAAGAAGTGCACCAGCTAATGCCAATGACAGTAAATTCTGCAACCTTCTTGCACAAAATGCAGCTCATGCTGCTATTGCAGGAAAGACAGATTTTGTTGTTGGATACTGGAATGATGAATTCACATTGATTCCTATCTCAATGGCAGTAGCCAAAAGAAAAAAGATAGATATTGAGGGAGAACTCTGGTGGAATGTTCTTGAAGCAACCGGTCAGCCAATAAGTATGAAGAATCCCTGATATGATAAAGAATATAATCTTTGATCTGGGAAATGTTTTAATAAGTTTCAGACCTGCTGAATATCTGGAAAAGAATAATTACCCTTTGAGTATCAGTGATGTCATTCTTAACGATATTTTCCGTAGCAGGGAATGGGCTATGATAGATAACGGAAGTATCACAACGGATGAGGCTATTGAAATCCTCTCTGTAAAATCATCTCTTAAAAAGCCTGAAATAGCCGAAATTTTCAATTTACGGACAGATATTATGTTCCCGCTTGAAAAAAACGCCAGGCTGCTCCCTGTTCTTAAAAAGCAAAACTTAAGAATATTTTATCTGTCAAATTTCCCAATGGACATTTTTGGAGAAATAAAAAAATCTTTTCAGTTCTTCACTTATTTCGATGGTGGAATAATATCTTCAGAGGTGAAGTGCTCCAAACCAGATCCGAACATTTACATGATGCTTTCAGAAATATACAAATTAAAACCAGACGAGTGTCTATTCATTGATGACTATGAGGGAAACACAAGGGCTGCTGAAAATTTAGGGATGAAAGTCTTTTATACTGCAGGCTCAACAGATATTCGAAATGATCTAAAGATTTCGTTCCCGGACTTATTCAGAAAGAAAAATAAGAAGAATTATCCTATTCCGGATTAAATTTACAGGAGACTTTACGGGAGTAATATAAATATTGGATTCTCATTAAGTTAAACTGCAGCAATATCTACGTATTAAATTGTAATTCAATGATATATATGCCAATAAAACATGTTGTGTTTTAATTGAATCCAGGTCTGTTCTTGTAATATTCGGTGACAATTCCTGCTTTTTGCTTGCCTATAAGGATTTTCAATTCCTCAAACTTAGCATTTCTTATTTTATCGACCGATCCCAATTTTTTTAATAATATCTCTTTTGATTTATTTCCAATACCTTTGATTTCATCCAGGTTTGACCTTAATGTTTCCGATGATCTTTTATCGCGATGAAAATTAATTCCAAAGCGATGGGCCTCGTTGCGCAGTTGCTGTATTATTTTAAGGCTTACAGAATTCTTGTCAAGGTATAACGGCACGTTATCGCCAGGGAAATAAATCTCTTCCAGTTTTTTAGCAATGCCGATAATTGTAATTTTATCATCCAGCTGCAATTTTTTAAGACTCTTAACAGCTGACGATAACTGCCCTTTCCCGCCATCGACAACTATCAGTTGCGGTAAAGCAAGGTTTTCCAGGATAACTCTGCTATATCTTCTGAAAATAATTTCTTCCATTGAAGCAAAATCATTCGGTCCCTGAACAGATTTTATATTGAAGTGCCTGTATTCTTTTTTAGATGGTTTGCCATTTCTAAAAACAACACATGAAGCAACAGGATTCTTCCCCATTATATTTGAGTTATCAAAACACTCAATATGAACTGGCAACTCAGACATATGGAGATCCGCTTTTAATTTTGCCAGGTTTTTCCCTGTCCGGTCTTTTGTCCCAATATCCAGTCTCTTTTTCTTTTGTTCCAGCTTGAAATATACCGCATTTCTCTCTGCAAGTTGCAATAGCTTAAGCTTTTCGCCTTTTATTGGAACAGTGTATTTTATTTTTTCAAATTGTATATCTGGCTTAAAAGGCATTATTAATTCTTGCGAATCACTTGATAATCTTTGTTTTATCTCTGTAATTCCGGAGCTGAGCAAAGATTCTCTTTCTTCATCTACCCTGCTTTTCATTTCAAGTGTATAGGCCTGTATCACTGCTCCATCCACAACTTTCAGGTAGCTTATAAATGTGTTATTTTCATCCTGCGAAAACCCGAAAACATCAACATTTTTTATTGTGTTGCTTACTATTGCTGAATGGCTTCTGAATTTGTTAAGAATTTCAATCTTATCCTTAATTACCTGAGCTTCTTCATAACGGGTCTCTGAAGAATATTTCAGCATTAGCTTTCTCAGTTTATCAATTACTGTTGAGATGTTCCCTTTCAGAATACTCCTGATCTGCATTATATTCTCTTCATACTCCTCCTCACTCTGCAGTCCTACACAAGGTCCTTTACAGTTTCCAATATGATACTCCAGGCATACTTTAAACTTACCTGATTTAATATTTTCCGGTGTAAGACTGAGGATACAGGTCCTTGGCTTGTACAGTTGCCTGATTATTGCAAGCAGAGTTTTGACCATCAGTCCTGAAGTATAGGGACCAAAATAAGATGAGCCGTCCTTAATAAGACTTCTTGTGCTGAATACTCTTGGAAATTGTTCTTTTTTAATGCATATCCAGGGGAAGGTTTTATCGTCCTTGAGCAGGATATTATATCTGGGTTGGTGTTCTTTAATAAGATTATTCTCAAGCAAAAGAGCATCAGACTCAGAATCTACAATTACATAACTTAATTTTTCAGCCTTTCTAAGCATTATCCTTGTCTTAGCCGACTGGTTTTTTGCAAAGTATGAATTTACCCGTTTCTTAAGGTTTTTAGCCTTACCAACATAAATAATATTTTGCTTCAGATCAAGAAACTGGTAGACGCCAGGTCTCTCAGGTATCTGATTCAATATTTTTGCCGGATCAATAGACATTATTAAAAAAATGCATATTCCTTTTTAATAAAACAGTAATTATCCTGTAAACAGAGGAATAAGACTAAATGTTTTGGTATTAAACAATCCTCTGTCACTTAGCTTTAATTCCGGTATAACAAGCAGGGCCATAAATGATAAAGTCATAAATGGAGCTGAAATATCGCTCCCCATTGATCTGACCTTTGATGTTAGTCTTTCATATTCTGCGGCAATATGTTTCACCGGCATATCAGACATTATACCTGCAACGGGAAGAGGAAGAATATCAACAGAGTTATTATCTGATACTGACAGTCCTCCCTTCATCCCGATTATCTTGTTGATTGCTAAAGCAATATCCTTGTCGTTTGTTCCGACACATATAACATTATGGCTGTCGTGAGCCACGGAACTGGCAAATGCTCCTGTTCTGAGCTTGAATCCTTTAACAAATGCAACCGATGGTGGTGAGTCATTATACCTGTCTTTAACTACTATTTTCAGGATATCATTAAGCTTATCAGGTTCAATAAATTTTCCTTCGGCTGAATTAAATATTAATTCCTTTGTCAGCAGGCTGCCGTCAGAGACGCCTATTACACGTAACATATTCCCTGCTTTTTTTACTTTCAGCTGCTCTTCCGATATTAAAGATGACCTGAAATTATTTACTGGTTTTTCATTTTTATACTTAAAAAGAGTCCGGCCTCTTTCATATACTTTTTGTCCATCTATCCAGGTTTCCAGTATATCCATACTCAGATAGTCTTTCAAAACAACAAAATCAGCAGGATCTCCGGCCTGTAACAATCCTGCATCAAGAGAATAATGTTTTGCAGGATTCAATGTACAGCACCTCATTACTTTAAAAAGATCAAAACCTTCTTGCAGAAGTCTTGATATTATCCTGTCAATATGACCTTTCATAAGAGTTTCCGGATGCATATCGTCGCTGCAAAGCATAACCTTATCAGGGTGCGTTAAAATAAGACTTTTCAGTTCAGACAGGTTACGTGCTGCACTGCCTTCACGTATAAGGATCTTCATTCCCAGTTTAATCTTTTCAAGTGCTTCCTTTAGGGATGTACATTCATGGTCTGTTGAAATCCCTGATTCAACATATTTCTTCAAATCCCTTCCTGTCAGTCCCGGTGCATGTCCATCTATTGGTTTACCTGCTTTTATTGCTGCCTTTAACTTTTTGTGAACTTCAGGGTCATCATATACTACACCCGGAAAATTCATCATCTCTGCCAGAAACTTTACTTTTTTATTCGCAAGTAAGCGTTGGACATCCGATTGATCAATAACTCCTCCTGCCGTTTCGAATTTTGTAGCAGGTACACAGGATGGAGCACCAAACCAGAATTTAAGAGGGACCTTTTCTGCATTTCCTATCATGAAATTAACCCCTTCAATTCCAAGTACATTTGCTATTTCATGAGGATCTGACACTACCCCGGTTGTTCCACGTGAAACAGCCTGCTC